>JBILKV010000215.1:0-7394 GCA_044376515.1 Chthoniobacteraceae bacterium | reverse complement strand
CCGAACGCACCCGCCTCATAACAGGTCACCACGTTACGGGTGAGCTTCTGTTGTTTAACCACAAAGAGCAGGAGCTCGTCGTAGGTCATCTTCTGCACGGGCTGTGGAGTCGCCCCGTCGACCTGACGGCTTACCCAGTAATACTGGGCGTGGGCGTCAATGCCGAGTTTGATGGAGTCGTAGGAGGCGGTTGATTGGGATGGTTTGATGGTTGTCATGGCCTTTCAGATCGCGGGATCGCGCGCCGCTCGACAACCTCATGTCATCTATCATTCGGCCCACGGTCGACAAATCATCCGCACGGGATATGTGAAGTCTTCCACCTTCGGCATCGGCAATGGAACCACGGTTCAAATTGAGAACGTGTTGGTGATTGCTGGCGATGGCAAGGCCTCTTACCAAGGTCTGCTCAGCGGAGCCTTTCTCACTGCCATCGGGGGAGTTATCGACTTCCGCGACGGCACCCTGCAGATTGCGGGGTATGGGAAAAATGCTGCCCATCGTTGACCTTCCTCCCCCATTTGGGGACGCATTGATCCATTTCCAGATGATTCGGCTCCGCCGCATTCCATTTATCTCATTCCGACCGGGACTGTGAAATGTTCAGGCTTTTTAGCGCGCCCCGCGACGATACCGCGCGCGCGAGTTGCGGAAACGGGGCAAAAGCGAATTCTCGCGCCGCTCGACAACCTCATGTCATCTATCATTCAAACCAAATGAAGACCCTCCATCCAAGCATCAGCCTCAGACCTATGTACGCCCGCTTCCTTCCTTGTTTCGCCGCGGTTGCCGCGGCCCTCTGCGCCCCAGGTCCAACAGCCCATGGACAGAGCAATCTCCCGGGGACCCTGTTGATCAAGGAGGATTTCGGCGGGGGGGAACAGCGCGCGGAACCCAAGCTCTGGGGCGGCGGTCCGACATGGAACATCCCTGAAACGTGGGAGATTCGCGACGGTGCGATTGCCTGCATTTACGATGGCAAGGCGCATCCGGGCAAGGCGCACGGAAAGTCGATCGACCCGCGGTTTAAGGCGCACAACGTGCGGGTTTCCTACCGGATCAAGTTTGAGGGCGAGGGGGCGATGATGGACATGCTCATCAACGCGCCGCTCAGGCCGGGAAAACCCGTCAGCGTGCTTTGGCACATCGGCGATGTCGTGACCCGGGTTCTGAAACCGGGCGCGGGCGACGACACTTCCATCGGCGAGCGGGAGTTCACCCGGGACGTCAACCATCCGAAGCTGGCCGGTAAAACGCTGGATCCGGCGGTTTTGGAAAAGCCCGAGGGCACCTTCGGAAGCGCGTACGGGATTCCCGGGGCCAGCGCGAAGGCAGCCTCCGGGCTGGTTACAGGTCAGTGGTACCGGTTTGTGGTGGAGAATGTCGGCACAAAGTGGACGCTGTGGATTGACGGGCGCGAAACCCTCTCCCTTGAGCTCAAGCGGTCCGATTGCGAAAAGGAATCGGTCAACTTCATCGGTTTCGGGCCCTTTCTTTTGGATGATATCCTAATTGAATCGTTGCCGGGGTAAGTGCGGTTGTGGGTGCCCACGGGCGCTTCTTGTGCTAGTGCAATCTTTCGCCTTTTGACCCCGACGGTGTTTGCCTGTTCCCGGCAAGCGTTCTTTAGCGCGCCCCACGACGATACCGCGCGCGCGAGTTGCGGAAACGGGGCAAAAGCGAATTCCTGCTATCATTTTTTCCCGCCACAGCCGCCTCTCCAGATTCACAACCCTTGCCCTGCTCCCCTTCCCATGGGTCCCCTCCAAACAACGCGCACCCTCCGTGCCGCCGTATTTGCCGTGATCGCCCTGCTCGCATCGCCACCGCTCAGCCACGCGGATGGACGCGTTATCGAATTGCTACAGGACTTTGAAACCGCCACGCCCCCTCCTCTGCGAGCGGGACTGCCACTGAAAGCAAGTTTGTCTGCAAAGGGCGAAGCCGGGGGCCGTTGCTTGGAAGTCGCCATCCCGGCAAATTTTACGTGGCGGTGGAAAGGCTGGAACTCAGATCGAGAGCAACCGCTGCCCTTCGTTTCCCTCACAACAATTTCAAGTCCCTTTTTGCCCCCGGAAGCCGACGCCGTCAGAGCCAGAATATGGGTGCGCTCAGGAAGGGCGCTCGTCTCGGTGGGCGGCCCCGTCAGTCAGATGGGTTGCTCCGATGTTTTTTGCGATCCCCAACTTCTTGAAACCAGCGAGGGCTGGCAGACGGTCGAATTTTCTCTAAACCACCCCATCCTCCGCAACTTCCGGCGTGCCAATTTTACCAAGGACCTTCCCGTGGTTGCATACACGCGTTGGGCGCAGGAACCCTTGCAACTCTATGTACTAGCGCTCCCCGAAAAACTCCGCCCCGCCGGCGAAACCACCGTTCTTTTCGATCAGTTCGAACTCGTCGCACGCAATGAGGGCAAGCCCTTTCCCGACTTCGCGAATGCCGCCGTGAACCGCTCTCCCATCGTGGATTTTAACTCGTCCACTGCGGCCCTCAAAAATGTCTGCACCGTGGCCCACGGCTACTCGACTCTCGACTCCTTTGAGCAAGGCTACCGTCGCAGGCCGCACTCAGAACTCCGCCCTGTGCCCGAGCAGTTCCAAAAGACCTCCTCCTTTATCAGGCAAGAAGGTATCGCCTATCCGGCGCCAAGAATAAGCCTGGTGGACATCGCACAAAACACACGAGCCCTGCGCGCTGAGTGCGTCTGGATGGAAGAGGGCCAGATCGTCAGCTTCAAAACAAAAGCCCCCGCCGAGGCGAACGCTCTCAGCTGGACTCTCCAAACAAACCTGCCCAACCTGCCGCGCAACTACCGCTTCAAAATCAACGGTACCGACGCGCGCGCCGTTGATTTCGTGGTGTTTGTCTCGCCCCATGGAGACGCAGACTTTCCCTGGGAAGCAATGGCCCCAAAGCCCGAACTGCAGGAGGCGTTCGCCCGCTCCAACTATGCCGGACCAGGCGCCAAATTTGACTACCTGCTGGTCAGCCAGAAAAATGTCCTGGCCGCGACAGCCGACATTGCCTCGGCGCCTTCCTTCGGTTTTTACACAACCCGCCGCCTTCTACCAGCAGAGACGTGGTCTGAGCTGGTGGTGCCATTTTCGGATTTTATGTGCGTCTACGCCCAGGGGTCTTGTACAGAAATGCAACGCTCCCAGCAGGCCCTTTTTCCCGAAACCATTGCAGCCGTCGGAATCGTCCTGCCCTTCGCAACGGGGCATGGTTCCATCTTAGTTAAAAGTGCCTCGTTTGGAACCCTGCCCGCAGCAGAACAACCTCCGCACTCCCTGCGCTCCTACTGGCAGCCCCCCGTCACACCTCCTCCAGTTCTCCACAGGCTGCACGATTTCGGAGGCCTATGGATGAGCCTCGATCACCAGAAGCCTGATTTTCTGGACGAAGCCAACTCCGACGTCCGCTAGAATCTTGCGTGCGCACATTTCACGAAGCATTCCAGCCACAGAAAGCCGCCCGCAAAAACTAAACCTCCTCCACACCAACTTCTTTCAAAACACGCCCCCTGACGCAGATTCACCGTCTACACGGGCCACTCCCCCTTTAACACCCCTTTAACACCCCTTTAACACCCCTATTCACCCCATGACTCGCACCCATTTGCGAACCGCCCTGCCTCTATTTCTGAGCCTTTGTTTGGGGCAACCCGCGCTCAGGGCCGCCACCCCAAAACCCGCACCCGTTGATCCTCTTTACCCCAATGCGGCCGCTCTTCCAAACGCCGGGGAATCCTCGCTGACCTGGCTCGCACCGGATTTGCTGGAACTCCGTTTGGTTTCCACAAAAGCGACCGCTGCCGAGCCGCTCGCACCGTGGGACCTGCCCTCCGAGACCAACGCCGCCCTCACTTCTGCCCAAGCCTGGAAGGTGAATGTCGACGGCAAGGACATGCCCGTGGCAGAAGTCGCCATACGCCGGGAACTCCTTTACGCAGCCTTCGAGCGTTATGACATCCGGACACTCTCGCACGTCTTTGTGCGCTTGAGCGCGCCCACAAACAGTCCCTCCGGCAAGACGGAGGTTCGCGCGAAAACCGGCCCGCAAGGCAAAGAGGAAACCTTTCTGGCGTCTCGGGGAGAAGATCAATGGCACCCGGCTCTGCACATCAATCAAGTCGGATACGTCCCGTCTTTTCCCAAGCAGGCTTTCGTCGGAATGTGGCTCGGCCCCATGGGCGAATGGAAACTCCCCGCGACAAGCCAAGGGTTTGAGATCATCGACACCCACTCGGGCAAGTCCGTCTTTAAGGGGACTCTCACTCGCCGGCCAGACCAGGGATTCAACACCCCTTTTTATCAAGAAGTCTGGCAGGCGGATTTCACCCCGCTCCAAAAGCCCGGGCTCTACCGCCTCCGAGTTGTAGGTTTGGGCTCCTCCTCCGCGTTCACGATTGCCGAGGAAAACGTCTCCGCCGGGGCACGCTCCTACGCCCTCGGGATGCTCCACCAACGCTGCGGCGTAGCCATCGGCCTGCCTGAAACACGTTTCGCCCACGGTCCCTGCCACACGACTCACGCCTCGGTACCCACTCCGGAACAGCGGTTTACAAAAACCAACGACTTCATCAAAAGCATGGTGAATGAACGTTTCCCAAGTCCCAAAGAACACCCGGCGCCCAAGCTGGAGGACGTCTCCAAGTCCCTTTATCCGTTCGTACGTACCGGCACCGTCGATGTCTCGGGAGGGCACCACGATGCAGGCGACTATAGCAAGTACATGACCAACTCCGCGGGCGTGGTCCACTACCTGACCTTCGCCGCCGATGTGTTCCCCGGCGCGGCAACTCTGGACAACCTCGGTCTGCCCGAAAGCGGCGATGGCAAATCCGACCTCCTTCAACTCGCGGCGTGGGAGGCCGATTACATCTCCAAAATGCAGGACGACGATGGCGCCTTCTATTTCTTGGTATACCCCATCAATCGCAAATACGAAGGCGACGTCCTGCCCGATCACGGCGACCCGCAAGTCGTCTTTCCCAAAACGCTGAGCGCCACCGCTGCGGCTGTCGGTGCGCTGGCCGAAATCGGTTCGTCGCCCGCCTTCGTCAAAGCCTTTCCAAAACAAGCCGCGGTCTATGCTGCTCGGGCCCAGAAGGGATACGCATTCCTCACCAAAGCCATCACCGAACACGGCCTCCTCGGTGCCTCGCAAAAAATCAGCCACTACGGGCTGCGTTTTGGAGCGATGGACGAGCTCTCGTACGCGGCCGCGGCCATGTTTGCCGCCACGGGTGAAAAGCGTTACGAAGACGATCTCAAAAGCTGGTGGCCGGTGCCCGATGGCCCGGAGAGCCGCGTCTGGGGCTGGATCAACCTCTTCGAATACTACGGCGCGGCCGCCCGTGTTTATTGCTTCGCCGACGTCTCCCACCGCCCGGCCTCCGGCAAAGCCGATCCCGCGTACCTCGCGCGCATGCGTCAGGAAATCAAAACCGCTGGGGATGCCTCCAACAAACGGGCGGCGAGCTGCGCCTACGGCCTGCCTCTTTCCTCGGAGAGCAAACGGTTCATGTCCGCCGGTTGGTACTGGGGGCTTGAAAACGCCTACGACTCAATCCCCGCGGCCCTGCTCGGCTCCGAG
Source organism: Chthoniobacteraceae bacterium (assembly GCA_044376515.1). Taxonomy (GTDB): domain Bacteria; phylum Verrucomicrobiota; class Verrucomicrobiia; order Chthoniobacterales; family Chthoniobacteraceae; genus Chth-196. The sequence continues at coordinate 1,793 of JBILKV010000215.1, read as the reverse complement.
CCCGAGGCTGCCATCGCCACCGTCTTGGGCAGTGTCAATTACGAGCAGGGTTCCAACCCGCTCAACACCAGTTTCGTCACCGGCCTCGGCCAGCACTGGATCCGCGAGATCGTCCACCAGTATTCCACCAACGACTGGCGTGTTCTTCCTCCCTCGGGCATCCCGTACGGCAACTTGATTGGAGGCCCCTTCTCCATTTACCGTTACAAGGTGGGCGACCGCAACGGTCTGAACGCCTTCTTTTCTCCCGAGCTCGGCAAGTGGCCGCTGTATGACCGCAACACGGACAGCTTCAACACCTCCGCCGAATTCGTCGTGCCCGGACTTGCCAGAATGCTCGCTGCTCACGCTTGGCTGATGGGACGCTCCACCGAGGCCAACAAACCCTGGAAGGCGCCAAAGGCCTCCATTGTGGGCTTGCCGGCCGCTGCCAGGGAGGGCGAAAAAATCAACGCCCAGCTCAAAGTCGAAGGCCTCCCCAACCTCGAGGGCGCCCAAATCGTCTGGGAAGTGCGCGGCAACCAACCGTTCATGGGAGAACGTCTCTCCTCGACGCTGGCCGCCAACGGTCCCATCCCCATCGAGGCCGAAGTCATCCTTCCCGGAGGGCGCCGGGTTTTCGCAGCCTCCTCGCTTCTCGGCCTCGCCAAAAACGCCGCAACTTCGAAACCAGCGGATCCACAGACCCTTCTCCTTCTGAATTTTGACGACACGCGCCCGCACGACGCGCCATCCCTCGAAACCTTGGTGACCAAAGCAGGCGGTAAAATCAACGGCGTTCCACCCGTCCCCGACGACAATGTCGGCTGGAACCTCAAGCACGAGGGAGCTTCCCTGCGCACCGATGGTTTTGACTCGGAGATTGTCCTTCCCCTTCCCGCCCTCCCCGCCAAGACAGACCTCAAACTTTCCTTCTGGCTGTTCTTTGAAAAAGGCAGCACCAACGTCAAAAACGTCCAAATGCTTTCGGTCGCTCCAAAAAAGGGGGACCCCCTTGTTGCTCTTCGCTTTGGCAAGGATGCGCGACCGGCTGCCCCAAGCCTCGTCTGGGGGCAGAAGGGGTTGCTTCCCTCCGCGGAGTTAGCGACGCTTGTGAAGGTGTCTTGCTGGCAGAAGTGGGAAATTCTGTTGGGGGCTGAAAAAGTCAGCGTGTTTTTGGACGGCCAGCAAATTGCGACTCAGCCGGCGCTCGAGTCTGGCTGGGCGGCGGCGGTTGCAACGGCTGCGGCCAGGAATGAAACGTGGCAATTAACGCTTGGGAACTTCGTGGGCTGCCTCGACGAAGTCCGTCTGGAGCGCGTCGGCGGGACCGGCCACTAGGGCGGATATATCGTTCAATTGCAGCCCCAGGATTTAGCGCGCCCCGCGACGATACCGCGCGCGCGAGTTGCGGAAACGGGGCAAAAGCGAATTCCTGCTGCTATGAGGTTAGTCAAGCTTGGGCTTGAAATTTCCCGCTAGCCCTACTTCGCGGACTCGCGTCTAAAAACGGCTATTTTCGGGCACTTTGAAATCGCAAGTGCCTTATTTTGAGCAGTCGATTTTTTCAAAGTGCTTGTAGTGCCGACCTACCCCCTTGCGGGGCTTTTTCTCACAGTGGTTTCATAAGGAATGTTCCTCCGCTGTAAAAAACGCCGCAAGGATGGCAAAGAGCACCTCTACTGGAGTGTCGTCGAAAACCGCCGCATCTCAGGAGGGCGCGTTCTCCAGAGGCAAGTGCTTTACCTTGGCGAGCTCAATGGCCGACAGGAGGCCGCCTGGCGCAAGACGGTCGAACTCTTCGGTCAGGATCC
>JBILKV010000066.1:0-21035 GCA_044376515.1 Chthoniobacteraceae bacterium | reverse complement strand
CAATGAAAGCGTTTCGTCTCTCCGGAACATAAACGACTCGAGGAATGTGCTCGAGGAAATCAAACGCCGTCACGTAGTTGAAGAAATCGTCAGGGAACGGAATGGGAGCTATGGTTAGATCAGCCTTCAGAATGTTCCTGTCGAGATCATCCCTTACATCAATCCCGTAAGCTTCGTCGGCATTAAAAAAGTTTCTTGGTGACGGGCCGCAGCCCAAGTCTAAAGCCTTGCTCATGTTTTAATTATCGACAAAAATGTTGGTGTGGCGCGGCAATCTGGCGCCACGCTGGGTGCAGCCAAACTCCGGTTAACTGGACACCTCAGACATAACTGGTCCCCTGCGATGCATGTGTCAAAAACAAACACGGGCGATTCACTCTTTCTCTTGCCCGTTCCCACGTTTTCGGAATTTTCTTTAGCATACAGGCGGGCAAATATTTGGAGGTGCCTTCCCTTGCGCTATCTTGAACCGAAGGCGCATCATGGGATCCAAGCGCCCGCCTCCCCCTCGGGACCATCCGCGAACCATCGGTCAGACTGTTGTTTCCGGCTCCCGACAACCCGGTGACAGGCGTACGACCGACCCTCCCCCGCTGAGGGAACTCCTCCACGATCTGCTATGAGACCGCGCCATCATCACCGGCGTTAGCCGTGAAGCCGTGGAACGTTTCTTTCATTACGTGCTCAATGCCAACGTTGACAGCCGGCACTTTGATGAGAAGGTGAAATACACTCCCGACAACGGGCCTTGTCCGAGTTACTGGAAGTACGCTTTGGCGGAGTGCCAGAGGGGCTTGCAGCGACATTGTCCACTATCTGTGATTTGGCCGTGCTCAAAGCGCTGCAAAAAACAGCAGTGATGTGCCCAGACTTGGAGTCCTTCACCTCGAGTCTCTGATTCGCCGGCGTCGTCCATCCCAAGAGCGTCTCTGCTCCCGCAAGCGGAGTCTGCTGCATCCAACCTGCAAGCCAACCGCGGCACCCTCTGGAGTCGCTGCGTTTCCGCGGGGCGTGCCCTGCCAGGGGGTCAGCGCGTGTCCCCGCCCGCCGCCTTGATCCTGCGGTGGAGGGTGCGCCGACTAATCCCCAGACGCTTCGCCGCCTGAGTGACGTTGCCCTTGACCTCGGCGAGGGCCTGCGAAATCGCCCGGTCCTCCAGTCGGTGCAAGTTAAAGCGCTCCTCGCGGGCCGTCCACTGGGGGACCGCGTGGGGGGCGGCTGCGGCATCCTTTGGGCGACCGGAGTTGCGGACCGCCGCCGGCAGGTCCCGTAGCGTGATTTTTACGCCGCTGGCCATGACGACGCCGTGTTCGATGGCGGTGCGCAATTCCCGCACGTTGCCCGGCCAGTCGTGGTGCAGAATGGCCTGCATTGCCTCGGATGTCAGTTCACGCTGGGGCTTGCCGTTTTCCGTCGAGAACTGTTTGAGAAAGGCCTGCACCAACAGCGGAAGATCCTCCTTGCGGGCGCGCAGCGGGGGCAGCGGCAGGGGGACGACATTCAGACGAAAATAGAGGTCCTCGCGGAACTTCCCCTCCTGTACGAGCTTGGCCAGGTCCTTGTGGGTTGCCGCCACAAGCCGCACATCGGCCTTGATGCTTGCGTTACCCCCCACCCGCTCGAAGGAACGTTCCTCTCCCAGAACCCGCAACAACTTGACCTGCGTAGCCTGGTCGATCTCGCCGATCTCATCCAAGAAAAGCGTTCCGCCGTGGGCCTGCTCGAAGCGGCCGATCCTCCGCTCCGTGGCGCCGGTGAAGGCTCCCTTCTCGTGGCCGAACAATTCGCTCTCAAGCAACTGCGGCGAGAGTGCCGCGCAATGGACCACGACGAACCTGCCTTTGGAGCGCTCGCTCAAAGAGTGCAGGGCCTGTGCCACGAGCTCCTTCCCCGTGCCGCTTTCGCCCTGGATGAGGATCGTCGCACGAGTGGGCGCCACCTGCTTGATCGTGTCGTAGATCTCCTGCATCGCGGCGGATTCGCCCACCAAGCGTTCCAGTCCAAAGCGCTTCTCCACCTGTTTTTTGAGCTCCACCACCTCTTTCTCGACCTCCTTGGAGCGCAGGGCGCGCCGGAGCATCAGTTCGAGCCGGTCAATGTTGACGGGTTTGGAGATGAAATCGTAGGCCCCGCGGCGCATGGCTTCGACCGCCGTGTCTACCGAACCATACGCAGTCATCATGACAATCACCGGCCGGTGTGGCATGGCGAGGGCCCGCTCGATGAGTTGCATCCCGTCCTCCGCACCGATCCGCAGGTCCGTCAGGAGCACGTCCACCTGCTCGCGCTCAAGCACCGCCATTGCACCGGACAGGTCGGCGGCGATGTACACGTCGAAGCTTTCCTCCAGCGAGGCACGCAAGCCCTCCCGGGTGTGTTTCTCGTCATCGACGATGAGTAGCGTAGGATTCATACGTGCGCCAATCTGGCACATCACGGAGGAGTCCGCGAGACCTGATCATCCGGGGCGGCCACTCGGGCCAAAGACCCTCCCGCGTTTTGCCCTGAGCTATCCCGGGTTGTAGCCGAGCCACGGGCCCAGCCAGCGCTCGACTTCCTGCTCGGGGAGTCCCTTGCGGATGGCGTAGTCGGCCACCTGGTCCTTGCCGATGTTTCCCAGCCCGAAATAACCGGCCTGCGGATGACCAAAATACAGGCCGCTGACACTCGAACCCGGCCACATTGCGTAGCTCTCCGTCAACCGGATTCCGGTGCGCTCCTCCACCCGGAGCAAACGCCAGAGCTTCCCCTTCTCCGTGTGGTCAGGACAGGCGGGATAGCCGGCCGCGGGGCGGATGCCACGGTATTTTTCGTCGATGATCTCGGCCATCGACAGGGTTTCAGAATCCCCGAACCCCCACTCTTTCCGGACCCGCGCGTGCAACCATTCGGCCAATGCCTCGGCGAGGCGGTCCGCGAGGGCCTCGGCCATGATCACATGATAGTCGTCGTCTGCGGCGCGAAACTCCTCGAGCAACTCGGGCAAGCCCAATCCGGAGGTGACCGCAAATGCCCCAAGATGGTCGGCCAGTCCCGTCTGTTGTGGTGCGATGAAGTCGGAAAGGCTCCGGTGCGGCTTGCCGGTTTCCTTTTCCTTCTGCTGGCGGAGGAAACAAAACCGTTCCCATTCCTTGCACCGGGTCGTATCCGTGAACACGGCCACGTCGTCGCCGAACCCGGCGGCGGGGAAGAGTCCGTAGACAGCGCGCAGGCCGAGCAGCTTTTGGGATACAATCCTACTGAGGAGCAGTTGCGCATCTTCAAACAAGCGGCGGGCCGTCTCGCCGTATTTTTCGTGGTTGAAGATCGCCGGGTACACGCCCCGCAATCCCCACGTGTGAAAGAAGGGTCCCCAGTCGATGAACGCAGCCACCTCCTCGAGCCGTATTTCCTCCAAGGGCGCTCCGAGGGACTGCATCGCCGGCACCTGCACATGCGGCGCCACGGGCGATTGCAAAATCCGTGGCCCTGTGAAACTGGGCTGCGGGATGTCCTCGGCCCGCCATGCGATGGGGATGCGATTGGACCGTGCCTGCTCGAGTGATACGAGGACGTCGCGGGAACCCTGATGCTGGCTGCGCAGAGCCACTTGCAGACGCTCATTGTCGGCGACAAACTTCCGCTTCTGCTCCGGACTGATCAGCGCCCCGACCGTCGGCACCGCCCGACTGGCGTCCAGTACATGGAGCACCGGATGGTCGTAGACCGTGGCGATCTTGACGGCCGTATGCGCCTTGCTTGTCGTGGCGCCCCCGATGAGAAGCGGCGTTGTGAAGCCTTCGCGCTGCAACTCGCGCGCGACGAAAATCATCTCGTCCAGGGAGGGGGTGATCAGCCCGCTCAGCCCGATGACGTCGACCTTGTGAAGCCGCGCGGCCTCGAGGATTTTATCGCAAGGCACCATCACACCGATGTCGATGACCTCGTAATTGTTGCACCCCAACACCACCCCCACGATGTTCTTGCCAATGTCGTGCACGTCCCCCTTGACGGTGGCCAGCAGCACCTTACCCTGCGCGCGACCGCCGCCGGAGGCCTTCTCTTCCTCCATGAACGGGGTCAGGTAGGCCACCGCCTTTTTCATCACGCGTGCGCTCTTAACCACCTGCGGGAGAAACATTTTTCCGGAACCGAACAGGTCCCCGACCACATTCATCCCATCCATGAGCGGCCCCTCGATGACCAACAGGGGGCGGCCGTACTTCTGCCGGGCCTCCTCGGCATCCGCATCAATGTGGTCGACGATACCCTTGATGAGCGCATGTTTGAGCCGCTCCTCGACTCCGGCCCGCCGCCACTCTTGTTCTTCTTGGGCGCTTTCGGTCTTTTCGCGCCCGCGGATGGTGTCGGCAAAGGTCACCAGCCGTTCTGTCGCATCTTGCCGCCGGTTGAGCAGAACGTCCTCCACCAGTTCCAGGAGCGCCCGGGGAATCTCCTCATAAACCTCCAGCATGCCCGCATTGACGATGCCCATGTCGAGACCCGCCCGGACGGCATGAAACAGAAAGGCCGAATGCATCGCCTCGCGCACCGGGTTGTTGCCGCGGAAACTGAAGGAAATGTTGGACACCCCGCCGCTCACCTTGGCGGAGGGCAAGCTTGCCTTGATCCAGCGCACCGAATCGATGAAGTCGACCGCGTAGTTCTGGTGTTCCTCGATGCCCGTGGCGACGGTGAGAATGTTGGGGTCGAAAATGATGTCGGAGGGTGGGAAGCCAATTTTCTCCACCAGCAACCGGTAGGAGCGGGCGCAAATTTCCTGACGTCTGGCGAGGTTGTCGGCCTGTCCGATTTCGTCGAAGGCCATCACCACCACGGCGGCCCCGTAACGCCGGATCCGGCGCGCCTGCTCCAGAAACTTCTCCTCCCCCTCCTTAAGGGAGATCGAATTGACCACCCCCTTGCCCTGCAGACACTGCAACCCCGCCTCCAGAACGCTCCACTTGGAGGAATCCACCATGACCGGCACCCGGGCGATGTCCGGTTCGGGACCGATGAGCTGCAGGAAGCGGGTCATCGCAGCGACCCCGTCGAGCATGCCCTCGTCCATGTTGACGTCGATGATCTGGGCGCCGTTTTCAACCTGCTGCCGGGCCACCGCCACCGCGCCCTCGTAGTCGCCGGCAAGCACCAGTTTCTGGAACTTGGGCGAGCCCGTGACGTTGGTGCGCTCGCCCACGTTCACGAAATTGGTGGCGGAGGAAATGTTGAACGCCTCCAAACCGGAGAGCCGCAGGGCGGCGTTGTCCCCGATTTCGGGGAACGTCCGCGGAGCCTGCTCGCGGACGGCGGCCGCCATGGTTGCGATGTGCGCGGGAGTGGTCCCGCAGCAACCGCCGACGATGTTGAGCAACCCCTCCTGTGCCCACGCACCCAACTGCGGCGCGAGCGATTCGGGGGTCTCCGGGAAACCCGTCTCGGAGAGCGGATCCGGAAGACCCGCGTTCGGGTACACGCTCAGGTACACGGGGGCACACTTGGTGAGGTCCTCCACCCGGGGACGCATTTCCTTGGGGCCAAGGGCGCAGTTGATGCCCACGCTCAAAAGCGGCACATGCGAAATCGAATTCCAAAAGGCCTCGGGCGTCTGGCCGGTGAGGTTGCGATCGTTGTTGGCCTGGGTGAAGGTCACCGAGGCCATGATCGGAATCTGGCGGCGGCCCGGGGTGTGGTGCCCTCCCCCGCCGGCGGGCACCGCGTCGATCCCCTGCTCCTCAAACACTTCCAGAATGGCGGCGAAGGCGGCCTTGGCGTTGAGCGTGTCAAAAATGGTCTCCACCAGCAGCGTGTCGACACCGCCTTCCAGCAGCGCCTCGACCTGTTCCTTGTAGGAGAAGCGCAACTGCTCAAAGGTCGCCGTCCTGAAACCGGAATCCCCCACATCGGGCGAGATCGAGAGGGTCACCGGCATCGGCCCGATGGCCCCGGCCACGAACTTGGGCTGCCCCGTACGTTCCTCAACGCGGTCGGCGGCGGCGCGGGCAATCCGGGCCGCTGCCAGGTTCATCTCCCGGACCGTCTCCCGCATGAAGGAGTCGCGGATCACCCGTTCGATGAATTCGGGATCCTTGCGTTTCCCGTGTTCCCCCTCGAAGAGAAAGTCATGCTCCCCGATGGTGGTCGCGGAGAAGGTGTTGGTCTCGATAATGTCGGAGCCGGCCTCCAGATAGCCGGTGTGGATTTCCTCGATCACCCGGGGGCGGGTAAGCAGAAGAAGTTCGTTGTTCCCCTTCTGGTCCTTGCCGCGCCAGTTGGCGAAGCGTTCCCCGCGGTAGGCGGCTTCATCCAGCTTGTAACGCTGCACCATGGTGCCCATGGCGCCGTCGATGAGCACAATGCGCTTCTGGAGGAGGGAGAGCAGCGGATGGACTTGAGACATGGAACGGTGACCAAGGACTAAACCGCCGGAGGCCGGGCGGAGCAAGGAACAAACGCACGCATCATGATGGGAAGATGGATGCGCGCAAAGTCGGCGGGCGTGCAGGGGGGCCCGCTACAGCGAGCAAAGGACTTCCGTGGTGATTTTCTCGACCGCGTCGAGGTCGACCTGGGCGTGGGCCACCGAGAGGAACCCCGCCTCAAACTGCGAGGGGGCAAAATAGACGCCCCGTTCGCGGCAGCCATGGAAGAAGCGCGCAAACCCGGCGCGGTCGCTGTGTTGCGCCGAGGCGAGGTCGTGCACTTCCGCGGAGGTGAAATACAGACAGAACATCGAGCCGATCCGCCGGAAATTGTAATCCTTGCCGGAAGCCTTGAGGGCGCGCCGCACACCGGCTTCAAAAGCGGCCCCCGTCTCCTCGAGCCGCCTCCAACCGTCGATGCGGGCCATCTCCCGCAACTGCGCCAGACCGGCGGCCAGCGCGAGCGGGTTGCCCGAGAGTGTTCCCGCCTGGTAGACGGGACCGTCGGGGGACAGACAATTCATGATGTCAGCGCGTCCGCCGAAAGCCCCTACGGGCAGGCCGCCGCCAATGACCTTTCCGAGGGCGGTCAGGTCCGGGACAATGCCGCAAAGTTCTTGGTAGCCGCCCTTGGCCAACCGGAAGCCGGTCATGACTTCGTCAAAAATCAACACGCTCCCGTGCTCGGTGCACAGTTGGCGCATCAGTTCCAGATAACCGGGCCTGGGCAGGTAGAGACCGGCGTTCGCAGGAACCGGTTCCACGATGACCGCCGCGATTTCGCTGCCGCGGGAGGCAAACAGGGCGCGCAACGCCTCCGCATCGTTGTAGGGGAGCGTCAGGGTGAGAGCGGCGAGGTCCGCCGGCACCCCGGCGCTGTCGGGCGTTCCATGGGTGAGCGCGCCGCTGCCGGCCTTTACAAGGAGCGAGTCGACATGGCCGTGGTAGCAACCCTCGAATTTGACGAGTTTGTCGCGTTTGGTGAAGCCCCGCGCCAGACGGACACAGGACATGGTCGCCTCGGTTCCGCTGCTGACCATCCGCACCTTTTGAATGCCGGGCACCCAGTCGACGATGGTGCGAGCCATCTCGACCTCCAGCGGGTTGGGGATTCCAAAACTCACCCCGCGCTCCGCCGTTTGCGAAATCGCATCGCGCACCACCGTGGGCGCATGGCCAAGGATGGCGGGTCCCCAGGTTCCCACAAAGTCGACGTACCGCCTGCCGTCGACGTCCCAGATGTGGGCTCCTTCGGCGCGGTCCACGAAGAAAGGTTCCCCCCCCACCCCGCGGAACGCACGCACGGGCGAATTGACTCCGCCGGGAATGAGGGTCAGGGCTTCGGCAAACAGTGCGGAGGAACGGGAGTGGGCATCCATGATGGCGCAAGCCTTTAGCAGGAGCGAGCGCGAAGGAAAACGGCCATTCAACGCCGAAAGCCAGTGAGCAGAAAATATTCCTCCGCACTCAGGGGTGCGCTGGCCACCCACTTGCGGGCCTCGTCCGGTTTCTGGCGGAAATACTCCGCGGCGGCCTTCTCCAAAGCCGCCGTGCGCTGCCCTCCCTGCAGCCCGATGCTGAGCGCCCAGTCGGCGGCGGCGGCAGGGTCCTTGGCGGCAGTGGCGTCCACGAATCCGCGCACCGCCGCGGGGTAGTCAGCGGAACCGGAAAGCGCCTCCACTTTTTTGGCGGCGTTTTTCGGATCCCGTTCAGCGGCGGCGCTCATCTGCGCCGCGAAGGCGCTTTCGCGCAACGCCCCCTGCGGCAGTTTGTCGGCGGTTTCGGCGAATTTTTTCGCCACCGTTTTGGACTCCAGCGGCCCGAGAGCGGCAAGCGCGTCGCGAAGTTCCTCGTTGGCGGCAAGATTTAACTTTTTCAAATCCGCATTCTGGGCAGCCTCCACGAGGGCCGCGCTGCGCATCGCTCCTTCGGGCAAACCTTTTGCGTAAGCCAGGGCAGCCGCCGTCAATTTCGCCTGCTCTTGCTTTTCGGCTTTGCCCTTCTCGAGAAATCCTTGAATTGCGGCCCTCGCCCCGGCGGCCCCGGCGGGTGAGGTGGCCAACTGCGGCGCCAGTTCCGCGAACTGCTGCGGGTTCTTGCGGGCCAGATCCCCGAGCACCGCTCCCAAGGCTCTCTGCGCGTCCTGTGGCAAGCCAAGGCTCCACGCCGCAAACGCCCCGGGATTCCTGCCAGCCCACGGGAGCAGCAGGGCGCTTCCACCCAGCAAGACGCCCCTGCGATTGAGCCACAATTCGGCCGCTTTTTCCGGCTCCACCTCAGAGAGGCGCCGGGCGGCGTGCTCAAACTCTGGCGAGAAGGTTTGGAAAAAATTGGCGTCGTCGGCGATTTCGCCGAGCAACTGCACCAGAGCGTCGGGATCCATCTGGCTGATGGCATCCATCAGGACGAGTTTTTTGTCAGCCGGGGCGGCTCGCTCCACGCCGCTCATGATCGCTCTCAAGTGTTGGAGCCGCTCCCGTGTTTTGGGCGCACCGAAGCCCGACAGGACTTTTCCTTCGTCAGGCGAGGCCGGGGGCAAACCGGGTGGGGTGTCTGTCTGTTTCGCGACAGGCCCGCGGTTTACGAGTCGGACCGCAACGTGTTTGAAAAAGTGAGCACACTCAAAGCCCGCGACGGCGGCAACCAGACACAACAGGGGCAGCAAGCGCGTCGACATGGTCACAACGGAGATCCGGGATTCTCGGCGCTCACTTCACCTTCACAGGGACGAGCCTGCGACGGAGCTCCTGTTTGTCCGTCTCCGGGACGGGCAGGCCGGAAATCAACTCACTAGGTGCGAGCCCCATCGCGTTTTTCGCTGCGAGAAACTCGAAATAATCAAGCTGCGTATTGCGGGAAAGGAGCTCGGCCCCCGCCTGCAAGGCCTCGGGAGTGGCCCCTAAACCCCTGTTGCGCAGGGCTGCATCAAACTTCAGGGACTCGAATACCCCCTGCCTGAACGAGCCCGCCGGCAGCGAATCGACCCATTGCAGCGCAGAGACCCGGTCCTGCTGGGCCAACCCACGCCAGATGCCCCGTGCGGCCTCCTTGACGGAATCCTCAGCGACCTGGCTCTCGGCAAAGCGAATCGCGGCATCCACCCCCTGTTCCCTGAGCCGGGACGCAGCCTCCAGCGAAACGATGAATTTATTTTTTTCTGTTTCATTGAGGGAATCAAACACCCGGCGGGCGGCCTCGGGTGAAAGCTCGCGCAGCTCCATCATCATTCCCATCGTGAGATGGAGCGGTTGCGACTCGGCGCCGGAGGCCTGCTGCCCTTTGGGATCGGCGGCGGCTTTCATCGCGCGCAAATCGGCGGCAAACTGGCGCATTTCCGCCAGCCCCCCCTCCGGATCCGAGGCCATTTTTTTAGCGAGCATCTCGCCCAGAATACTCTCAACGCCAACGGAGAGGTACTGATCTTTGAACTGCGGCACCTCCAGAATGAAGGCCCTCAAATCGGCCAGAGTGCCCCCGGGCTTGTCGGTTCCTTTGGCGAGATCCCACAAACCGGAACGCTCCGACTCCGAAAGCTGCAACGCCGCCCGAAGCCCCTCGGCCGCGTCACGGGTGATCAGGGCGAGGAACGCGGCAGACCGCAACTGGGCATCGTTTTTTTGCCGCCCCCTCTCAAGCGCACTTCTGGGATCCAGCGCGGCAAGCCGTTCCTTGAGCGCGACGCGCACAAAATCCCGGGAGTCTCCACTGCCGCCAGTCGCAGAAGCAAGCGTCTCGAGCAGAACAACGATCTGCTCGTAGCCGAGCGTTTTCAGCGCCCTTGACATGGCGGCTTCGTCTCCACTGGTGCGCAGGTTTTCTGGCTTGGCTCCCCATTTCACCAAGGTGTCCCGCTGCTGCTCCACGGGCAGTGCCGAGAGGGTTTCGGCATCCGACCGCCCCGGGAGAACCACCGGCACGGATTCCGCCGCGGCGACAGCACTGTCGGACGCCATTGCCGGAGGGGCGGCCAGTCCGGACTCTGCCGCAGGCTGGGGTCCGGATTCGAGCGCGAGCCCGAGGCACAGGCCGGCGAGGGCGGAAACGCTCAACAGTGCGATGGTCTTCATCCCCGACGAGTATACACAAAAAGATGCGGCGGGAAACTACGGGCCTGAGAGGTCTGTGCCCGCCGACTGCATGAGGCGCAACAACTCCTTCGCGCAAGCCTCGGCAAAACTCGGGTCGTTGATCACGACATCCATCTCCATGAGAGGGATGCGCGGATCCAGATCTGCCCGGACCGCGTCAAACAAGGCCTGATCGGCCTTGGCGTCGTGGAAGGGTTGTCCCTTGACGCTGATGATGCTCAGGGCCCTCAGCGGCAACAACACACTGACCGGCCCCCTGTAGGCGTTTACCTTGGCAGCCAGAACCGCGCCCAACTTGCGACATTCGGAGGGGGAGGTCCGCATCAGGGTCACCTGCGGGTTGTGGAAGTAAAACTGGCGCTTGGCGAATTTGGCGGGCACCGACTTGGGCTCGCCGAAGTTGACCATGTCCAGACAACCCGGGGTGACGATGGTGGGGACACGTTCCCTGCCGGCGGCCTCCAGGCGCTCGGGGCCGGCGCTGAGAATGCCCCCCACCAATTCGTCGGCCCACTCGGTAGTGGTCACGTCCAGCACCCCGGAGACAAGCCCGGTGCCAATCATGTGCTCCATCGCGCGCCCCCCGGTGCCCGTGGCGTGAAACACCAGAACCTCGTAGCCGGCGCTCTCCATCAGTTCCTTGGCCTTGTTGACGCAGACCGTCGTGTTGCCAAACATGCTTGCCACCACAAGGGGTCGCTCACCGAGCGCATCCCGTTTGCGCGCCTCGGCCGCCTCGACCATGCCGGCGATGGCGCCGGCCGCGTTCTCGAAGACGGGACGTGAAACCCGGTTGATTCCGGAGACGTCGACGACCGCGGGAAACAGCACGACGTCCTTCGTGCCAACGTAGGGCGCGGTGTTCCCGCTCGCGAGCGTGGTCACCATGACCTTGGGAAACCCCACTGGCAGGGCCTGCATCGCGGCCGTTGCAATCGCGGTGCCCCCGCCTCCGCCAAGCGAAATCACCCCGTGAATGCGCCCGCGCGAAACGGCGTCCGCGAGAAACAAAGGGGCGGCACGCGCCATGAGGGCGACGCATTCGCCGCGGTCCCGCCGCGCGAAAACGGCGCGCCAATCCTCCCCGGTAAAGGCGGCGACTTCGGCGGCCGGCACATCCGCCCGGACCACCCCCTCCTGAGAGGACCCCACATCCACCAGCAGCGTCTGGAATCCCTTGCGCTTCAGATATTCCGCCACAAAGACATGCTCCTCGCCTTTTGTGTCGAGGGTTCCAAGAAGTGCGATGGTTGGCATAGCGAAACACGTCGGGAAGCGCAGCGCGCCTTCACTCCCCGGCCCGTCGGTTGGAGCATTCAGGAGGGAGCGATCTCTCCAAGCAAGCGCAGGAGCAGGCGCTGGCGCAGCACGCCGTCGGCCTCTTCCAGGATGGCCTGCCGGTGCGCCTCGTCGCTCAAAAGCACCCCGGCCACGACGTCCAACAGGACATCCGGATGATTGATTTGTGCCATGCGCGCACTCAATTCCGACGGGATCCCGGGCCCGAACCGGCGCAGTGCGGCACGCAAAAATTCGAGTCTCTCTTCCAGTTCGGAAGGACTCTGGGCCCCTCCCGAACCATGAACCCGCACCTCGGCCTGTCGAAACGGTTCCAGTTGCGGCCAACCGATGAAGCGCACCCGGCAGAGGCCCTCAAGAATGAGGCGCGATGTTCCATCCTCGTTCAGCACACTGGCGCGCACGAGGCCCACGCAGCCCACCTCCAGCACCCGGGTCCCCTCCCGATCTCTGGGGGTTGCAATCGCCAGCAACCGGTCGGTCGTAAGCGCCCTTTCAAGCATCGCCCGGTACCGGGGCTCGAAAATGTAAAGCGGCAGGCAGTTGTGCGGCAGAAGGGCGGCACCGCCAAGCACCATGACCGGCACGCTGGCCGGCATCCGGGAAAGGTTCTTTTCAGGGGCGGCGTCCATTTCTCCTCAGCAGGATAGCGGGAAGTGCTCAGTTTTGGCGTCAAAAAAACGAGACCCCTCTCCCGGCCTGCGCCCGACCGGGGGGCCTGGCTACTGCGGAACCCGTTTGGGCTCCCGGAAGAGCGCCAAAAACAGAAGCAGGACGCCAAAGGACCCCGCGGCGGGGATGAGCCATGTCGGCGCCCAGTTGACCTTGTCGCCTTCCGAATAGGCCTGAATCACGTAACCCTGCGAGATCGAGCCCACCAGCATCCCCGCCCCGTAGGTCAGGAAAGCAATGAAACACTGGGCGGCGGAACGCATTTGTTCGGGAGCACACTGGTCTACGTAAACCTGCCCGGTGACAAAGAAAAAGTCGAAGCAGGGCCCGTGCAGGACGATGCCCAGGAGCAACAGTCCCATGCCCGCCCCCGGGTTTCCGTACGCAAAGCAGACGTACCTGGCCGCCCAGCAGGCCATCCCCAGCAACAGCATTTTTTTGACCCCCAGCCGCGCAAACATCAGGGGAAAGACCAGCATGAAAAGCACCTCACTCATCTGCCCGAAAGTCATCTTGGCTGGGGCCTCGGCCACGCCGATCTGGGTCAAAAACCGCTCCGTCCCCGAGTAGTAAAAAGCCAGTGGAATACAGATGAGAAAGGAACCCAGGGCGAACACCGCAAAGGAACGGTCTTTGAGCAGCGCGAGCGCATCCAGACCGAGCACGGATCCGATGCTGGCGGGTTGGCCCTTGGCCTTGGGAGGCACGTCGGGGAGCACAAACAAACAGTACAAACCGAGGAAAAGGGAAACCCCGGCCCCAATCTGAAACTGGACGGCGTGGGCGCCAAGATTGAGTTTCCCAATGAGCATCCCCGCGGCGATCCAGCCAAAGGTTCCCATCACGCGAATGCTGCCGAAACTCTTGGCGGAATCCTGCATCTGAGAAAACGCAACGGAGTTCGCGAGCGCGAGCGTCGGCATGTAACAAAGCGTGTGCCCCACCAGGAGCGGGTAAAACTCGGCAAAACTCGTGGCCAGCGAAGCTTTGTAGAGGAGCAACCCGCCCAAAATGTGCAGGGCGCCCAGAACCCGCTGTGCCGGGAAGTAGCGGTCTGCAATCATTCCCACAAAGAACGGGGAAATCATCGCCGCAATAGAGGTGGCTCCAAAGGCCTTGCCAATGTCCACGGGGCTGAATCCGAGAGTGTTCATCCAAGTGCCCATCGACACGCCCCAGGTGCCCCAGATGAAGAACTGGACGAAAAAGAGGAGGGAAATGCTCAACCGCGCGGCTGGGTTCATAGGAGGAATGGGGAAAGATACAGAGACCGGAGCAGTCTGAAAGGAGGTGCAACGGACAGACCACCTCTTTGACAACGAGACATCAGCAAAAAAAATGTTTCGATGCAATGTTTGAGACAAAGACCCCGGGGAGGCCATTTTCAGCAGCCTCATGAGGATCGAACATATAAGTAATTGTGATAAAGATGCAGTCCTGCTTGCCAACAATTCGCGACTGGAGCATTTATTACGTATGCACCGATTCCGGACATCACTTACTCAGCTCATTCAGGAGCAAGGTTGGACACAGCAAGGCTTCGCTCAGAGGCTCGGAACTGACCCAGCCAATGTGTCCCGCTGGCTCAGCGGAAAATCCTCCCCTGACTCCTCCACCGTTGGAAAGATCCTCGAATCCCTGCCGGAAGAATACCAGAGTGACCTGCTCTCGGCTTACCTGAAGGACCAAATTCCGAACCGCTTCGACTCTGTAGTGAAAATCGAAGCGGTAGAGGGCGGGCGACTGCGCTCGCTCGACGCGGAACCCGAACTCCCCGAAGCGCTCAGCCCTGAGCTCAAAAAGCAGGTGGTTTACTTCGCCCGACTTGCCCTCCGTTGGCCGGAGGTACGGCGCATTCTGGACCTGTTCTATCAGGTGGCACACCGGAACAAGTCTGGAAAATGGGATCCCAGACGGGACAGTCTGGAGGCTCATTAAAATCTTTCGCCTTTGGGAGAATTACCCGGTTCTTCCGCTTCCGATCGCATCTTAGCCAAGCCAACCGCGTCCTTGCCGCATGCCGGAGGGACGCGGTTTTCTTTTGACCCTCCCGTTCGCGCGCTCGCGCCCCTGTCGGGCGCGAGTCTACGGGCAACGCGCAACGTCCCCTCCCGACACCCGGCCGACATTTCAGATTTCCCACGAGGGATTTGAAACTACGTTTTCCGCATGGATGTTTCCTATCAACCTGCACCCACTCGGTTCATTGGAATCGAGATCGGGGGTACCAAACTGCAACTCGCCGCGGGCGACTCCCATGGCCAGATCCTCCACCGCGTCCGCTTCGCGGTAGAGCGGGCCGCCGGCGCCGATGGCATTCGTTTGCAGATGAAAGCGGCGCTGCCGCAGCTTCTGGCGGACTGGAACCCCTCGGCAATCGGGATTGGATACGGGGGGCCCGTCGACTGGCGGACAGGAAAGATTGCCTGCTCCCACCACATCCCAGGCTGGAGCGACTTCCCCTTGGGCGAATGGATTTGCCAGCAGACAGGGCTGCCCACCTTTGTGGAGAACGATGCCAACACCGCAGCCCTGGGCGAGGCCCTTTTCGGAGCGGGGCAAGGGGCGGATCCAGTCCTCTGGATGAACTCAGGCAGCGGGGTCGGCGGCGGGTTGGTCACCGATGGCCGCATCTACCACGGCGCGCCTCCGGGGGAGTTGGAATTGGGCCATCTCCGTTTGGAACGCAGCGGCACCATCACAGAGGACCTGTGTTCCGGCTGGAGCATTGACCGCATGGTCCGGGAAGCTGCCGCCACTGATGCAGGTGGAGCGCTCGCACAGGCCCTGTCCGCCTGGCCCGCCGAGGGAGGAGAAGCGCGCTTGCTGGGACCGGCGCTCATGCGGGGTGACCTGGTTGCGCAGAAAATTCTGCAGGAGGTCGGCGATTCCATGGCCTACGCCCTTTCCCACGCGGTGCACCTGCTCCACCCAGAACTCATCGTGCTCGGGGGCGGAGTCGCCCTTCTGGGGGAATCTTTGCGCGCGCGGATCGCCGGATCGCTCCCCAAGTGGCTGATGGACGCGTTCCGGCCCGGACCGGCAATCCGCCTTGCAGCCCTCATGGAAGACGCCGTACTAGTTGGGGCTTTCGCGGTGGCCGCCATCAGACACAGACAACTTTCAGCCAGACTCTCATGAAACATTGGATCCTCGACTACATCAATGCGCAGCACGCGGCCCTCAACTCGGTTTCCCAACCGGCAATTGAAAAACTTATTGGCTCGCTGCGTACCGCATGGCGCGAGGAGCGGCAGGTTTTCATCGCCGGCAACGGAGGCAGCGCCTCCAACGCCTCCCACTTTGCAACTGATTTGGGCAAAGGCTCTTCAGACAAACTCGGAAAACGCTTCAGAGTCCTTTCGCTTACCGACAACATCTCCTGGATCACCGCCCTCGGCAACGACTACTCCTACGAGGAAGTCTTCAGTCGTCAGTTGGCCAACTACGGCCGCCCCGGAGACCTTCTGATCACCGTGAGCGTGAGTGGAAATTCCCCCAACCTCGTCAAAGCCGTGGAATGGGCGAACGCAAACGGTCTGGAGACCGCAGCCCTTGTCGGCGCCGGACGCGGCCGACTCGCCGAACTCGCCCACCAGCTTGTGGTGATCGGGGACACGCACTACGGACGCGTGGAGGATGTGCAGATGCATGTGCTTCACATGCTCTGTTACGCCTTCATGGAGTTGCCGGACCTCTCCAGGTAGGCAGGTGGGACCGCACCCGTTGACACCGGGAGTCGCCGCCATCGCGGGGCAGACTCCGGCGCCTCACGGGCCCTAGCCCTGCGCAATCAACTGACGCAAAACGAAGGGAAGAATCCCGCCGTGGCGGTAGTAGTCTACCTCGATGGCGGTGTCGATCCTGCTGCGCAGCGCCACCTGCTCGGTCGCGCCGTTGGACCGGTGGATGTGGAGCGTTACGGTGCTCATCGGCTTGAGCGAATCATCCAGCCCAGTGAAATCAAAAGTCTCGGTTCCGTCCAGTTGCAGGGACTGGGCGCTGACTCCGTCTGCGAACTGCAGGGGCAGAACCCCCATGCCGACCAGATTCGAGCGGTGGATGCGCTCGAAACTCTGTGCGACCACGGCTCTGACCCCGAGAAGCCGCGTTCCCTTGGCCGCCCAGTCACGGGATGAGCCCGTGCCGTATTCCTGTCCGGCGAAAACCACGAGGGGAACGCCCTCCATCTGGTAGCGCTCCGCGGCGTCAAAAATCGCCAGTTGCTCGCCACCCGGCTGGTGGATCGTCACGCCTCCTTCGGTTCCCGGTACCATCAGGTTCTTGATGCGTACATTGGCAAACGTACCGCGGGTCATGATCCGGTCGTTGCCGCGGCGCGATCCGTAACTGTTGAAGTCTTCGAAAGCCACTCCGTGCTCGGTAAGGAAGCGGCCGGCAGGCGAGGTTTTCTTGATCGCTCCTGCGGGGGAGATGTGGTCGGTCGTAACCGAATCCCCGAAAATCCCCAAAGGCCGGGCCCCCTTGATCTCATGGATGTGACCGGGCTCCATGGAAAAGTCGGCAAAGAACGGCGGTTCCTGAATGTAGGTGCTCGCCGCATCCCAGTGGTAGATCTCCCCAGTGGAGGAAGGCACCTCGTTCCACTTCGGATTTTGGTCGGCGAAATTGGAATAGAGCCTGCGGAAGGCCTCCGGGGAAAGCGCACCGGCCATGGCCTCACGCACCTCGGCCAGCGACGGCCAGATTTCGCGCAGGAACACCGGCCGACCCTGCGCGTCCCGACCGAGCGGTTCGTGGGCAAAATCGATATCCACGGTCCCCGCGAGCGCGAAAGCCACGACGAGGGGTGGCGACATCAGGAAGTTGGCCTTGATGTTCTGGTGCACCCGCGCTTCAAAGTTGCGATTGCCCGAAAGAACGCTGGCCGCCACCAGATCATGTTGCTGAATGGCTTCCTCGATCTTCGGATGCAGCGGCCCGGAATTGCCGATACAGGTCGTGCAGCCAAACCCCACCACTTGGAACCCCAACTGGTCCAGGTACGGTTGGAGCGACGTCCGGTTCAGATAGTCAGCCACGACGCGCGAGCCCGGTCCGAGCGATGTTTTCACTCCCGGACTGACCTTGAGGCCGCGCTCAACGGCCTTCCTGGCCAGGAGTCCGGCCGCGAGCATCACGCTAGGATTGCTCGTATTGGTGCAACTGGTGATCGCCGCGATCAACACGCTGCCATGGCCCACCTGGATATCCGCCTCGCGGTAGGCGTCTGCCGCGGGTTCGGCGGAGTGCTGAAGGTGGACCGCATGCCGCTCGGAGAGTTCGGTGGCGGGCTTCCCGTAGCCCCCGTCCGAGAGCGGCTTGGAGAAAAGCCCCTCGAAGGTCGGCTTGAGCTTGCGCAGGTCGATGTGGTCCTGAGGTCTCTTGGGCCCCGCAACGCCGGGGACCACACTGGAGAGGTCCAGATCCAGATCCACGCTGTATTCGATCTGCCCCTTTTGAGGCATGCCCCAAAGCCCCTGCGCCTTGTAATAGGATTCAAAGGTCGCGCAAAGCTCCTCCGCCCGCCCCGTCTCGCGGAGGTACTGGACGGTGAGTTCGTCTACTGGGAAAAAGCCCATCGTGGCACCGTACTCCGGCGCCATGTTGGCGATGGTCGCACGGTCAACCACCGGCAACTTCGCCGCACCTGGACCGTAAAATTCAACGAATTTTCCGACCACCTTGGCCTTGCGCAACATCTGGGTGACATGCAACACCAGATCTGTGGCCGTCACCCCCTCGGAAAGCGTCCCCGTCAGGTGGACCCCGACGACTTCGGGAGTGAGAAAATACACGGGCTGGCCGAGCATCCCCGCCTCCGCCTCGATTCCGCCGACCCCCCACCCCACCACGCCAAGGCCGTTGATCATCGTGGTGTGGGAATCGGTCCCAACAAGCGTATCGGGGAAGTACACGCCATCCCTCTCCAGCACTCCCTTGGCAAGATACTCTAAATTCACCTGGTGCACGATCCCAATGCCCGGAGGGACCACGCCGAAGGTCTCGAAGGCCTGCTGCCCCCACTTGAGGAGTTGATAGCGCTCCCGGTTGCGCTTGAACTCGAGATCCAGATTTTGTTCCAGCGCCGTCGCCGATCCAAAGTAGTCGACCTGGACCGAGTGATCCACCACGAGGTCGACCGGCACGAGCGGTTCAATGATGGCCGCCTTGCCCCCGGCCCGCGCGACCGCGGACCGCATTGCTGCAAGGTCCACCAAAAGCGGCACCCCGGTGAAGTCCTGGAGCACAATCCGCGCGACCACAAAGGGAATCTCGATCTGGGCGGGTGCCTTGGCATTCCAATTCGCCACAGCCTTAACATCCTCGGGAAGAACTTTTTTCCCATCACAATTGCGGAGCACAGATTCCAAAACGATCCGGATGGAAACGGGCAGTCTTGAAACGGGGCCGACTCCGGCCGCCTCCAGGGCTGGGAGTGAGAAGAATTTTCCCTGCGTTCCTGCTCCGGTTTCGAACGAGTGGGGTTTGAAGGATTCGGTGCTCATTGGTACAAGACTAGAAGCCGTTTTTTGAGGCGGTGGGCAAGCAACTCCCGCTTTTCCGGGCCTTGGATGCGAAAAAACCCGGGCCAAAGCGGCCCGGGTCTGTCGCAAATCCCGCGTCTCAGGAGAGAAACCTACTGCAATTGGGCGAGGGTCGCCTTGATCAGCTCGAAGGAGGGCAATTCGAGGGGGGTGGGTGTTTGCTCCGCGTAACGCACCACGCCCTCGCGGTCGATGACGAAGGCGGCCCGGGCGGAGGCTGCGCCGATCCCAACGAGGTCTGGGAGCAACACGTCGTAGGCCTTTGCAACCTCCTTGTTCAAGTCGCTTGCGAGAGGGATGGTGATCTGCTCCTTGAGGGCCCATGCTTCCTGCGCAAAGGGGCTGTCCACACTGATGCCGATCACACTCGCGTTCAAATCCTCGTACGCCTTGATGCCTCCCGACACATCGCACAGTTCCCTGGTGCAGACCCCCGTGAAGGCAAGGGGGAAAAACAGGAGCACCGTGTTGCGGTGGCCGATGTGGTCGGCAAGACGGATATCCTGAAGGCCCTCAGGGGTTTTAGTTTTGAGCGAGAATTCAGGAGCTTTCGAGCCGGATGGGATTGCCATGAAGGAGGGTTGGTTGGGAACGGGCGGACTCGGTCATCCGAGGGACCACCCGTTGCGTTGTTGCGCTAAACTGCGCCCTCTTTAAAAGTGCTGGCGTTCGGGATCAACTGCAAACCACTCTCATCACAGGTCCGTCACGTTTTACCCGCCATGCCTTTCGCTCCCGCCACTCTCACCACCCTCGGCCAGACCGCCGCAGGTTGGGTGCTGGTTTGGACTCTGGTGGGAACGGGCTTTCTTGGCTGCTTCCTGCCTCTGCTGCCGGGCACGACCCTGATTCTGGCCGGTGTCTTTGCCTACCACTGGCTGGTAGCCCCCGCTGGGGCGCAACTGGGCACTGCCACGCTCTGGGGTATCTCCCTGATTATGGTCGCCTCCCACGTCGCCGATGTCGCCAGCGCGCTGGTAGGCGCCAAAAAATACGGCGCCTCCTCCCGCGGAGTCTGGGGCGGATTGGCCGGGTTGGTGGTCGGAATGGCCTTTGGTTTGCCCGGTCTGCTGCTGGGCCCGATTCTGGGGGTGGTCGGGGGCGAACTTCTTTCAGGGAAGCAACCGCGGGAGGCGATCGCCTCGGCCTGGGGGACGGTGGTGGGCAATGCCGCCGGGATTCTGTTCCGAGTCGTTGCCGGTGGAGCGATGGTGGTTTGGTTCGTGCTGGCAATCCGGCGCTAGAGACGCCCTCCCGGGGCAGGGGCGAGTGGTTTGACTCAGCCGCCCCGGGGGCGTACACTTCTGAAATGATCTCCATCACTCCCGCCGCGGCGGAACACCTCAACAGCCTGGTGTCTGGCCGGGAAGACGCGCCGGACGGACTGCGCATTCTGGTGGAGAAAGGGGGCTGTGCAGGCATGCAATATGCCATGAAACTCGACACCTCCGCCCCAGAAGATCTCACCATCGAAAGGGACGGGGCGCGCGTCTTTATGGACCCCGCCACCGCCTCGCTCCTCAGGGGCGCCCAATTGGATTACTGCGACGATCTGGTGGGCACGGGATTCCGTCTTCAGAATCCAAACGCAGCCCGCAGTTGCGGTTGCGGCACCTCCTTTGAACCCGCTGAACCCGCTGAACCCTTGGATACCGGTTTCTCTGCCCCGCTGGAAAGCACAGCCTCACGTGCCCCCTGACGCCGGGGCGTGGATTTCTCATGCCGCACAGCGTCCTCAGTGACAGATCCGCAAAACCTTCGGGACGGGACAACCTGTTTCTTTGGACGGTTTTCCTTTTGCTGTTGGCCGCCGTTGTCTTCGCCTGCTGGCTGGGCAGTTTCTACGTGTTCGGGCACCCGGAAAACCCGCGCGCCTACCGTTTGCTCAAACGACTCAACAAGCTTCCTCCCCCGGCCCGGTTTCTCGTCACCAAGGCACCTCCCGGCGAGTTCCTTGAGGCACAGCGCCTCTTTGAGCGCTACAGTCCCTACTCCCAGCTTCAAATGGAGCGGGAAAACGAGCAACT
>JBILKV010000065.1:0-21052 GCA_044376515.1 Chthoniobacteraceae bacterium | reverse complement strand
ATGCTCCGGGAGGTAGGCATTCTGGTCCGTCACGGAAAAGAAGATGCCGTCCAACGCCCTCCGCTTCCCGAGGAAGTCCGCAACAGCATTCTCGAGGAGACACCCCGCTGGCTGGCGGGATTCTTGGTGTCGGATGCAGAATTATGTACCCTGCAAGGCTGACGGCTCCCTCCACCCCCACCCCATGCCAGACCAGACCGAACACCTCTACGGCATTTTGAGCCACCCCGGTTTCCTCGCCATGAAAGGCCTGGCGAACGAGGTGCCCATTTTTATTCATCCCTACGATCCGGCAGAAGAAGACGCCGTCCGCAGGATCGTGGATTCCCTCCAATCACGCCTGCTCTCCACCGGAATCCAGGTCGCTGTCATTGACCTGTTCGACACCGTTCTCCGCATTTTGGAGGACAACGACCTCCTCTCGGGCCTCCTCGAAGATGAGGCATCCTTCGAAAAAGCCGACCTGCTCGAAACCCTCGAGAACTACGCAGACCCCAAAGCCCACCTCATCCCACAGATCCTCGAGGTCATCGGAAACGAGGAGACACGGCTCACCCTCATCACCTCCGTCGGCCGCGTCTTTCCCTTCCTGCGGACCCACACCGTTTTGGAAGCCCTCCAACCCGCAATGATGCGCCATCCCATCGTGATGTTCTTCCCCGGTGAATACGTGCAGGAGGAAGGCAGCGGCTCCCAGCTGCGACTCTTTGGCTCCGTGCCGACCCCCTCCCTCTACCGCCCCTACTACCGGGCGATCAACCTTGCCACCTACAACCCGTAACGGTCCGCCCCATGCTCATCCGCGACCTCTTCAAAAAGGACATCAACCGCCACATCGAGGGCGTCATCAAAGCCGATGACGAACGCGATCTCCTCAACGAGGTCGAGGAATATGTCATCACCGGCGACGTTGCAGACGGCTTGGACAAGTTCCTCGAAAACTACACCCACCATCCCCTCAACAACGGGGTCTGGATTTCCGGTTACTTCGGCTCCGGGAAATCGCATTTGCTGAAGATTCTCTCCCTCGTCCTCGATGGACGTCCCCTCGGGGCGGGCGCCTCGGCGGGAGATATTTTTCTCCCCAAGATCGACGACGAGATCCGGCGCGCCGATATGCGCAAGGCCGTCAAAATCCCCTCCCGCAGCATTCTTTTCAACATCGACCAAAAGTTCGACGGCATCGGCGGCGACCACACCGCTCCAATCCTCGAAGTGTTCGTCAAAGTGTTCGACGAGTTGCGCGGGTACTACGGCAAACAGGGCTACATCGCCAAGTTCGAGGCGGACCTCGACGAACACAACCAGTTCGCCGCCTTCAAGGAGACTTATCTCCGGGTAAACGGTTCGCCTTGGGAGAGGGACCGCGACGCACTCGCCACCGCCAAGCGCAAGGCCTTCATCAACGCCTACACGACCCACTTTAATCTCAGCGAGTCCGATGCCACCAACTTCCTCAAACAGATGCGCGACGATTACCGCATCTCCCCGGCGGAATTTGCGGAGCAGGTGAAGAAGTACATCGACAAACAGCCCCCCGGTTTCCGCCTCAACTTCTTCGTGGACGAAGTCGGCCAGTTCATCGCTCAGGACACGGGGCGGATGCTGAACCTCCAGACCATCGCCGAAAGCCTCGCCACAAAGTGCAAGGGACAGGCCTGGGTCTTCTGCACCGCGCAGGCCGATCTGGGCGGGATCCTCGGGGAAATGAGCGGCGTCAATGCCGACCAGATCTCGAAGATCCTCGGCCGCTTTCCGACGCAGATCACCCTCAAGAGCGCCGATGTGCAGGAGGTCATTCAAAAGCGGCTTCTCGCCAAGCAGCAGGACGAACCCGAGGTGCTCACCTCCGTGTACGACCGCGAAAAGGAAAACCTCTCCACCCTGTTCCGCTTCAGCGATGGCGGCTTCTCCCACAAAGGCTGGCGCGGAAGCGACGCATTCTGCGGCTCCTATCCCTTCCCGCCCTACCAGTCCGACCTCTTCCAAATCGCCATCCAGCAGTTCTCCCGACACGGTGCCTTCACGGGCAAGTACCGCTCCGTCGGCGAACGCTCGATGTTGGAGGTGTTTCACCAATCCGCAAAAACCGTGAGCAGCGCGCCCGTGGGAGCCCTGGCGTCGTTTGACCTGCTTTACGACGGAATCTCCGCCTCGATCCGCGGGGATTTCCAGACTTCCATCGGGATGGCGGCCCGGACTTTGGGGGATGGCTACCCGATCCGCGTGCTCAAAGCCCTTTTCCTTTTGAAATGGGTCCGCGAATTCAAGGCCACGCCGCAGAACATCGCGATCCTCCTGATCGACCAGGTGGTCGTGGACATTCGGAAACATCTCCACGGGGTGCAGGAAGCCCTCAACCTGCTCGAAAGCCAGTCCTTCCTCCAACGCAACGGCGACGCCTACGAGTTCCTCACCGACATCGAGAAGGACATCGAAGTCGAAATCAAAAACACCGAGATCGAGTCCTCCAATGTCAGCAAACTCCTGACCGACATCCTCTTCGCCGACATCCTTCGGGATCCGAAGATCCGCTACGAAAACGGGCAGGACTACGCCTATGCCCGCCGTCTGGACGACCAGCTCGTCGGACGGGACGCGGATTTTGCGATCAACATCGTCACCCCCGAGCACGACAACCACGGCGATCTCCAGACTCTCGCCGCCCAGAACACCGGGAAAGCCGAGCTGCTTGTCATCCTCCCCTCCGATGCCCGCGTGATTGACGAGGCCCGGCTCCACCTCAAGACGCTGAAGTACATCCAGCAAAACACCGGCGCCAACCTCGACGAAAGCCGCAAGGCCATCCTCACCCAGCGCGGCACCCAGAACAGCGCACGCCGCTCCCAACTCCAGTCGCTCTGCGCCGATCTGCTGGGCAAGGCTCCGCTGTACCTCAACGGTTCGCGTCTGGCTGACATCGGCGAGGGCGACGCACGCAACCGCATTTCCAAGGCCAGCCAAACCCTCGTCTCCTTCGCCTATCCGAGTCTGCGGATGCTCCGCGGCACCTACGACGAGGCGGGGCTTTCCAAAACCCTTCTGGATTCCGACGACCTTCTTCCCGGCACACCCCTCACCGATGCCGAGCAGGAAGTGCTCACCTATGTCCTCCGCAACCAGAACAGCGGCGAACGCATGACCGTGGAGGAAATCCTCCGTCATTTCCAAAAGCGGCCCTACGGATGGTACCCGCTCGCGGTGCTCACCCAGCTGGCCCGTCTGCTGCGCATTGGAAAAATCGAGCTCCGCGCCCCGGAAATCCTTTCCGCCAAGGCCGCCCTGGAAGCCCTCAAAAACACCCGCCAGCACGGCAGCATCCGGGTCCGTCTCCAGGAGCAGTTTGACCAGACCAAGGTCGATGCGTTGAAGCGCTTCCATCAGGAGTTCTTCGACCGCGCGTGTCCGGGCACCGATGCCCGTTCCGTGGCGACGGCCGTGGCGGACGCCTGCGAATCCGAACGCGGAGTTCTCCAAAATCTCGTTTCCCAAAAGGGCCGGTACCCGTTCCTCTCACAGCTCGAAGCGGTTTGCACCCAGCTTGAAAATCTGGCCGGCAAAGAACCCTCCTACCTGCTCACCCAGCTTGCCGAGTTCTCCGGACCGCTGCTGGATGCCAAGGATGATCTGCTCGTTCCCATCAAGGCCTTCATGAACGGACAGCAGCGCGTGACCTACGACGAGGCCGTCGCATTTCTGCGCGAAGAGGAGGCGAATTTCTCGGGCATTTCGAGCGCCGACCTGGAACCCCTGCGGCAGCTGTCCGTTTCGCAAACCCCCTTCCGCGGCAATGTCGTGCCGCAGGCCAAGGCGGCCGTTGCCAAGGTTCGCACCACCATTCAGGAGCAGATTCAGGCCGAACGACAGGCCGCCCTCGACGAGATCGAACGCCAGGAAGCCCGCGTTAAAGAGCTCCCCCAGTTTGCCGCACTCCCCGTGGACCAACAGCAGCTGGTGCTCTCCAAATCCCACGCCGCGCGGGAGGCCATCCAGAACGCACGCTTCATCAGCAGCGTGCGCGACCGCCTTCACAGTTACAGCTCCACCGACTACCCGGCCCAGCTCTCCCTGGCGACCAGTCCGGGCAAACCCGCCTCCCCATACGAGGAAGGGGCGCCCAAGGGGACGAGCGTGAAAGACGAGCCCGCCTACATTCCTTTCGCCCGCCTCCGGCCAAAGTGCGCCCTGCCTTACCTGGCCTCGGAGGACGATGTGGAGGTCTGGATCGAGTCCCTCCGCAAAACCGCGCTGGAAGAGGTGCAGAAAGGGAACCGGATCAGTTTGTGAGCGGCGCAGAAGGGACTGTACACCAAATCAAAACGCTACACTTGCGGGGCGTAGTGTTCATTGTTAGTGTATTTACATGAAGCCGCTCCGGCAAAACCTCCTCGATTACCTCCAGACGCTCACTGGCGCGCACTTGGATCTCGTTCTGGAGGAGGCATCGGCTTTGCCGCTCTTCCTCAGAACGCGCTACGACCTGTGTTCCCTCAAACTCTTTGGACGCCGCGTTCTGTTGGCTCTGGAAACCGGCGCCACTGATTCCCCGTCGGTGTACGAAGCCCAGACCGCGACGCTCTCCCGACGACTCGGGGAGCCCGTCACTGTGGTTCTCCCCGCGTTGCCTTCTGCCGCACGCAACCGGATGGTCCAGCGTGGCATCCCGTTCATCGTGCCGGGCAGCCAGATGTTTTTGCCCAATGTCCTGATCGACCTTCGGGAACGCCAGCCCAAGCCCGGCCCCGAACCCGTCCCGGGAAAAACGCTCACGCCCGCCGCGCAGTGCGTCCTCCTGACCCATCTCCAAAAAGAACGCCTCGACGGCTGCCCGCTTTCCGAGATCGCCGCCAAGGTCGGCTACTCGCCCATCATGCTGACCAAGGTCAAAACAGAACTGGAAGCCGCGCATCTCTGCGAAGCCATCCGGGAAGGGCGTTCCCACCGTCTGCGGTTCACGCTTTCCGGCCGCGCGCTCTGGGACAAAGCGCTTCCCTTGCTTTCTTCTCCTGTCCGGAGCCGGCATTGGATCGAGGCGAGCACACTCACGGTTCCGGCACTGCCCGCCGGGCTGACCGCCCTCAGTCAGCGCACGCTGCTGGAGGACGACCGGCTGCCCACCTACGCCGTCAGCAAAAAGAGTCTGCCCGCCCTCATCGACAACCGGACTTTTCGTCAGACGCTTGGCAGCGAGGAAGCGACCTTCACGCTCGAAGCCTGGCACTACGACCCGCTTGTTCTGTCCAATCACACCGCCGTGGATCCGCTTTCCCTCTACCTCAGTCTGCGGGATTCACCGGATGAACGCGTCCAACAACAGCTCGAAACCCTTCTGGAGGGCGTCTCATGGTAAAAGGACTCTCCATTTTCCGGGAACGACTCGCCGCGTTTGAACGCCACTTCGTACTGATTGGAGGAACCGCCTGTGTCGAATGGTTTGCCGCCCAGGATCTCGCGTTCCGCAGCACCAAGGACCTCGATGTGGTCCTTTTGATTGAAAATGTGGATACCGTCTTTGTGAGCGCGCTCCGGACTTTTCTGAAGGAGGGCGGGTACGAGATCAAAGAGCGCACCGATGGTTCCCCGGTTCTCTACCGGTTCACCAAACCCGAGAACGACCGCTTCCCGGCCATCATCGAACTCTTCAGCCGGATCGCCGAGGGACTCGAACTGGCGGATGCCCAGGAAATCGTCCCCATACCGGTCGGGGAAAATCCACACAGTCTTTCCGCCATCCTGCTCGACGATGCGTACTACGCCCTCATTCAAGACCACCAGCAGGTGAGTGACGGTCTCCGTTTCGTGACGGCAACGGCCCTCATTCCGCTCAAAGCGAACGCGTGGCTGGATCTCACCGCCAGACTTCAGAGCGGAGAGGACATTGACTCCAGGGACATCCACAAGCACCGCAACGATGTGTTCCGTCTGGCCGCCACGCTCCCGGAAGATCCCGCGTCGCCCCTGGCCGACTCCGTGCTCGCCGATCTGGCCCGTTTTCTGGAGGCGTTTCCCCCCACCGACCCGGTCTGGTCGAGCATCCAAAACGCCATGGGCCCGACTCTGGCCCGCAACGCCACCCCGGACTCCTTGCTCGCGGCGATCCGCACCTTCTTCCGTCTCTCCTAGCCTTTTCCTCCCATCCCGATGAACACCACCTCGTTGAAGTCTTTTGCGCCCAAGGTCCGGCTCCTGTTGCAGGAAGCCATCACCCGGAAGCTGGATTACGTCCTGAGCGCCGACACCGCCGATCTCCGCGCACGCGCCGCCCAGGTTCAGTCCCTCCGCAAACAGGCCGAACGCGACCGCACCGGGCTCCTCGAACGCGTCGCCTACACGTGGTTCAACCGGTTCGCCGCCCTGCGTTTTCTGGACGCCAAAGGCTGGCATCCCTTCGCCGCCCGCGTCCTCACCCCGGCCACCCCCGAGGAAACCCAACCGGAACTCCTCAAGCTCACCCGCAACGGCTCGTTGCCCGCGGAACTCGCTTCGTGCACGGATCCCGTCCGGCTCAACCAGTTGCTGGACGGCCTGCTGCCCTCCGCCGATCCGCAGGGGGAAGTGTACCGGCATCTGGTCCTCGCCGCCTGTCACGCCTACCACAAGCTCCTGCCCCATCTCTTCGCCAAAATCGACGACGAAACCGAACTGCTCCTCCCAGATGATCTCCTCACCGAACACTCGGTGGTGCAGGGGTTCCGCACCGAGATTTCAGATGAGGATTGCGCCACCATGGAGGTGCTCGGCTGGCTCTACCAGTTCTACATCAGCGACAAGAAGGACGCCGTCATGGCCCGCAAAAGCGCCGTGCCCACCGAGGACATCCCGGCCGTCACCCAGCTGTTCACCCCGCACTGGATTGTCCGTTACCTTGTCGAAAACTCGCTGGGCCGCCTCTGGCTGCTCAACCGCCCCGGTTCGGGCCTCCGCCAGCACATGCCCTACTACATTGAGGGGGATGAAGGTGAAAGTGTTGAAAGTGGGGCAGGCGTCCCGCCTGCCATTGACAAAGAAAAAGCAGGCAAGATGCCTGCTCCACTTTCTTTTGAGCCGTTCAATCCATGGGAAGAAGTGGAAACCCCTCAGCGTCGCCTGCCCCACTGGCATCAGGAAGGCAGCACTTACTTCGTCACCTTCCGTCTCGGCGACTCTATTCCCCAAGAAAAACTCGGCCAATGGGAGGCAGAGCGCAAACAGTGGCTCTCAACGAACCCCGAGCCGTGGGACGAAAAAACCACCGGGGAATACAACACCTTGTTCCCGGAACGCCGCCAGCAGTGGCTCGACAATGGCTACGGACGCTGCCTCTTGAAGTTGCCCGCCCTCGCCGAAATCGTGCGCTCAGCCCTGCTTCATTTTGACGGAGAACGCTATCTCCTCGACGAGTTTGTGCTCATGCCGAACCACGTCCACATCCTGGTCAAGCCGTTGCCCGGCCATGATTTATCTTCCCTCCTGCACACGTGGAAATCATTCACCGCAAAAGCCATCAACAAGGCCATTGGAGGGACGGGGACCGTCTGGCAGGATGAATCTTACGATCACATTGTGCGCTCCAGCGCTCAATTGGAGTTCTATCGCAACTACATCCGCGAAAATCCAGGCAAGGCGCGGCTGACGAACGTGCAATCCCAACGCGGGACCGGCATCCAAAGTGAATGCGAGAGTGTGGCTGAAAGTGGGGCAGGCGTCCCGCCTGCCACCCCTCCACAAGAAGCAGGCAAGATGCCTGCTCCACTTTTCCTGCGCATCGAAAAACCGGAGGACATCCGGCTGATCGACCCGGCGGTGGGGAGCGGGCACATGCTGACCTACGCGTTTGATCTGCTCGCGCTCATCTACGAGGAGGAAGGGTACGCACCTTCGGAAATCCCCGCGCTGATTCTCCGGCACAACCTGCACGGGGTGGACATCTGCCCCCGCGCGGCGCAGCTCGCCGAATTGGCGCTGGTGTTCAAGGCCCGTGAAAAGTCCCGGCGTTTCCTCCAACCGGGCAACCTCGTGCGGCCGCGTATCCTCGCGATGCAGGATGTGGTGTTCGAGGAAACGGAACTGACCGACTACATCGACGCGCTTGATCTGGGCGACCTGTTCAACAATCCCGTGCTGGAGCTGCTGAAGCAGTTCGAACACGCGACGACCTTTGGGGCGCTCATCCAGCCGTGTTTGGATGAAAAAGGGATTATGGCACTGCGGTCGGCTATCGAGGTGAAGGATCTGAGCGGGCAGCTGTTCCTCAGCAAGACGCACGAGAAAGTGATGCGGGTGCTGGAACAGGCCGAGGCGCTCACCCAGCGGTATCAGGTCGTGGTGGCGAACCCGCCGTATTTAGGCGGCAAGCAGATGAATGCGGTTCTGAAGGTATATGCCGGTGAACACTTCCCGGATTCCAAGGCCGACCTGTTCGCGATGTTCATGGAGCGAGGGTTTCAATTGACCATCGATGGAGCGTGGTCCGCTATGGTGACGATGCAGAGTTGGATGTTTCTAAGCTCCTACGAAGAACTGCGAAAAAAACTCCTCACTCAGAAGACCACACAGGCATTGGTCCACATGGCGAATATGGTCATGGGTATCGCTTTTGGAACTGCCGCCACAGTTTGGGAAAATCGTCGCCGTGTTAGCCACAAGGGGACATTCAGTTTCGTTTCGTTTGAAGACCTCAATGAACGCGGGTTGCCGCGAGAGTTTCCGATTCAGAACGAGAGACTAAGCAAGGCATCATCAGATGAATTCTTGTGCATCCCTGGATCGCCGATCGCCTATTGGATTTCAGATACGATGCGGCGTGCGTATTCCGGGCTTCAAAAGCTAAAAAGCATTGGCGACACAAGGCAGGGCATGGCTACAAGCGACAATGGGCGGTTTCTTCGCTTCTGGCATGAGATCAACTTTTCTGACCTCACAAGAGGCTGCACTTCGCGTGCCCAATCTCGGGAGATGGGTGCGCGTTGGGTTCCATACAACAAAGGTGGCTCATTTAGAAAATGGTGGGGAAATCAGGACTATGTATTGAACTGGAAAAATGATGGGGCTGAAGTAATTAAATATGCCGCTGAACTTTATGGTTCCCCGACGCGTACGATCAAAAGTATCAGTGAATACTTCAAACCCAGTAATAGCTGGTCAAAGGTTACATCTGGCGGTGTTGCGTTTCGGCATTTTCCAGCAGGGTTCGTTTTTGATGTCGCCGGATGTTGCATTTTCTACCAGCCAGGTGCGACCCCGCACTCCAACTTAGGCTATCTGAATTCTAAGGTAGCCGTGGCATTCTTGGCCGCGACTTCTCCGACATTGAACTTTGAAGCAGGGCATATAGCAGCTCTTCCTGTCGTGGGACTGTCCGAAAGTGACGAGGCAAAAGCCAGTCAGTTAGTTAAGTGCGCCATTGAGTCTGCCCGCGCCGACTGGGACAACTTCGAGACCTCCTGGGATTTCCGCGACCTACCGTTGCTGCGCCCCGAACTGAAGGCCGCCACGCTGGAGGCGAGCTGGTCGCACTGGGAGGCGCATTGCACCGCCGCCATCCGCCGGATGCAGGAGCTGGAGACGGAGAACAACCGGCTCTTCATCGAAGCCTACGGCCTCACGGGCGAACTGACTCCCGAAGTGCCCGAGGACCAGATCACCCTCGCCCGGGCGGACCGGCGCAAGGATGTGGTGGCGTTTCTCTCCTACGCGGTGGGCTGCATGATGGGCCGCTACTCGCTGGACCACCCTGGGCTGATCCTGGCCAACGCCGGCGACACACTAGAAGACTACTGGAAGAAGGTGGGGCAGGCATCCTGCCTGCCATCTTCTGCTCAGGCAGGCGGGACGCCTGCCCCACTCTCATTTTTCACCCCGGACGAAGACGGGATCATTCCCGTGCTCGATGGCGAATGGTTCGAGGACGACATCGTGTCCCGCACCCGGGACTTCCTGCGGGCGACCTTTGGGGAAGCGACCCTCGCCGAGAACCTGCGCTTCATCGAAGAGGCCCTCGGCAAAGACCTCCGGAAATACTTCCTGACGGACTTCTACAAGGACCACCTCAGCAACGAACGCGCGTACGGCTACAAGAAGCGTCCGATCTACTGGCTGTTTACGAGCGGCAAGAAGGGGTTCAGCGCGCTGGTGTACCTGCACCGGTACACGAAGGACACGGTGAACCGGCTGCTGAATGGTTACCTGCGGGAATACCTGCACAAGCTCCGGGCCCGGATCGAACACCTCGAGCACGTGAGCGCGACGAGCACGAACACGCGCGAGAAGACGGCCGCCCGCAAAGAGTGCGACGCCCTGAAAAAGACGCTGCGCGAATGCGAAGACTACGAACGCGACACGCTGCTCCCCCTGGCCCAAGCCCGCCTCGAACTCGACCTCGATGACGGCGTGAAGGTGAACTACCTCAAACTCGGCGAAGCCCTCGCCCCCATCGCGGGTTTGGCAGCGAAGGAGGAGGATTAAGCCCGTTAAAACATCTCATCGGTCAGTATGATCATAGCCCAAACGCCCTGAACAAAACTCCGCGGCATCCACCCCATGAACTCCAAGAACGTAGGTCCAATTATTCATCGGCTGTTTCAGAGAAGCACTGTGGCGCTAGTTGTCGCAACCGTTTTTATTTTTCTATTGGCTGCCAAAAACATTTTCACTTCGGCTACTGAAGCGAGACGGTCGACAGTTGATCAGCTAAAGCGTGACCAACAATCTCTTGAGCAAAAGCGCGATGAACTGGAAAACGATAAGACTACGGCCCAATCCGAGTTTGTGCGCTCTAAAGCGGCATTAATGGAGCAACATGCGTCGTTAAAACTCGAAATCGAGAAGGCAAAAGAGTCCATCCCCGCGACTCAAAAACGTGTTTCCGAAGAAATTGAAAAAGCTCGGAATAAGTTTACAGACGCGCAGAAAGCAATTTGGGACAACGTCGATGCCCTAAAGCAGGCTGTGAATAAGGCGCGTGCTGCGGCGGAAAAGGCCGAGCAATTGAACGAAGAGGGAAGCTACTGGGTGGCTTGGATTACCCATTGGGGAAAATCTTGGGAAGAGTACCTGCGTCAGATAGACCAAGAAAAGATGGCGAGGGAAAAAGCCAAAAAGTATGCGGAAGACACTCTTTCTGAAGCCCTCAAGAAGTACAATCAGGCGAAAGACGATGCACCAAAGAGTGTGGCGGCTGCCCAAAATAAGTTTGAGCAAAGGAAGAAAGATGAGGAGGAGTCCCTCAGATCAGAGGAAAAAAAAGCCAGTCAAGCTGAGCAAACCGAGCAAAATAAGGTCTCCGAGATAGAACAGCATACAAGTAATTTTGCAAAGAAACTGGAGGGTATTGAAGATGAAAAACAGAAGGTTGACTCTAGTTTATTGGCGATCGGCCGCGCGCTAGCAGCTGTCCCCTGGTGGCAGCAGGGTGCATATGAAATGCGGAGCGCCTTTCGAAAGCATGCATGGACGATTATTGGCGCTGCATTTGTGTTCATCCTTCCAGTGGTAGATTGGATTCGTCGCCTCTTTGTGTGGTTTGTACCAGGCGCTTGGGTGGAACGCCGCAGAAAGCCGTTGGCTTTTCCAGAGTGGCATAGCGCTTCGGAAACCATCACAACCACCTCGAATCAAATCTCTCTGGAAGTGCAGGTGAAAGCTGGAGAGGTCGCGTGGTTCCGTGATGATTACCTGGACCGGACGACAAGACCCAAAGGAACAAAATTCGATTTACTCCCCATTTTTTCAAAACGCTTTTGGCTGATGTCCTTAATCGACGGACTTTGGTGGATGACAGTGATCAAGGGAGATAGTGAGAACAAAACGAATTTCAAGGTGTCTGACACGGACGACTCCGCCTCCGAGTTTGCCGTTGTCGAAATCCCGGCGAATTCGAGCATCATCATCCGGCCGCATTTCATTGTTGGACTCACCTTCCCTGCGGACTCGCCACCAAAACTCAAACGTCACTGGCGCCTCACGCAACTGGAGGCTTGGTGTGTGGGACAGCTCTGGTTTTTTGAGCTGTCGGGTCCCACCCGTGTGGTTCTGAGAGGAGCCAGAGGAGTACAATCACACTCGTCCGTCGATGATGACTCGATCGAGACCCGCCTCAATCCCGGTTCGCTCATCGGGTTTTCCCCCACAACAAAACTTTACATCTGCAGGGGCGAGAGCCTTTGGCAGTACCTCGCAAACGAAGCCCCTTTCTACAACTATTCCTTCGAAGGAGACGGCATGTTTCTAACCCATGAGACACAAGAAAAGTCACATCGCAGCGGACCTCTGAGCTGGCTTGCTGGGATTGGGGACGCACTCCTAAAATTAGCGGGATTTTGAGACCATTGCCCATGCAACCCTAAGCCGATTGCTCCATTATGCGGAGAAGCAGACCCTTGTCCGGTTTGCGGAACCGCTGGTGGAGTCTCCCTCGAAACCGCCAAAGGCCCAATCACAGCCAGAGTCACAGCCAGAGTCCTTGGCCCTTCGAGTTCTCGAAATTTTGTCTATTGGACCCGCCAGTAAGGCGGCGCTTTCTGAGAAACTCGGCCAGAAGGAGGTTTCAGGGCAGCTGAACAAAGTCATGCGCGACCTTTTCGCGGCGGGGAAAGTCGAGTACACGCTCCCCGACAAGCCGAATAGCCGGTTGCAGAAGTACCGGAGAGTGTGAGCCTCTGTCCCAGTTCCTGAGGGGGACCTCTTGGTGCCTTCCCGCAGTTGCTGAGAGTGCCGGAACACGAGCACTGGACGGATGCCGCAAAAATGGTACACTCCACATCAGGTGGCAGATCTTCGTCCTTTGCCTGTCGTATTTTTCCGCTCAGAGGCCGGGAGAGAACCGGTTCGGGAGTGGCTCAAGTCGTTGCCGGAACACGAGCGGCGGGTGATTGGTGAAGATCTCAAAACCTTGCAGTTTCGCTGGCCACTCGGGATGCCGCTCGTGCGCAGTCTTGGGGACGGGCTTTGGGAATTGCGCTCGAACTTACCAAACCGAATTGCCCGCTGTATTTTCTATTTACCGGAAGGTCGAATCCTTCTCCTGCACGGATTTGTAAAGAAAACTCAAAAGACACCCGCCGAGGACAAGGCTGTGGCCTTGAAACGAAAAGATGCGCACACCCGATATGACACCCGCTAAAAACCCGCATGACGGGCAGACTCTGGATGAATTTCTTTCCGAGGAGGGCATTTTAGAGGAGGTGGAGGCGGCCGCGATCAAACGCGCTGTGGCCCTTAAAATCATCGACCTCATGCGCGAAAACGACGTGCCGAAAATCCAGATGGCGCGACAAATGCGAACCTCACGGGCGGCGCTGGACAGGCTGTTGGATCCGGAGAACACCTCGGTGACGCTAGCAACCCTGACGCGTGCCGCCCACGCGCTTGGGAAGAAAGTGAAAATCGACCTGGTGTCTGCCTAAGGGAAGATTCGCCTCGCAGCAAGGGCACCTGCCGGGAGTTCGTTCGGAATCTAAGCCCAATACGATCACATGATGAAACCACGCAAAAACGACCTGCTTCCGAGTGGTCTGATGCGAGTGCCCTGGAGGCCGCAATAGAATCGCGTTCACGCAGCGAGAAAACTCGGAGTGCTGGTTGACTGTGCGACGGGCTCTAGCGCCGTTCGGAGGCGATCAGATGCAGTTGGAGTCCGCGGGGTTGGAAGCGAAGGAAGTCTTTGTCCAAACTCACGAATGACAGGCCACCGCAGATCGCGAATGCGGCAAGGTAAGCGTCCATCCAGATTTTCGGAGAGGCGCTCCCCAACGCTGCGCATCCGCCCCATTCCGACTCGATTTCGATGGGTTCCGGCAGCCAGATGACTTGAGGCAGGGCGAGCATTTCCGAACACTTCGCCCACGCTTCCGAGTTGGGGATGGGATCGCACCCGTAGGCACTGCAGATGGTTTTGGTGGTCAGGAGCCGGAGAAAACTGGTCTGAGTCGCCCGGCAAAATGCGGCAGGCTGGCTTGAATCCGCCTGTTCAAAAACGGCCCGCGCCTCTTGGTGGAACGAGTGGGTTGAAAAGGCGAGGGCTAGCCAGAGGCCCGTGTCGTAGAGGCTAACCATGACGCTCCTGATCTTCCTCGAGTTGGGCGTTTTGCTCCAAAGCGATGAGCTCCTCGGCACTCAACCGAGAGGCGGGCGCACTGCGCGTCGTGGCAAAGAGGGGAAACTCCATCCGGCCTTTCTGCGGGACGGAATCCGTGGCCGCCCCGTGCTTCAGCCCGGATCGGAGCAAATCCGTGACGACCTCTTTCAGTCTGCGGTTTTCGTTGAGCGCCCGGAGTTTGATGGCGCGCACCAGTTCGCTGGGCAGATCGATCGTGGTTTTCACACAGCCAGCTTACTGGTTTGCTGGTTTACTGTCAAAAAGTGGAAACGAGGCCCTCGCGGCTTCTTGCATTTTTTGATTTGCAAGACGATCGTATCTCCAGATCTATCACGAATATGAGCACCATCATTCAGCCGCGCCCGGATTTGCCACGGCGTGTTGCTGCGGCCCGAGATAAGGCAGGCATCTCGCAGGTAAAACTTTCCCAGCTGCTCGGATTCAAAAACCGACAGTCTTTGGAGCAAATCGAAAGCGGTCTTCGCAAGATCACCTCCGAGGAGTTGCTCGCGATCATGAAGGCGACCCAGTGCGACTTGGATTACTTCACTGACCCCTTCCGTCTCGTGGGTGAAGGCGCCTTTTCGTACAGGGCAAGCGGTACAAAGAACGCCGATCTTGATCGGTGCGAAGACATCGCAGGGCGTTGGCTTGCACTTTGGCGTCATCTGGGGGCTGTCCGTGGTGAAAAACCAAGAGCCCTCCGTCCCAAACTACCGCTGAGCACGAACAGTCGTTTCGAAGATGCTCAGACCCTCGGTGAAGCGCTTGCTCAAGAACTGAAACTGGGGACGGTCCCCGCTGAAAAGCTCGAGGAGGCCATGGTGGAGCAACTCGAACTTTTAGTGCTGCACGTCGACCTTCCCTCCGGAGTGTCAGGGGCAGCAATACAGTTGCCGATGTGTGACACGATTTTGATCAACCGAGACGAGCCTACCGGAAGGCGTATGTTTGATTTGGCCCATGAGTTGTTTCATGTGCTCACCTGGGACGCGATGCCTCCGGAACGGGTGGATCGGCAGTCCCCCCGTGGGTACAAGGGAAAGCGGACGGAGCAACTCGCGGACAATTTTGCCGGAGCGCTCCTCATGCCGGAAGTCGCGCTACGTCCCCTCTGGGACAAGAAGCCTAAAACCCGTTCTCTTGCGGAATGGATACAGGCTTTAGCAGAACACTTTAAGGTGTCTTCCTCGGCGGTGTACTGGAGATTGGCCGCGATCCACTGTCTGGATAGCGAAAAGACACCAAAGCCCGTGTCTGTGTCTGGTCAGGATCCGGTGAA
Source organism: Chthoniobacteraceae bacterium (assembly GCA_044376515.1). Lineage (GTDB taxonomy): Bacteria > Verrucomicrobiota > Verrucomicrobiia > Chthoniobacterales > Chthoniobacteraceae > Chth-196. The sequence continues at coordinate 5,696 of JBILKV010000065.1, read as the reverse complement.
AAAGCGGCCCCTTTTCTCACGGCCCTTCATGGAGCGCATGGTGTGGGGAGTCGAACACGGTGAGGTCTCTGTGAATCGTCTGCTAAAAATTCTCGATCTGTCCCTGGAAACCTTCCGTGAAACCTGTGCCACTCACGGTGTCGAAGTGGACATCGGGCTCTAGGGCATGGCTCCGAAAGTTAAAAAGCAGGTCGTTTACGTGGATACCAATGTCATCATCGAAGCCACGCGTACCGGGTGCTGGAAAGCTCTGCTGGATCGCTTCGACGTACATACTGTGCGTGAGATAGGTATGGAGACTCAGCGGAAGCCATCCGGCGGCGCTGCCTACGTCCCAGTTGATAAGGCGCTGTTTAACCAGAAAGTGACGGTTCACGAAGTCACCGAAAATCAGCGCGCCGCAGCGCGGCTCCAATTTCCTCTCCTGGCACAACTCGATGCGGGTGAGAGCGACCTGCTGGCATATCTGGCGTCACAGGACCCTCACGCGCTGTTACTCACGACGGCAGACGCAGCGGCAGTCAAAGCTGCCTGCGCGTTAAAGTTGCGGGATCAATTACGCTCTCTTGAGGAACTTGCAAAAGATTGCGGTCACACTCCGAACCTAAACAGGTGGTTCACCTCGACGTGGCTTTCGCGGCAAAAGACCCAGTTTGTTTTTGACGACACCTCTTTGCCATTGAGCTGACGCACTCCGCATGAAACGTATCCACGACAGCCTTGACCATGTATTTGCCCGGAGCCGGCTGGTGTTCTGGTACGATGGCGAGCGGCAGTGGGAACGGGAGTTTGAGGAGTTTGAGCGGAGCGGTATTCAAAAACTCCGAGTCGTGGGCACCGAACTGGGAACCAAGGTGGCTATTCACCGCAACCCGGACACCTCGACTCGTTATCTGTTGTACTTTCCGAGCGCCCGGCCGGAGGACTCCGAAAACTGGCTGCTGGACCTGCTCCTCCAGGGACACGAATACAAGGCGGACCGGATCTCGCTCGCCCTGCAAGAGGTCGGCTTGCCCTGGGAGTTCCGTCCGGTTGTGGAACAGCACGCCAGATTTTTTGACTCCGGCAAGCGAATGGCAGCGCTGCGCCCTCTGCTGGATTCAGAGGACGATGAGGGGCGGTTACGGATCAAGATGATGGCCATCTTGGCGGACACGGAGCCCGATCTGGACGAGATGCTGCTCTCGTTTCTTCAAAGCGGGGCGGAAGCCGCAGGCGAACTTTTTGGGGAAGACGACCCGGTTGCGGCGACCTTTGGAACAGCCAAACTGACGGAGGCCTTTTGGAGGCAAATCGGCGTGCTGTTTGGATACGAGAGCGCCCATCCGTCTCTGCGCGATTTTGTGACCACCCTGTTTCGACACGCCAACCCCCTCGAACCCGCGGTGCGTCTCGACCGTCATGCGGCGGTGTTTCTCCAGCGCTGGAAAGACAGTGGTTCTGCAAGTGCGAGCTTTCGCAAGTGGTCGGAGGTGATGGAGCAGGATCTGCACATCGCCACGAAGCTGGACAGTTTGCAGGATGCCAGAAGCGTGGAGTCTGCGGATGCGTTCGGGCTGTTTGAAAAATTTACGATCAAGCGCCTGTGCAATCGTTTCGAGGAAAACGGTTCCGAAACAGAAATCCTGACCGCGATTCAGGCGAGACGCCGGTCGTTTTGGTTTTCAGATCACGCCGACGGATACGAGGCGCTGCTTCACGCGGTTGCCCTGCGGGAGCTGATCGCCGGTGTGGAACTTCGGGTGGACACCATGGACACGGGGCTCCGCCTCTATGTGAGCAGCTGGTACCGGGTCGACACGGCCTACCGAAAGTTTCACTTTCACCTGCGCAACTACGGGCAGGTGGCCTTGATGGAGCGCATCGCGGAGTTGGTTGAGAAGTTGTATGTGAACAATTTCCTGCTTCCCCTTGCCGACCAGTGGAGCGACTGCATCCGGGGCATGGAGCGCTGGACTTGTGCGGCCCTTCCAAAGCAGACGGATTTCTTTGATCGCTTTGTCCAACCGTTTCTGGCGAAAGGGCAGAAGGTCTTTGTAGTTGTGTCGGATGCTTTGCGTTTTGAGGCTGCGGCGGAGTTCGTTGCCCAGATCCGACGCGAGAACCGGTGGAACGCGGATCTGTCGGGAATGTTTGGAGTACTGCCGTCCTACACACAGCTCGGGATGGCTGCACTTCTCCCGGGCAAAGCGCGCCGAATCGAGGCCTCCCATGGCACCGTGACCGTCGATGGCGCAAGTGCCACGGGGACTGAAGCCCGACAGGCGATCCTGCGGGGAAACCTCGGGGTGAAAGCCGTTGCGATCCAGGCCGAGGCCTTTTTGGAAATGAACACGGCGACGGAGGCACGCGCGCTCACCCGAGAGCACGAGGTCATTTTCATTTACCACAATGTGATCGACAAAGCCGGCGACTCCGCCTCCACCGAGGTGAAAACCACGGCGGCGGTGGAAGAGGCCTTTGAAGAGCTCCAAAAGATTCTCTCTAAAATCTCGAATGCCAACGGGAGCAACATGCTGCTGACGGCTGACCACGGCTTTCTATTCCAGCAGTCTGAAGTTGCGCAAGCCGATGAGACGCCCCTGCCGGAGGCCGCCGAGTGGTTCAACACGAACCGTCGGTTCGCGCTGGGCCGGGGGATTGCAGAAAACGGAACGGTCAAGGTGTTTTCGGCGGGGCAACTCGGCCTTGGCGAAGGTTGGGATGCGGCGTTCCCTCTTTCGCTGGGACGCTTTCCCATCCGCGGCTCGGGAAAGCGATATGTCCATGGTGGTCTGAGCCTGCAGGAAGTGGTTGTACCCGTCGTACAAGTCCGCAAGTCGCGGGCGGACGATGTGAGTCGAGTGGAGGTGGACTGTCTGCGGGTTCCATCCCGGATCACCACGGGACAGGTCGGGTTGACGTTTTATCAGGACCGTCCGGTGGGCGACAAAACTCTGGGGCGCACGCTCAAGGTGGCCGTTTATTCCGCTGACGGGGTGTTGCTCTCGGAGGAAAGCTCCTTGAGGTTCGAGTCCACAGATCCAGAGCCGAGGAACCGGGAACAGACTCTCTTGCTGAGCCTCTCCCGGAAGGCGGACGCCTACCATAATCAGGATGTGGAAATCCGTTTGGACGAACAGATTGCCGGCACCTCGCAATCGACGCTCTACAAGTCCCACAAGGTTCGATTGCACAAACCCTTAGCGAGTGATTTCGATGAGTGAACTCCTTCCCGCGCCATCCGAGGGGCCTGACGCGCCTACTCCCGCCCACACAAAGCTCAGTGATCTGGATCGAAAGATCCTAGATCATTTTCCGGGATTGGTCGTGCGCAAGGATTTGACGAACGGCCTGAAGCAAAACGCCGTCGTCCCCAGTTATGTGCTCGAATATCTCCTCGGGCAGCACTGTGCCACGGATGACGCGGAAGTGGTGGCGGCGGGGCTTGAGTCTGTACGACGCATTCTTGCCAAACACTACGTGCACCGGAACATGGCGAATTCGGTCCGTTCCACGATCAAGGAGAAGGGCAAGTACAAGGTCATCGACAAGGTCAGCGTGGATCTCAACGACCGGGGTGGCTTTTACGAGGCGGAGTTCACCAATTTGGGGCTCAAGAAGGTACCGATCTCAGACGACCTTGTGCGGCGCCATCGCAAGCTGCTGGTGGGAGGGATCTGGTGTATCACCGAAGTGGCTTACGAGGTTTCCGAGGACGCCAAGGTCAGTCCGTGGCAGATCGAGACGCTGAAACCCATTCAGGTTTCGCACACCGACCGTGAGGAGTTTTTGATGGCGCGGGCCAACTTCACCACCGAGGAGTGGCTGGGGGTGCTCATGCAGAGCATCGGGTTCAATCCGGAGCAGTTCACCCGCCGGGGCAAGCTTCTGCAGTTGCTCCGCCTGGTGCCGTTTTGCGAGCGCAACTACAACCTCCTCGAGCTAGGGCCAAAGGGCACGGGGAAATCGCATATTAACAGCGAGTTTTCACCCCACGGGATTGTGATCTCAGGGTCCGAAGTGACCTCTGCGAAGCTTTTTGTAAACAACGCCAGCGGGAAAATCGGCCTGGTGGGGTACTGGGACTGCGTGTGCTTTGACGAGTTCGCCGGCAAGGACAAGAGGGTCGACAAGGCGCTGGTGGACATCATGAAAAACTACATGGCGAACCGCTCGTTTTCGCGCGGGGTCGAGCAGCTTTCCGCGGAGTCCTCGATGGTGTTCATGGGGAACACAAAGAAGTCGGTGGCCTACATGCTCAAGCACTCCCACTTCTACGAGCAGCTTCCCGACAAGTACATCGACTCGGCATTTCTGGACCGGATCCACGCGTTCAGTCCGGGTTGGGAAGTCGCCCCGATCCGGCACGAGCTGTTTAGCAACGGGTACGGCTTCATCGTCGATTACATCGCGGAAATCCTGAAGCACCTGCGGACAGAGGACTTCACGAGTGCTTACAAACGGGAATTTGAAATCGTTTCGGAAGTGTCGACCCGGGATCAGACCGGCTTCGAGAAGACCTTCTCCGGTCTGATGAAACTTCTCTATCCCCACGGAAAAGCGACATCTGAGGAGAAGGAGGAGCTGTTGTCCTTCTCGATGGAACTGCGTCGCCGGGTCCGGGAACACATCCTTCGGATTGATGAAACCTTCGTCCGGCACGATTTCGTGTACAAACGGAAGGCGGACGGGAAGCGCGTCACCGTATTGACGCCGGAAGAGCAACAATATCCTGCATTTGCCGCGCCCAAACACCTCAGCGCCCCTGCGGAAAACACCCCTGATTCGGAAGATGGCGCGGCGTTCCCCGGGATGGTTGTTGAAAACACGACCGCCAGCACCGGGTTCTCAAACTCGAAAGCGGCTTCGGAAAAGCCCGCGGCGGGTGCCACCGCCGGACACACGGTGATTCCCGAGAACACGAGGGGATGGAGCTACAAGAGGCTCTTTGCCTCGCATTTGAGAGGCGCAAAGAAGATCACGGTACGGGACCCCTACATCCGCATGTTTCACCAGGCACGCAACCTGATGGAATTTCTCCAAATGGTGCATGAACTCGTACCTGAAGGAGACGAGGTGGAAGTCCACCTGAGCACGCAGTCCGACATGGAAACCTGTGTGAAACAGGAGGAGTCCCTCAACAAGATCGCGGAAGCCTTCAGCGGCTCGAAAGTCGCCTTTACCTGGGAACTGGAGCATAGCCCGAATTTCCATGCACGGAGCATCACCACCGACACGGGTTGGAAGATCACGTTGGATCGGGGGTTGGACATGTTCCAAAAGTTTGAGGGAGGTGCGTTTTCGCTGGAGCAATCTTTACAGGACATGCGGCTGACCCGGGGCGCAGAGGTAACTTATGTACGCTTGAGTGAGGCCAAGTCCGAATAGGTGCCTCTCTGAAAGTGGCAACCGTGAAAAAGAGCCTGCGCAATCTGGAGCGAGTTCCCCTGCTTGAGTTGGGCAAGCACAAGTCCGCTAAATTTACCCCTTGCTCGCCCATTGGGCGAAAACCTCAACAGTCCCGGCGAAAGATTGGGCGCCAGCGGGATGGTATCTGCGGCGACAGTCCCTGATGCAGTTGATGAAACTTTAATTTTTCGGGCAAACGTGCCAGATGGAGATGCGATTATTTTCCATCAGCTATTGGCATTGGATGCCTCCACCCCCCCTCCCCAATTTTCGTTCAAAGTCGGGTATAATCATCTGAGGCGCGG
>JBILKV010000214.1:0-7458 GCA_044376515.1 Chthoniobacteraceae bacterium | reverse complement strand
ACTGGAACTTGCCAAACGGGATCCCGAAGCAAAGGGGGTGATTAAAAAGTGGAATATTCAGGCCGGAGGCGGCATCCAAGCAACCCCCGCCCTCCTTGGATGGGCAATCCGCCGCCGCCAAGCCGCCGCCGGTTTCCCAGAAAACCAATACCGGGCCAAGAGGCCTCCGCGATGGTGGGCCCCTGGTTTGGAATGAGGAAAGGCTTCTCGGTACGGAGTGAAGCGGCGATGGATCCCGGTCTGTGCTTCCTTACCCGGCGAACTCGAGCATGCCGAACCGCGCGGGCACGTGAAACTGCGCGAGGCCTGTGGGAGACCAGGCACTCAACTCCCTTGGAGAGTCGGTTGGGCGGTCGATCCGGGTAAAGTTGACGCGCCAACAATCGCCGGGGACCGGAATGCTCGCGGTCAGGCTAGCAAAGGGGATATGCAATTCGGCCGCCCATCCCCCGTCAAACACCCGGGCTTTGGTGAGCAGTCCTTCGCAGTGCCAGCTGAAATTTTTCCGGTAGCCACTAGCCACCCGTCGCATCGCCGCGTCCAAAACGGCGTTGTTTGGGTTCACTTCCAGTTCGAAGTATCCTAGGCCATCTCCTTCGGGATCCAGAAAGACTTCAAACACCTCCTCCTTGTACAGGGGCGCATCGTGTTCGCGAAAGGTCGCCCAAGGATGGTTGTCTTCGGCCACAAACAGGACGCGGAGTCCTGCGGGATCCCATCCAAAGCGTACCTCGGTTTGCTGGCGGGGGAGCGCTCCGGTTTCAGTCAAACGGAGCGCATGCGGAGTCAGGTGGCGCCACTCCGCGGAACGCTCATCGGCGGCAGGGGGACCGAATTTGGACTGCATGCACACGGCAGATGGAATGGGCAACGTGGGGGACATAAAGAGGGAAATCTCTGATATGGATGTGTGGAGGGCAGCAAGGAATTGCACGCGCACTCGCTCAGGGGTGGGGGAAAATAAACAGTTCCGCCTGTGTTTCCGGTAAAATAGTGTCTGCGTCCTCCGCGTGGGATCGGTTTAATCTCTGGCGCCTCGTTCTGGCCGCTGAAAAAACGCAGTCAAGAAGCGAAACTGGAGCCCGCGGATTTCAGCGGGGAGGTTCGTCATAAATGCCTTCTAACGAAAAGTCCCGGCGAGGAGTGGTTTTTTCCGAACCAGCGCTCGTTTCATTCGCAATCCTTGCCAACACTGTGCCGCGATGGGCGTGGCGCTGAGGGCTGACTTCAATGTCCCATTCCTCCTTGATTCTAGAGTCTGCATCCCACCAGTGGCCGGAAAGTCTGTAGGGACCGCGGCTTTCAATGATCTTTCCTGAAATTCGCTCACTCGAAATGTAGGCCGGTTGGGAGTTTGAAAAATCCACGCGGGCAGGCGGGGCCGGGCGGAAGCGGTGCAGCGGAAGCCCCCGGCGCAAGGGCAGAGATTTTCGCTCAAAAACCGGATGCGTCTTGTAAAGCAGGGAGGCGTTTTCCAGAAGGACGGGCTCCGAAAAGTGCGATCCGGCGGGCAGGGCAATCCCCACGCGGTCCTCTCCCACAAGCGCCCCCAATCTGGCAAGCGTTTCCCCGAACCGATTCGGATCGCGCAGCACGGGTTCAAACAAATCCAGCGCACAGTGGTGTTCGGAGGTAGCCTCCAGACGGAGACGCACCCCCACCGGACGGTGCTCAAGTTTGAGCTGCTCCAGATGGGTCTTTAAAATCCCCAGCAGCACGGCGGCATCCAGCGTGGGTGCCGGAACCACAAAGCCGCGCCGATGCGTAGACCCGTTTTCCAAGGGCAGCTCCAAGTGCATTTCCGAAGCCAACCGTGCAATCGGTTTCATCCGGCACGCTAGGGATTCCAGAAAGCGGTTGAGTACAAAAAGGAGCGGCTCCAGCGTTTCAATCTCCCCTTCGAAGGTTAGAAATTCCTCAAAGAGCACCGGTTCCTGCACGCAGCGCAGCGGCCGGGCAGTCCCACCGCGGGCTGCCTCCCAGAGCGTCCGTCCCGCCGGCCCCAACCGTTCCAGCACCTGCTGTCGAGGGAGATTGAGCAGGGCGCCCGCGGTGTGGATTCCCCATTGTGACAAGGTGTCCAGAAGCACCGGATCCGGCGTGAGCGCACGCAGTGGGAGGGTTGCCGCAAAGGCCGCCCCGTTTTCAACGCACAGCAGCGGAGATGCATTGAGTGCGGCCAACAACGCCAGATCAGGTCCGGGCGCAATCCCCCCCTTTGCAACCAAACCGAGTCCCTCCAATTGCCAGAGTGCCCGCGACAGCAGAGGTTCCGGTTGCCCCCGGGCGCCGCGGAGGTCTGCCGTGCAGATTCCGGGCTGGAAAACTTCCACCTTTGGAGAAAGTGACCAGGCTGTTTGCAACAGCGCCTCCTGAGTGTTGCGCTCCGACTCCCTGCAGGAAGGCAGGAGTTTGAGTGCCGGACAGCGTGCAAATGCTCTGGCTGCAGACATGCCGGCATAAACCCCCTGTTGTGCGGCCAATTCCGAAACCTCCAGGAGAACGTTTTGACTTTGACCGTCTCCCGCATGCACCAGCGCAACAGCCTCCGCGCACCGCGGGTCGGAACCAAATCGAAGCACGGCTTGAAGCCGGAAGTTGGGGAGCAGCAGCGTCGCGTACATGGCCGTCTAAACTGGAAAACGAAGTGCAAGCGCAGGCGCGGAGCTGCGGAGGAGTGGGAAACACTTTTTCCTGTTTTTCTGTAAATATTCCCCACGCCCTTCGCGGCCCCTCGTGCCCTTCGCTTTTCGGAACATCAAACGGTTGTCTTCCGAGATGCGGGTGCTGCTGTCCATGAGGAGGCTGGGCTGGAGGCCGTCGTCGGGTGCGCCCGGGAGCGCGGCGTGTGTCGGGTAAAAATTTGCGGGCCGGAGCCACGCTTGAAAACGCGGATGTTGAGCTTTTCAAACAGATTCCCGCGGGGGCGATCCAGGGCGTCGAGATCCCAAGAAGTGGAACTGGCCAGCCGCATTTTGACCCCTTCCACCAGGGGGTGCGGACTCAAGACCAGCAGCGCAAACGGACGGTGTTCCACCAGGCGGTGAAACCGGTGCCAGGTGGAGGCGGGAATGGCACCCAGCTGCTTCGGAGGAAGGTTTTGCAAGTTCAACGCAAGCAGTTGGCAGTTGCCGTCGCGCAACAAAAGATCGGTGGCGTGCAGTGCTTGTTTGAGGGCGCTGCAACGCACCCACAACAGGCGCGCCATGCAGGCTCGGGGCCATTCTGCAGGTTCGAACGAATCCGCCGCATCTACCAGCGCGCTGATGCGCTGGGGGGACTGTGTCAGAATGCTCTCCAAGAGCAGCGCCCCATCCGCTGAGCCCCCGCAGGCTTCCGTAAGCTGGCCCTGTGGCAGTCCGCCGGCGGCGTCCCAGACGGGAATGCCCGTTGGAAGGGAGGTAAGGCCTTGGCGCTCAGATGCCACACCGCCTCCGGTTGCCGCCCCGAAGCGTTCGCTCAACCGCCTCCGCAGGGATTCCAGTTCCTCTGCCGGGCTTCTGGTTTTGACTGCGGCTTGCATCGAGAAAAAAAGAAAGGGGGAGGTTTCAAAAGCCCGGCACCATGAAGCCCGAACACCGACGTGCCAGAGACAAAACGAGTAGCATGCGGAGCCGCGTGAGGGGGCACCGGGCAGGGCTCGGCGAATGTTTTCAAAAACTACAGGTCTATCTATTTACACATTTTATGGATCGTGCGGACTTGCGTGACTTCCTGTCTTCTGGACAAACAAAAGACACCGGCTTTTTGGACATGTCCACAGTCCCCGTCCACGGAGGGGACTGTGGTTGACTCCATGTCACTGGTTTTGATGTGGAAAGCTTGCAGCGGGAGGTTCCCGCTTTGAGGGGACGCGCAGCGGATTGAAAGCGTGGACTGCCCGGAGCAGGGGATCTGGGCATGGGACTGCTGATGCATCCGGTCGAAATTTCGAAGAGCACGGCGGGCGCTTGGATTCTGGAACCGAGGGCAAAGCCCCAGAAATCTCAATGAAATGGCATGGGAGGACTCCGCGCAGGTGCTTTGAAGAAGCCAGGTCTTTTGTTTCATGCGGGTCCTTGTCGTCAATCATCCGGAAAACTCGGGACGATGCCCTCAGGTGCGGGAGGCACGGAGGAGTCCCCGGAAAACTCCCGCAATCCGGATGTCTTCAGCCGGAAGGCGCCTGTCCGGATAAGCGGGGTTGCTCGCGCGCAAAATCACTTCGCCGGAGGATTGGGGAGCATGGGGAGCATGGGGGGGCGGCAAAAGATGAACGCGCTTAAGCGTGGCTTCATGGTCGGCCCCGACCAGGACGGCTGCGATCTCACCCGACTCGAACTGCACCTGCGGCCTGAGCAGCACCTTGTCGCCTTCAAAAATGCCGTCGCCCGTCATGGAGTCGCCCTTTACTTCCAGCAGAAAATCGCCCGCTCTCGCGCGCAACAGCTCCGAGACGGACACGGGCTGGCCCTCCTGTTCGAGGGCCTCCTCAAGGGGGCCTGCCGGGATCCTGCCCAGCAGTGGCAGCAGCAGGGCCAGGCCGCCGGAGGAGGACTTCACCTGCAGGCGCCCCTTGGCGCTCAGTTGCACCAGACGCTGGCGTCCACGAGCGCCCCCCCCGGCAAGCAGGAGGAAGCCGTTGCGCTCCATCCTTTGGAGAGTCTGGGTAAGGCTGCTCTCCGCCTTGAGTCCAAGCACGTTGACAAGCGCGCTTACAAAGCCGGGTTCGCCCCTGGCTTCCAGCATGACCAAGGCCTCCAAAACCCGCCGATGGGCGGCGGACAACGAATGGGAAAGGGGACGAGGCATTACGCCGTGAAATTACACGGCGTAATGAGTGTCCGCAAGTCGGAAAGTTTGCCCCGCAACATTTGGGCAAACCGTCGTTCCGTTAGGGGAGCCGGCTGAGGCTGCGCAAAAAGGATTCAAAAAAGACGGCGCCCTTCTCCAGATCCTCCAGCGCAATCCATTCATCACAGGTGTGCGCCTGCGCAATCGAACCCGGGCCCAGCGCGATTGCCGGACTGCCGTGTTTTGCAAAAACGGCAGCGTCGCAAAACCAGGGTGCCCCCGAGGGGAGGGCGCCCAGGGATTGGAGTGTGTCCAGAAGCGGGTGATCCAGGGGGGTGAGTAGCGGATGGGCGCGGTTCACCTGAATCTCCAGCGGGGGATGCACAGAGCGCAGTCGTTCAAAAAGCTCCGCCTCAAAGGCGGCGCCCTGTCCCGGAACAGTGCGTATGTCCAGAGTGGCCTGGCAGAAGTCCGGGACGACGTTGGTCTTGCTGCCGCCACGGATGGTACCCGCGCTGACGGTGGAATGTCCGAGCACGGGATGACGGAATGTGGCCAACCAGGGTGCGAGTTCATCCCGCACCAACCGGAGCACGTCGGCCATAGGGTAGATGGCGTTTTGTCCGTCCTGTGGGCGGGCTGCGTGGACGGCCACACCTCGGCTTGAGAGGGTGAGAAACATGCTGCCTTTGTGGGTGTAGACGAAGTCGAGGCCGGTTGGTTCCGCCGCAATCACAAGATCAAAGGATTCCTTGGAGGCCAGTGCGTGCGCGCCGTGCTGGCCCGCCTCCTCGCCGGCAAGGCCTGCAAACCAGATTTCATGCGAGAGGTGGGGCAGCAGTTCGCGGACCGAAAGGAGGGCGGCAAGCATCGAGGCCATGGGGCCCTTGGTGTCGCTGGCGCCCCGGCCGTAGAGGCGACCTTCCCGGATTTCACCACCAAAGGGCGGGATGGTCATTCCCACGATGGAAACCGTGTCGGTGTGCGGGGCAAAAAGCAGCTTGGGCTTTCCGGGGGCATCCGAGGGGAAGCGGGCGATGACATTCGGACGGTTGGGAAGGACTTCGGGAGTGGAAACCTCGGCACCCGGAAACTCCGCTTGGATCCACCGGGCCAGCCATTCCACACAGCGCGCCTCGCCGGTTTCCTGCGTGCCGGGGTTGTCGTCCGGGTTGACGCTGGGAATGCGCACCAACTCTTGGCAAAGCCGGACGACGCTGGGAAGGGGGCCTCGGAGCGGGAGGGAGGGCATCGGATTTAGGTTTGGGTTTGTCGGAACCATTCCACGAACAGGGGGATGCCCTCGGAGACCTTGGTTTTGGGGTGGTAGTCCAAAAGTCGGCGCGCCTTTGAAATGTCGGCGAAGGTGACGGGCACGTCGCCTGGTTGTTCGGGGAGTGCTTCAATCAGGGCCTTGCGTCCGGCGGTCGCTTCAATCAGGCGGATGAGGGTGGAGAGCGGGGTCGTCTCGCTCTCGCCCAAGTTGAAAACATCATACGCGGGCCCGTTGTAAGTCAAAGTGGCCGTCAGCCCCTGAAGGATGTCGTCTATGTAGGTGTAGTCGCGGCGGGTCGATCCGTCTCCGAACTGCCGGATGGGAGTGCCTTGGAAAATGGAACGGGTAAAGGAATGAATGGCCAGATCCGGCCGCTGGCGGGGGCCATACACGGTGAAGAAACGCAGGGCGATGCAGCGCATTCCAAACAGGTGGGCGTAGTTGGAGCAGAGTTGTTCCGCCGCCAATTTCGAGGCGGCATAGGGGGAAATGGTTTGGTTGAGGCACATGTCCTCGTGGAATGGGACGGATTGAATCACGCCGTACACCGAGGAACTGGAGGCGAGGATGAACCGGGACACGCCCGCGTTGCGGGCCGCCTCCAAAAGGTGAAAGGTGCCCTTGATGTTCGTGTCCAGATAGAGCTCCGGATCCTGAATGGAGGGGCGCACTCCCGCTCTGGCGGCCAAGTGCACCACCGCGTCGGGCTTTGACTCCGCCAAAACTGCGCGGACACGGGCGCCATCGCGTATGTCCAGTTCGCAGATCCGCGCATGGTCCTTGAAGGCAAGCAAATTAGCCCGCTTCAGCTGCGGCGGGTAGTAATCATTAAAATCGTCAAGGACAACCACCTCGTGGCCCGCTGTCAAAGCCTTCTCGACAAAGTGGGAGCCGATGAAGCCGGCCCCCCCGGTTACAATCAGTTTCATCCTGGTTTCACGCTAGTCATTTGGATGGGCTCAGCAAGGCGGAAAGGGGCGGCATCCTAGGGTATGCCCTGTTCCTTGGCGGGGTTGACAAGGGTGCGCCCGGGTGCGACAAAAGACCCGGAGTGCTATGCCAGAAAATTCCCCTCAACCACCGGTCACCGGCGGCATGCCGCCTCAGGCGATCAAGGTGACTCTTCCTCCAAAAGCAGTTGCCAAGCCCGTCGTGCTCAAACCGGCGGTGGTTGCTCCAGCGGGGGCCCCGGTTCCGAAAGCAACCGTGCGTCTGACTGCCGCTCAGGTTGTTCCCGGAGCTCAATCTGGCGTGGCTTCTGCACGTCGGGAGACCGTCCGACTAGTCGCGAATGCTCCCGGAGTCGTCCCGCCCGCACCTGTTGCTGCGATCCCGCCCGCACCTGTTGCTGCGATCCCGCCCGCACCTGTTGCTGCGATCCCGCCCGCACCTGTTGCTGCGATCCCGCC
>JBILKV010000213.1:0-7470 GCA_044376515.1 Chthoniobacteraceae bacterium | reverse complement strand
AGGCCGGTTTGGAAAAAATGCTTCCAGATTCGATTCACCATGGCGCCCGCGAAGGTGTCACTGGCCAGCATCCACTCCACGAACGCCTCGCGCGAATCCTTGTCGGGATCAAACGCGGGCTCCATGCGGTCCAGTGTTCGGGGCCCGAGCATCCGGAGGGTACGCGGTTGGAGCACACCAGGGGCGCGGTCGTGTGCCTTGGAAGCCCGGTCGCTCGCCTCCGCGTACTCTTTTTCGCGGGACCCCACCAGTTTCCGGATCTCCGCCTCGCCGGGCTCCTCGCCGACGGCGACAGCCTCTCCGCGTGCGGCCATCAGGCGCTCAGCCGCCTCCTCGAAGCGTTTGTTTTGCTCGAGCTCGTCGGCACTGGCGGGAATTACCGAGGACGGAATACGCGCGCTGGCGCCCCGTTTGAGCGTGGTCCGCGAGAAGAACGCGGCGAAGTGATAAAAATCGTCCTGAGTAAACCGCTCCAGAGGGTGGTTGTGGCAGCGCGCACACCCAATGCGGGTCCCCAAAAAACTCTGGGCGACCGAGTCCGGCAATTCACTCTCTTCAACCCGTTTCTTCTCGCCGATCACCGTGATAAAATAACCGGTGGCGGGCTGCGTAAACGAATCGCCCGACGCCAGCAGAATCTCGCGGGAGATACGGTCCCAGCCCGTGTTGGCAGCGACCTGCTCCCGGAGCCACGCGTGGAAAAGGCGCACGCTTTTGGCTCCCCGCACGTCGTGATCCCGCTCCCTGCGGTTTTGAAGCAGATCCGCCAGTTGAAGCGTCCAGTAATCGATCCACGCGGAGCTGGAGAGGAGCTCTTCCACCAGATGTTCCCGCTTGTCCGGAGATGCATCCGCGAGAAACGCCGCAACGCGCTCGGGGTCGGGAAGCGCGCCGGTGGCGTCAAGCGCAGCGCGCCGGATGAAGGTTGCATCGTCGCACTGCGCCGCATGCGGAATGCGCAGGTCCCGCAATTTGGTGAACACCGGGCCGTCCACCGCGGTGTTGCCGGAGGCAAAATCGGAGCGCGACACGTCGGCGGCAAACGGGGCCGAGAAACGAGCCACCTGAACAAGCGACTGGAAATGAGCGCGCACCGAACTTTCCCCGGCACGCAGGGCCTTGGCGGAGCCGTCGGAGCTCACCTTGAGGAGCGACTCTTCATTGGAAAAAAACTGGGCGAGCCAGGTCACATCTCTTCTTGCTCCGTCCGGATAGCAGGCCTCGACCCGGAGCTGCACCACCTGCCCGGGGGCGACCGTCTGGGAGGCGGGGATCACCTCCAAAGACACCGGCAAGGGTTCGGAGGAGTCGGGCCCCGGAGCGCGTTGGGCGATCCATTCGAGCAGCGTGGCTTCAAAACGTGACCCCGGGCGAAAACGCACGCCTCCCTCGTGGGGAAGCCGGCCCGTGGCCTTCTGGACAAGCAGACTTTCCTCGGGAAACGCCAGATTGACCCGGCGGGAGCGCGACTCGCCGGTGATCCATTCATGGTCCCACTCCGGAGCAAATCCGCGGAGGGACAGTCGGAATCCATTTTGACCGGCGAGCTTTCCATGGCATCCCCCGGAATTGCACCCCGCCTTGGTAAGAATCGGCTCAATGTCTTGAAGGAACGAAGGCCCCACGGCGAATGCATTCACCCAAAGCACCCACCACAGCAGAAATCCCCAACAACCGCCCCGCATCACGTCACGGATTTTTGGAAAAAGTCCGAGTTCGAACACGGGGGTTGCCCGCTCAGGATTGCGGGGGGCGCACCGGCGGACGGCGCACGCGGACAAGGCCAGCGATGATCGGGGGGAAGACATGCGGGGTGGACTTCGCGCGGGGATTCCAGTGCAAAGCGTTAGGCGGGATCTTCGCATCCCACAGGACCCCGAATCCAGCGCAATGGTAGGCAAAACCCCATCATTCTGACGCTCAACTGCAGGAGCGGTTTCGGCGGCTGAGGGTGGTTCTTGAAGCGGGGGGCGACGCTGCGGGGGGAAAGGGAGACGTGGTTGCGGCGGGAAGTGTGTTACGGGCCACTCTTCGGATGGGTCTCAACGCACATTCCGCAGAGCTGAATTTCAACGCCGCCTCGATTGGCCGGACGCATACGCTGCTTTGATGGTCTGGGAAGAAGGAGCAGACTGCACTCCACGACCTCACGGGTTTTGCTGGGCATTGCGATGCTCCCTTTTTGACCGAAGCCTGCGACGAAGCCACCCCCGAATCAACCGGCGACGCTGGCTCCACATTGTCGCTCGCTGCTGAATTTGGCCGGGAAACCCGAGGAAACGGGTCAATTAGATTTTGTGGTCGGCGGCGGTCGCGCAGCGGTACGTTGTGCGACCGTAAGCGCGGCACGCCTCGGCTGCAGGGTCGCATTCATTCACGATCGCCCGGTACTGGGTGGGAACAACAGCACCGAGTTGCGTGTGGGTTTGTCCGGCCTTATCCGTCAAAGGCCGTATCCGCAGCTTGGAAATCTCCTCAAAAATCTAAGCCTCCTTTGTTACAGGAGCCTACAGCGGGCGAACTCCCCCGTGTTCCTCGCCGTGAAAAGCAACTCTCGCTGTCGTTCGCCCCGCGAAGCGTCCGCGCGCGCTAGGCGCAGAAACGGAGCGAAAAGCAAATTCCTGCCGCCTTTATTCCGATTTGCACTCATCCTGCGGAAACTGGGAAGACGCAGTGCTGCAACCAATCCCGTCTGATGAAAGTCAGCGCCGCGCCCCTTCCCACCTCCCACACCCCCCGTAGCCCCACACGTTCCATGCGATCCCTTCTCTTGCGCCGCTCGCTTTGCAGAGGCCTGTCCCTCCTTTTCCTCTCCGCACTCACCCCTGCCGCCCTCTCGGACATCTCCGTCCCTGCCTATTTTTCAGAACACATGATGCTTCAGGCAGACGCGCCAGCCCCGGTCTGGGGCTGGGCCGACCCGGGGGAAACCGTTTCAGCCACCTTCGCCGGGCAAACCCAAACCGCGCAAGCCGACGAAAAGGGCGAATGGCGCGTCACTTTCGCCCCACTGAAACCCAGTACAAACGGCCCGCTTTCGCTGACGGGAAAAAATACCCTTACCATTCAGGACGTCCTTGCCGGCGAGGTCTGGCTCGCCTCGGGCCAATCCAACATGCACATCAACCTCGCCCAGAGCCACCGGAGCCCGGGTGTTGCCGAAGCCTTGGCCACCAGCGCGGATCCCTGGGTTCGCCAGTTCACCGTCATCCGTAACGACAAAGCCAGCTCCGCCAAGGAACTCGCCGGGTTCTGGCGCATCGCCAACAAAGAAAACCTCACCGCCGACCGCCTCCATGGCGACTCCGCCGTCGCCTACTTCTTCGCCCGTGAAACCCGTCGCCGTCTGAACCGGCCGGTGGGCATCCTACACGCCTCCATCGGCGCCACTCCGATTGAGACATGGTCCAAGGGTGGCGGCGGTTTTGAGACCATGGTCAAACCCATGGCTCCCTATGGCATCCGTGGCTTCCTCTGGTACCAGGGCGAAAGCAATGTCCATCGCTTTACCGGTTCCCGCTACGCCGGTCTCTTCACCGAAAACGTCGCATTCTGGCGTTCCACATGGGGCCGGGGCGACCTGCCCTTCCTCTACGTCCAGATCGCCCCGTTTCGTTATTCCACAAAAAACGCCGCTCCCAGCAAAGGCCGCCCCCTCAGCCCGCTCGAGTTGCCGCTTTTCTGGGAAGCCCAGACCGCTGCGCTCAAAACCATCCCCCACAGCGGGATGGCCGTCATTCACGACACCATCACCGACCTCGACAACATCCATCCCGAGAACAAGCGGGTTCCCGGGGAACGCCTCGCGCTGCTCGCCGCCCGCCAAGTCTACGGCGACAAAAGTGTGGTCGCCTCCGGCCCTCTCTTCCAATCCGCACAGCCCGAGGGCGCACAGATCCGCATCCGTTTCACCTCCGCCGACTCTGGGTTGGCCACGCGCAACGGCGCCCCTCCGGACGGATTCGAAATCGCGGGAGAGGACCGTCAATTCTTACCCGCCGAAGTCACTCTCGAAAAAGAAAGCGCGCTCGTGCGCTCGCCCAAGGTCGCCAAGCCCGTGGCCGTGCGGTTTGCGTGGCACGAAGATGCCAGACCCAATCTGATGAACGAGGAAGGCCTCCCTGCTGCCCCCTTCCGCACCGACGCCTGGCTCATGGACGACCCTCGTACCAGCGATCACCCGGCTTCAAGGTAATCTGCCCCCTTTACCTCCACTCCCATCCTTCTTTCCATGCCCCCCCCCGTTTCTCGCAAAAAGCTGGTCGCCGCCCTCACCCTCCTTGGGCTGTCCGTTTCGCCATCGTGGGCCGCCGTCACCGGCCGCTATGTACGCCTTGAGATCCCCGAGATCCCGTCGTTTGGATCCAACCAATACGCCATGTCGCACATGGCCGAAATCGAAGTACACAGTGGAGGGAAAAACGTGGCCCTGCAATCCACCCCCAGCGCGTCGGCCAGCAATTCCAAGGGCCTCGAGACGCTCATCAATGGCAGCCGGGACTGGCTACTGGGCAACATGAGTTTAGGCAAACAGGCAAACCCCTGGATCGAGCTGGATCTGGGCGCATCTCTGCAAGTCGAGTCGATCGTGATTACCGCTAAAAAAGGCGCCGACCGCGATGAACCCCTTCTGTGGGTGGTGTCCGTCCTCGACGACCAACGCAAACTGACCTGGTACCAACGCACGGACATCATGGGCGGCTGCAAGCCCAACAACTTCTCCCCAAGCCTAATGCAGGGTCGTTTCATCGGCAACACACTGCCGCCGCGCGCCGCCGCATGGTACAGCGTCGACCAGGAGCAGCCTCAGGAGCGCAACTTCCGGCTTACCCCCTTTGAACTTCCACCGCTGTCTGACGCCGAACGCCGCAAAGCCATCTTCAACCAGCGGGAATCCAAACCCGAAATCGAACGCCTCTGCCGCCAGCTCCACTCCGCCGTCCAGCCAGACCATCCCTCCCTGAAGCCCTTCAAAGTCCGCTTCGATAACGGCGACTTCCAAGGCGCCCTCACCGCCTACCGCGACCTCTTCTTCGATAGGCTCGCCAACCCCGGAAAATACGGGATCCCCAAGGAAATCTCCAATTGCGTGGGAGGTCTGGGCAAACGTACTCCAGTGATCCATTCCCTGGTCGCCGAGGAGGCGATGCGCAACCGGCGCGTCACGCAAATCCGCGCCAATCATTGGGTAGCCGACGTCGGCGCTCCCGGAGCGGCCCGCTGGGCTCCCAGCGAATCCATCCCGCTCGTCGAATCCCTGACTGCCCGGAAAGCCCGTCTGGCCGCCTCAGGGGAGCAAGCCCCGCCCAAACCCTCGCCCGAAGAGCAAAAACAGGATCGCGAGGTGTTGTTTTTTCAAAACCCGGTCCACACGCACGGTCCTCGGTTTGTGATGTTTGCCGAACTGATTAACTCCTACGCCGCCACCGGAAAACTCTCTTATCTGGAGCGCTGGATGGATTACTTGGACGACTGGTGTCTCTTTGGGCGCAGCGACGTGCTCAACAGCCACCAAAACCTGGTCATGGCGTCGGAGGCGTCGCCTCTGGGCCTCTTCAACGACCTCGACGCCCTACGCTTCCTCCACTCCAAACGGCCCGGGCTGGCCACCGGCATCCGTCCGTCGACCCTGGCCCGCTACGCTCTTTCGCTCGTGGAGGATCTGCCGCCTTACCTCGTCCGAGCGCGGCGCGCAGAGATCGCCAACTGGGGCGCAACCTCCGTCACCATCCTTCAGGTCACGGCCCTCATGCTCCCCGAATTTCGTTGCATGCAGAATTATGCCCGGGAATGCGTCCGCCTCGGATACAGCGGCTTCCTGCATCAGCGCGCGCAAGACGGTGAAAACCTCGAGGGCGGCGACTACGGCCACCGGTATACAGATTTCGGCCTTGGGCTGCGCATGACCCTCCACCTCAGCCCGCTCATGCCGCTGGGGCCGGAATTCCCCTACACCACGCCACTGGCCTTCCAGCACGCAGCGGACCTGATGAACACCGTCTTCCGCAGCCACCTGACCCGCGTTACCCCGGGGGGGGACCAGTGGCCTCGTTGGGCCGGAGTGCCTGGGTCCATTCCTGCAATGAATGTTGCCCACAGCCGGAGCGGCTTTCTGAACCATATTCAGCGCTCGCTTGACTCGCGCGCGTTCCTTCCCTCCGGCGGCGCGGCGCTCTCCACCTTCACCGATCTCATCGCCAAGGAACCCGATGCCGCCGAGCGCCTCGGCGCCGTCATGGATTATCCGCCCAGCCTCTGGAACCAACTCACGTCCGATCCCAGCTTCTCCTCCACCGGCAAGTTCTCGCCAGAGGCTCTCAAAAAAATCGAGGAAGCCCGCAAAACAGCGCGCCCCGCCCCGGGCAAACCCTACGGCAACCCCCAACGCACCTCCGATCCCGCTCCCTACTCCGGAATGTACTTCCTGCGCGACAGCTGGCTCCCCGGCGCCGAGCACCTCATGCTCTTTGCCACCCGCGAACGCTCCGGCGATCACGACCAGTTCTCTTTCACTCGGGAAAGCGCCCAGTTGGGCTACGGCGCCATGCGCTACGACCTTCTCAAAGACGAACGCGCCCTCCTTTCCTCCGAGGCCATCGTCGTCGACAAAAAGGCGCCCAACGCCTCCCACAACGCCGTGCTCACCGGTGGTAAAGCGGACTACAGCATGGTCCCCGACAACCATGTCGTGGATACCCGCTTCCATTGCAGCGACCGCTTCAATCTCGCTGAGGCCCGCCGCAACGATCCCTACTCCCGCATGACCAACGTCCGGGGCGACTGGTACAACATCTGGCGCCAAACCCCGGGCGTGGATCCCACCCCTATCACCGACATCACCGCCTTCCGCCAAGTCTTACACCTCAAGGGCGAGGGCATCTGGATCGTCGCCGACCGCCTGGAAGACGCCAACCCGACGCCCCACGAATACGCCACCTTCTGGACCTATCCCGCCTGGATCAACCCCAAGGGCCTCCGTAAATCCATCACGGAACTCGCCGAGATCAACCACCCCCTCATCGAGGAAAACGCCGACTCCGTCCGCACCGCCATCCCAGGCGCCACCAACGTCTCCAGTCGTTTCTTTGGGCCCCAATTCGAGCGCATCAACCGCCTCGATGCCAACGGCAACTACGTCAAAACCGACAAACCCCAGCTCCAAATCCTGAAAGAGGCCCTCGACCAGAAAGGCGCCAAGAGCAAGGCCGCCGAGGAAGAAGTGCTCCAACTCGACGAGGATGCCTCGAAATCCTACGGCCTGCGTCAGGTCGGCATCCTCTGGAAAGGCTCCGGCAACCAGGCCCTCGTCACCCTGCACAACACAAGGCCAGCCGTGGCCGAGCCCAGCCGCCAGTTTGAAACTGACCTCCAAGCGGTTGAAAAATTCCAAGCCCCGGGCGGAGTGACCGGTTTCCGGGCGGTGACCCACAGCGGGACTCGGGTGGAGTTCCAGTCCGGCCCAAACCGTTC
>JBILKV010000064.1:0-21133 GCA_044376515.1 Chthoniobacteraceae bacterium | reverse complement strand
GAATCAGGGCGGTTGAACGAACGGGCCGATGCATTTCCTCCGCCGATTCATCGTGGCTTTTCTGCGCATTGGCTGGCTGTGCGTCGTGCTGGTTGGGATCGCCAACTGGAGCGTGATCCATGTCGGAAATCGACGGTTGCTCCAGCACGAGTCGCTCCTGCCCCGGGGCGCAACCGGGCTTGTGTTGGGAACGGCGCCCCGCTTGCCCAAGGGAGGCGGTCCGAATCCCTTTTTCGAGGGGAGAATGGCAACGGCCGCCAGGCTTTATCACGCCGGCTACATCACCCACCTGGTCCTGAGCGGCGACAACCGCAATCCCGAATACAATGAACCGGCAGCGATGAAAGAGTCGCTGACTCAGCGCGGGGTGCCGGAATCGGTGATCCGTCTGGATCCCGGCGGCTTTCGGACCATGGAATCCGTGCTCCGAGCGCGTGCAGTGTTCCGGTTGGAGAAGCCCGTCCTGATCACGGATGATTTCCACCTGCCGAGGGCGCTTTTTCTCGCCACCGCCACAAATCTCAACGCCGTGGGTTTTGCCTCGACCTCCGTGCCGTGGAAGCACTCCTACCGGACACGGATCCGGGAATGGTTTTCACGGGTTTTGGCGGTCAAGGAGGTCTACCAGCGCACCACAGCGGAAGCGGCTCCAGACGGCTCCTCCAGCCCAGACGCGCGGTAGCACTGGCAGTTGGCACACTCTCCACCAGTTGACACAGTGACGACTTCCCTGCTCGCAACCAGCCTGCCCCTTGTGGCAGCCGTCGTATACGCGCTCTCCGCCCTGTACCTCAAGCAGGCCACGATGGAGGGGGGCGGCTTGTGGCGCATTACCTTCCTTACGACTTGGGGGCAGGCATTGCTGCTTTTTCCCCTGGTCTTCTTGGGGAACGGACCGCTGTCCGAAACCAACTGGAGCCATGTGTTTTGGACTGCATTCGTGTTTTATGTTGGCCAGCTCTGCGTGTTCGCGGGAATGCGCTTTGGCGATGTTTCAGTGGTTACGCCCGTGATGGGAGTGAAGGTGCTCCTTGTGGCGGTCCTCGTCGTGTTGGCCACTCATGAGGCTTTGCCTGCGGTATGGTGGGCGGCTGCGGGGTTGAGCACCGCCGCCGCCTTGCTGCTTGGGGGCGGAAATCCCTCGGGGACGCGCGGCCTGCTGCCCGGGTTGCTGGGTGGGCTTGGTGCGGCGCTGGCGTTTGCCGGGGTGGACGTTTTTTTTCAGCTGTGGGCGGACGGACCCGGAGTTTGGCGTTTTTCGGCTCTGGTCGCCCTCTTCATGGGGGTGTTTTCGTTCAGCCTGCTGCCATTTTTGGAGGGCCCGGCGCTTGGTTTGCCAGGGGGCGCGCTGCGCGCTTTTGTCCCTGGGTTGTTGGGCACCATCGCGCAGGTGTTACTCATGGCCTACTGCGTTGTGAAACTCAACGGGGCGGCCTGGGCCAACCTGCTTTACAGCTCCCGGGGAGTGTGGAGCGTGCTGCTCGTCTGGAAGGCGGGCCGGTTGTTCGACAACAACGAAAATGAGATCGGGCGGGCCGGCATGGTGCGTCGCCTGCTGGGATCCGGCCTGATGCTGGCGGCAATCGCGCTGGTCCTTCTCTGATCCAGAAAAGAAACACACGCTGGGCCGCTTGGGGGGTAAAGTTTTTTCGGAGCTGTTTCCAGACCCGGATTACCCGCTCGGAGCATGCTCCTCTTGCTTACGATCCCTTTGGCTCCACTTTCTCGCGCGACCCCTCCCCCGATCACACCGGCATCGGGGCGTTCGTTCCTCATGCCTCTCAATTCCAGGGCCCCGCGTTCGGCCTGCGCGCTATAATGAGAACGTGAGGCGCCCCGACCAATCTTATTGGCAAGAAATGGCCCCGGAGTTTCCGCCGTGTCGCTCGGAGAGGTTCCCATCGCTAATAATCCAGAAAACTCAGATACGTGGTATGATGCGCAAACGGGCGGTCCCTCGTGCTCAGGAGCTGGTTCTCCATTCGGATGATTTGCGGGACCTTGGGCGCCGCGGAAGGAGGCGGCACATGAAGCAGGTTTCGGAGCACCCGTGCGCCACGCTCAACCGGAGTGGTGCGCTCGCCATTGCATTGCTGCTCATTGCGAGAGAGGTGGCCTAGGCGATGAGCTCCTTGACCACTCCGGTGCTGTCCCCGTGGCGCTCGGCCTCTACACCTAGCCCATTGAGGAGGGTGAGCCAGACGTTGCACAGGGGCGTATCCTTTGGAAGTACAAGGTGCTGCCCGAGTTTGAGTTTCGCGCCGCCACCGGTGACAAGGGTCGGGCAGTTGTCGAGGTAGTGGATGGTGCGGATGTTGCTGCCATAGGCAACCACGGCGTGGTCGAAGAGCGTGCTACCGTCGGCTTCCCGAGTGGCCTTGAGTTTGTCGATAAGTCCCGAGAGCAACTCGCTTTGGGTGGTGTCCCGTTTCTGAGAGGCGGCCATCCGCTCGCCAGGACTATAGTGGCTCATGTCGTGCGGCGCCACCTTGGTCCCGAGACTCTGGAGCAGCGTGCCCACAGGCTGCCGATAGGTCAGCACCCGGGTGCTGTCGGTTTGCAGGGCGGCTACGATGAGGTCATACATCACCTGAATCTCCTCCCTGCCCGCGAGGCCCGGTTTGGGCTCAGAAACCGGCGGCTTGGACTTCGCCACGCTAAGCCATTGTTCGTCCTTGCCGAGCCGCACCTCGATTTCGCGCACGCTCTGGAAGTACTCGTCGAGTTTTTCGGTGTCGGTTTTGGTAAGCCCCCTCTGAACGCGTCGCGCGTCCTCGAGCACAGCGTCGAGTACGCTGCGCTTTTGGGCGAGCATGGCCTGCCGCTCACTCAGCGGCGTGGTCTCGTTCGAAAAGAGTCGGTGGAAGGCGGCCACGGGATTCTCCAAGCCAGCAACGGGCTTGCCTCGTTGGTTCCAAGCCAGCGACAGCCCCGGGCCGTGGCCGGAATTGGCCACATCCGGCGAGTTCAGTTGGATCGACGCGTAGCGCGTGTCCCGGCCGAGCGCGCCGGCGGCCACCTGGTCGGCGCTGATGCTGTTGTGGAAGCTCTGGCCGGGCTCGGCGTACCGGTTCGCCCCCGTCAGCCAGAAGGTGCTCCCCCAATGCGCCTCATTGGCGAATTTGTTTGAGCAGCCTTGGAGGACCGTGATGTCCTTTTGATGTCTACCCAGCGGTTTGAGCCCTTCTGAAAGCTCCCAATCCGCGCCCGTTTTCTTCACATCGGGGAACCACGTCTCGTTGGTCACACCCCAGCCAAATCCGAGAAAGACCAGTCGCTTCGCGGGCGGGGCAGCCTGCGGTGCGGCAAACGTTTTGAACCCGAAAGACTCCAGCGCTGGCAAGGCAATCAGTGCGGAGGCGCTGCGGAGAAATTGGCGGCGGTTTTTCATGGATCAAGCGTGCGGTTGACTGTCTAGCATGAGGGCGATGGGACGTTAATCTTAGGCGAGAACCCTCACCGGCTTAACGGCAGGTCAGGACGGCTTTTTCTTTTTCAGGCTTCAATCGAGTGGAAGTCTGGGCGAGGGCGGTTTCACCGGATTGACTCCCACCGATGTCCGCCCTCAGGCAAGCCGCAATCCGTCGCGCCTTGCCTCTGGAAAAGGCCTCCGGCAGGGGTGGCACCCTCAGGAGGCTTGCGTCATAACCAAACAACAGTTAGGACACGTACAGATGAAAAAGGTCGAAGCAATTATCAAGCCCTTCAAAATGGAGGATGTGAAGGACGCACTCTTGGAGGCCGGGATCGAGGGAATGACGGTCACTGAAGTTAAGGGCTTCGGCCGCCAGAAGGGGCACACTGAAATCTACCGCGGCAGCGAGTACACTGTTGATTTCCTGCCAAAGGTGAAGTTCGAGATCGTTCTGGAAGAATCCAACGTGGATTCCGCCGTTAATGCGATCATCAAGGCGGCACGCACCGGCAAAATCGGGGACGGCAAGGTGTTCGTCCTCCCGATTGAGGAGGCAGTCCGAATCCGGACGGAGGAGCGCGGGGCCGCGGCAGTCTAATTCGACGCCTCGCCTGTTTTCCACCCTCCTTCGGAAGCCTGCGGCGTCGCTTTCTCTACAATGCTGGATCTGCCTCCCTGGCTGACGGCTGCGCTTCTCGGCGCGCTCGAAGGGATCACCGAGTTCCTGCCGGTTTCTTCCACTGGGCACCTTTTGATCGCCGAGCACTGGCTTCCGCGCCAGAGTGATCTCTTCAACGTCGTCATCCAATCCGGGGCGGTTCTCGCGGTTCTTCCACTGTTCCGCGAACGCATCGGCCAGCTCTGTCGTTGGCGCGAGGCGGTGAACCGCAGGCTGATCGCCCTGATTGCCCTCTCCTTTGGAATCACGGCCGTGGGCGGGGTGCTTTTGGATAAGCTTCGTTTCCGACTGCCTGAATCTCCGGTGCCCGTGGCGTGGGCGCTGATTGCCGGCGGAATCGGCTTCCTGCTTGTGGAGCGGTTCCTGAAACACAAGAACCTGCACTCTGGGCACTCTCTTACGATGGCGACCGTTGTGGGATTCGGGCAACTGGTGGCTGCCGTGTTTCCGGGTTCCTCCCGCTCGGGTACAACGATTCTTGCCGCCATGGTTTCGGGTACCAACCGGGTCACCGCGACGGAGTTTTCCTTCCTCGTGGGAATCCCGACTCTGCTTGCGGCGAGCGGATTGAAGATTTTCAAGGCGCTCAGGCAAGGGGCACAGGAGGACTGGTTGATGCTCGGAGTCGCATTCCTTGTGGCGGGCGTCGTCTCGTTTTTGACGGTCAAATGGCTCCTGCGCTACGTGCAGACGCACTCGTTTGCCGCCTTCGGGGCATACCGGATCGCGGCAGGAGCGCTGCTCCTATGGGTTCTCTAACCCGAAGCCTGAGTGAAACTTTCAGAGCTTCAATCAACCCTCTCTTCGCTGGGTGCAAGCCCCACGCGCAGTCTGGGCCAGAACTTTTTACACGACCGGAATCTGGCCGACTGGATTACCGCACAGTTACAGATCGTCCCCGGAGGAAGGTGGCTCGAGATCGGCCCAGGCCTCGGCGCGCTCACCGAGCATGCGCAGCGGCGCTCCCCTAATGGGATTCTCATCGAGAAGGACGACCGCCTCATCGCCCACCTCGGGGAACGCTTTCCCTGTCTTGAGCTCGTCCACGGGGACGCCAGCCGGTTTGACACCCGCGAACTGATGGCGGGAGGGCCTCTGGTGGTCTTTGGCAACCTCCCCTACTACGTCTCCAGCCAGATCCTCTTTAATTTCACCGCGGACCCGGTTCCCGCAAGGCTCCAGCTCTACACCCTGCAACGGGAGCTTGCCGAGAGGCTTGCCGCCCAGCCCGGAAGCAGGGACTTTGGCGGCCCGAGCGCGATCATCGGGCGCCGCTGGAAGGTGGAGCTGCTGCGCACCCTGCCACCAAAGGTTTTTTTCCCCGAGCCCACCATTGACTCCTCGGTCGTGCTGCTTACCCCGCGCGATCCCGGAGAGCTACCCGCCTGCGACGGCGCCCGCTTCAACATGCTCGTCAAACTCGGCTTCTCGCAGCGCCGCAAGCAACTTGGCAATCTTCTGGGCAAGGCGCTCGGTTCCTGGCCGGAGGCGGCCGCCGCCCTGGGTGTGCCAACCACGGCGCGTGCCGAATCCCTTTCGATAAGCCAGTGGTGCCGCCTTGCAGCGTGGAAACCCGGTGAAACCGAAGCAAACCCCGCGGCCGCGGCGCAGGATATCCACGGCGAGATTTTTGACGTCGTCGATGCTGAAGACAGGGTGCTCGGTCAGGCGAGCCGCCACGAGGTCCACACCCGCCAGTTACGCCACCGAGCCATTCATATCATGGTCCGCAACACCGCTGGGGAATTTTTCCTGCAACGCCGCTCCCGCTGGAAGGATGTCTGCCCGCTCAAGTGGGACTCGAGCGCCGCCGGCCACGTCAATGCGGGGCAGGCCTATCCCGAAACTGCGGCGCGTGAGTTGCGGGAGGAACTCGGGGTGGACGCCCCGCTTGAATGGGTCGCCAAGACCGACGCGGGAGAGGAGACTGGCTTTGAATTTGTCCACCTTTTTGAGGCGAACCACGAGGGGCCGTTCCACCTGCCGCCGGCGGAGATCGACTGCGGCGAATGGTTTACTCCCGCTCAAATCGAACGCTGGCTGGCGACTCGTCCCGGAGACTTTGCTCCCGGCTTTCGCACCTGCTGGTCCCTTTGGAAATCGGCACGGGCCGTGCGGGAAGGAACCCCGATGGCGTAGAGACGTTAGACGTTGCTCGCCGGAGCGTGATTCGAACAGAGCAGGCGGAGGTGTCAGCGGACCACCGGGGGCTCTACCGCCTTCCAAATGGCGCGTTGCAGTTGCGTCAAACGCTCCGAGTCCCGCACTTTCTGGCCCAGTTCGTCGGTGATGTAAAAACTGTCGATAGCGGCGCCCTTCTCCGTGTTGACTCGGGAGAGAGCGATCTCCAACCCCTCGCCAGCGAACGCGCAGAGCAGAGAGTGCAGAAGGCCCAGACGGTCGGGGGTGAGCACGTCTACAAGGGTGTAGGAAGGGTGGGTGTGGTTGTCGACAGCAATGCGGGTCGGAAAGTCCAGGGCCTCGGTCAGTTGGAAGCCCCTCCTTCCGATGGAACGGCTCAGTTTCGGCGTAAAGTCGAAGTCCTCCCGCTCCAACGCTTCGAGCAGAACTTTCTCCGCGGCCGCCATCGCCTCGGGATCAGTAACGGCCTCGAAATCCCGGGTGCAGACCCGAAAGATGTCCAGCACCAGACTGTCCACCCGGGTGAAGGCGTCGGCACTCAGGATGTTGAATCCGGCAGCCGAGAGGGAGCCCGCAAGTTTCGCGAGCAACCCGCGGCGGTCCCAGCCGCAAAACCAGAATTCCGTATGCCCGCGGTTCGGATTAGGCACCCATTCCACGGCGGGCGCGAGCGCAAGCTCCGGATCCCGCGCCCTCCGCTCCAAAAACCGGTGGAACAGGCGGAGGTGTTTGGCGATGGCATCCGAGGAGTACGCCATGAAATAACGTTCCGGCATCGCCTGAAAATGCGCGTCAATTTCGCCCAGCCAAAAGGCCCCCTTGAGAAGTCCGGTGACTTGGGACCGCAAATCTTCCCGCTCCACCCTGCGCTGGCGGAAGAACTCGACGTTGTCGGCGAGGTAAAGCTTGGCGGAGCGGTAGGTTTGCCACACCAGCGTCTCTTTCCAGTCGGACCAGCCATCGTCGTCGCCCACCCCTTGACCGTCCACGAGGGTCAGGAGCATCAGGGCGTCCAAGTTGGGCTGGCTGCAGACAAGGCCGGCGAATTCTTCAATCGTGGCGGGATCGTCTAAATTGCGACGTTGGGCCGTGTTTGAAAGGGTCGAGTGGTGGTCGACCAGGAAGATGAGCATCCGCCTTTGCGCCTGGGAAAGCTGGAGTCGGACCGCGACGCGCTGCGCTGCCAGGGCGCTTGCCTCGGCGTGGTGCCGCACGTTGGCGGCCTTTCCGGTGTCGTGCAAAAGGATGGCAAGGTAGAGGACTGCGGGATCCTCCAGTTGATGCCAGAGCTTCCGGTAGCCCTGAAGTTTGGGATCTTCGGTGGAGAGCAGGGCGTCGAGTTTTTCAATGCAGACAAGGGTGTGCTCGTCGGCGGTGTAGCGGTGAAAAAACTCGTGTTGCACCAGACAGGTCAGTTCGCCAAATTCGGGGATGTAGCGCCCGAGGAAGTCCACCTGGTGCATGGAGCGAAGGACCGCACCCGCCTCTCCTTTCTTTGAGAGGATGCTCAGGAATGTTTCCCGGTTGGCCTTGGCGTACTGGAAGGTACGGTCCACGAGGTGGAGCCTGCGGCGGAGGAGTTGCTGCAGTTCCGGGCTGATGCGTTCGGCCCGTTTTTGCTCGTGCTGGAAAAGCCGCATGAGGCGTGCCTTGTCCTGGCTGAAAATCGCCCGGTTTTCAGGGTAAATCCGGCCATTCTCGCTGTAAAAGCCGTCGAAATACTCCTTCTTCGGCGGGCGGGCCAGGCGGAGGAGCCTGAGCAGTTGCGCGCGTTTCCCCGGTTTTGGCGTAACCAAACACATGCGCTCGCAGAGCAGTTCGGTGATGTTGAAAATCACGCGGGCGCTCTGGTAGTAGTCGCGCATCAGGGCCTCGGTCCGGCGGAGGATGCTTTTCTGCGAGTACTCAAGGTTGTTGGCGATGGCCAACTGCTGGTTGATGAGGATGACGTCGGTGGGGCGCTGGTTGATGTAGTGCAGGTCGGTGCGGATCTTCAGCAGGAAATCGTAAGCGCGGTCCAACTGCCGGCGCTCGGTCTCGTTGAGGAGCTTTTTCTCGACCAACTGGGCGGTGGAACGCACCCCCTCTTTCACAGAGCTGATCCAGAGGAGGTTTTGGTAGTCCCGCAAGCCCCCACACCCGTTCTTGATGTTGGGCTCCTGCATGTAGACGGTCCTCCCAAACTTGGCATGCCGGTCCGCCTGATCGGCGACGCGCTGGGCAATGTACTCGGCCTCGTGTCCGTGAATGCACTCCTTGAGGAACTGCCGCTGAAACCTGTTGAAAAGCGCTTCGTCGCCCGCGACCAACCTTGCCTCGATCAAGGCCGTCTTGGATAGCATGTCCGCGTTTGCCTGCGCCACGGCTTCCTGCACCGAGCGGGTGCTGTGCCCCACTTTGAAACCGACATCCCAGAGGGTGTAGAGAATTTTTTCAACGATTCCGGAAAGCTCGGCGGAAGCGGCCTCGCCATCTGCATTGTCGTGCAGAAACATCAGGTCCACATCGCTGTAAGGATTCAACTCGCCCCGTCCGAAGCCTCCCAAGGCCACGAGCGCCAACTTGACCCGGCTCCGCCTCGGCATCTCTCTGGTCGCTTCGTCCAAACGGCGGGCGGCGTCCAAAAGATGGCGCAGCACAATGTCCACCACCGTGGCGCGCTGGCCGCAAATCTCACGCCCCCCGCCGCCGCTTTGATGCCTCAGACGAATGCGATGGTTCTCCAGCTTGATGAATTTCTGGTAGAGCTTGAGCAGTTCCTCCGAGCGGAGTTCGCCCTTGGAAAAGAGTTCCTGCTCGGCGTGGGCGAGAACCTTTTCTCGGTGGCGCATGATTCTGGTGGAAAAAACAGAGAAGAACCGCAGGCAGGGCTTACTGCGCAAGCTCCCGAACCCCGCCGTGGCCGATCAGCCTCAGAGCGCTCGCCCGAGGCCCACCCGCGCCGCACAACCGGCCGGTCGAATCAAACTTCCAACGCGCTTGGCCTCCAAAGTGCTTTATCACGCGGGGGACTCTAGTCAGTTTTCCGATTCATGCAATCCCGCCCCGCCGCAAATCCGGACCGCCACGCCGTGCTCCTCATCGACGACGACCGCAAGCTGTGCCGGCTCATCGCGGGGTATCTGGATCCGATGGGTTACGAGGTGGTCGCCGCCCACAGTGGCCCGGAGGGACTCGCCAGAGTCGACGAACGTCACTGGCACGCGGTGCTTCTGGATCTGATGCTGCCGGGGATGGACGGTTTTGAGGTGTTGAAGCGAATCCGCCACCGCAGCGATGTGCCCGTGCTGATGCTGACCGCCCGAGGCGAAGAAGCCGACCGGATCGTGGGCCTCGAGTTGGGAGCAGATGACTACCTGCCCAAAACCTGTTCCAGTCGTGAAATGCTTGCACGCTTGCGGGCGGTGACCCGACGCTCACACCGCTCGGAGCAGGAGGCGGCCCCCCGGGAGAAGGACCTGCGCGTGGGAGTTTTGAGGCTGCAACCCGATTCCCGCCTGGCGACGCTGGGGGCAAACCCGCTCCAACTCACCCCCGTGGAGTACGACCTGCTGCTGTGTCTGGCCTCCGCCGTGGGCCGTGTCAAAACTAGGGAACAACTGCTCGAGGAAATCCGGGAGCGCAATTACGAGGTCTTTGATCGGTCGATTGATGTTCACATCTCAGCCCTGCGCAAAAAACTCGGGGACGATCCCAAACACCCGCGTTTCATCCGCACGGTTCGCACGCTGGGGTATTCCTTGCTCCCTCCCGATGCTCCCGAATCCTGAAACTACGCAGGAAGAGCCGTCTCCGGCGCGCCACCGGGGTCAGGGGCAATGGTCCCCCCCCCTTTCGCTCCAAATTCTGGGCTGGTTTTTCCTCAATGTGATCGTGGCAGGCTGCGTGGTCGTGGCCCTCTTCAACGCCCAATCAGCCCCGGTGCTTAACGCGCTCGTCGCTGGAAGCGGCGGCGACAGGCTCGAGGCGATCGCCGCCGAACTAGGGGACCGTCTGGAGCAACTCCCCCGGTCACGCTGGCCGGGTTTAATGGCCTCCCTTTCGCAACGTTACCACGCCTCCTTTGCTCTGGTGCGCAGAGAGGGGGACGCCATCGCTGGTTCGGTGCCGAGACCGTCGGCAGCCGTGGTGGCGAAAATTCGCGAATTTACGGGCCCACGGCCACCCCACCCACCCCCTGCCCCAGCCCTCGGAGAAAGCGGAAATAATCAGGCCGGCACTCCACCTCCCCCGAAAGAGGGACCTCGCGGGGAGCCATTAGATCCCGCCGAGGAACTTCATCCGCGCGATCCGCCCGCTCTCAGCAATTTCAGGTTCCTGCTCCACGAAGGGGGGCTTTACTGGGCTGGGGTCCGGCTCCCGCCCGAGCCCTCCCGCAACCGGGGCCCGACCACGTTGCTAATGGTATCGTCCTCACTTCTCTCAGGGGGGCTTCTCCTCGACACCACCCCTTTGTGGATCGGGGCGGCGCTGCTTTTGGGATCCGCCCTTTTTTGGGTTCCGCTGGTGCGCCGCATCACAGTCCCCATTGGCAAAATGCGAAAGGCGGCCTCGCGGATGGCCCAGGGGCAGTTCGACACCCGGTTGCAGATACAACGCAACGATGAAATCGGCGGCCTGGCCAATTCCCTGAATCATCTCGGGGAGCGCCTCGAGGAGTTCGTCACCGGACAGAAACGCTTTCTGGGCGATATCGCCCACGAACTGGGTTCGCCGCTGGCCCGGATGCAGTTCGCCATTGAAATTGCTTCGCAGCACGCAACCCCAAACATGGCGCCCCTTTTGGAGGACGTCCGGGAAGAGGTCGGCCAAATGACGGAACTGCTGGGCGAAATTTTACAGTTCACCAAGGCGGGCCTCCACACCGACCTCCGGATGGAACCGGTTGATCTCCACAGTCTGGTGCTTCATGCGGCGGATCAGGAAAACGTGGCTCTGTCAAAACTGGAGCTGCAAGTGCCGGAGACGCTCTGCGTTCAAGCGGACCGCCGGTACCTGCTGCGTGCCGTCGCGAACGTGCTCCGAAACGCCGTCCGGCATGCAGGAACCGCCAGTGCGCTCAGGGTTCACGCCAGACAGGGCCGAGCGACCGTGTTGCTGTCCGTTGCTGACGAGGGCCCCGGAGTTCCCGAATCCTTGGTTCATCGCCTCGGAGACCCGTTTTTTCGCACCGAATCCGCGAGGACTCGAGAAACCGGAGGAGTCGGCCTCGGCCTCGCGATCGTCAAACGCTGCATTGAGGCGTGCAACGGGACGGTCAGCATTCGCAACCTCAAGCCTCACGGTCTCTGCGTGGAGATGCATCTGCAACCTGCCGCGACCGCCCTCCGCGCAACGGGGGAACCGCCGTCCACCGCAAACCACCCGCCCGAGAGGTAGGGTTCTGAGTCGGCGCTTTCCGGAGGCCGGCTTGCTGCGAGGGTACAAGGGCCCGCGTATCCTCCTCAGTAGCACTCGAACGGACCGTCACAGCTCTCATGGGCCCACCGGTTCTGGTCCCTTGGTTCTTTACGCGGTTGGCAAGAGAAGCCGCAGAGCGGTCGGAGCAGCCGTTCCTGCTCTTCCTTACAACTCCTCAGTACGCTCACGGCGATTACGGCCCGCTACAAACTCTTGAGATAAGCCACAATGTCCGCGATCGACTGGGCGGTGAGCCCAAGTTGCTCAGGCTCGTACATCAGGGAGCGTTTCATCTGCGTGATCGATTCTATCCTCGAACGAGGGATTGTCTGAAGGGTTCCTCCCATGCACTTCATGACCACCGGATCCCCGGAGGCGAGCGCCATTCCCTGAATCACGAGGCCGTCCTTGGTCTTCACCTCCGAGCCAGCGTAGCCGTGAGCAATCGATCCGGACGGCTTGCTGATGGCTTCGATGATCATCTCGGCGGTTTGCTGCCTGCCGTACTCCGTTAGTTCCGGACCGTATTCCAGACCCGTCGCCCCGATCCTGTGGCAGGCGTAACACGCCCCCACCGCGGACTGACCGCGGACGGCATCGCCCGTGATCTGGGCGATTTCAGACGGTGAGGGCAGTTCGGGCGCATTCGGCACCGGAGGCGGAAGTTGGACCGCAGTGAGCTGAATGTTGTCCGGGTCATACAACCCGGCCGCCTTGAGTTTGGAATCAAGACTGTGGGCGGTCCAATCGTTGGTTTTGCGATTGAGCAACCACCACAAGGCCAGGCCACTCTGCGGAGACGCCTTGTCGGAAGCAGCTGCAAGCACTGCGTCCGCGGCCTCCCGCGTCGGGGTGAACGCCAGGGCTGTGAGCATGAGTTTGCGCTGGTCCGGGGTGAGTTTGGAGGAGGAGACGCGCGCGGCGAGGGCGGGCACAGCCTCGGCAGGATGCAACCGCCACGCCAACCATGCTGCCGCCTCCGTCCACTGGAGGGGATCCCTCGCGATCACCCCGGACAGGGCAGCATAGACAGCGCTTTCCTTGCCGTCGCTTCCCAATCCAACCGCCTCCAAGTAGGCCCGGTCCCGGCCGTCAAACTGCGCGGCGATCTTGGCCAGCAACGGCACGCCATCCGCCGCAGGCACGTCACGCAGGCTGGTGGCCACCTCACGCCGCACCGCACTGGAGGCATCCCCCGCCAGTTTTCGGGCCAGATCAAGACCGTCCGCGTCCGCGCGCTTGAGCGCACGATAGGCAACCAAACGCCTCTGGGCGTCCGGTGCGTCCAACATCTGGCGCACCCGGGACTTGCCCGCCTCCCCCAGTTGCGCAAGCAGGAACACCGCTCGGGCCTGAATGTAGGGGTTTGCGTCGTTGAGCAGTTCGGCGACGGCTGCGACCGCTTTCTCGCCCTGCGCCTTCAACCGCACAAAGCCACCGTAGCGCACGTTCACCGTAGGGCTTTTAAGCGCGGCAATCTGGCCCTCGGTCGTGCTGAGATCCAACTTTGGGACCACCGATTTGAAGCCCTTCGGCGCGATACGATAAATCGCCCCCGTCATCCGATCGTCACGCGTAGCGTGGCCGCCCACGCCCGGATCGTACCAATCGGCCACATAGATCGCGCCGTCGGGCCCGATGCAGACGTCGCTGGGGCGGAACCAGTTTTTGAGACCGGTGCGGGTGGTGCGGCCAGACAAAAAGTCCGAACCCGCCCACTCCCGCTCCCGGTTGGAGGTGAAAAACTCCTCACGTTCCAGCTTCCACCCCCCGCCGTCGGGCTTGGGATGGTAACCGTAAATGACATTTTTGCCGGATTCGCAGGCCAGAAGCAGCCCCTGCCATTTCTCGCCGAGGGCGCCGTTTTCGTAAAAGGCCACGCCCGTCGGCGCACCGCCCCCGTAGACGTCCCCGGCGGGCATGGTGCCCGGATCCTCCTGCCGCCATTCGGCAGTGGGTACACTTTGCCCTGGCCGACGGTCCGCCGCCCACGCCCGCTTGCCGTCGGCGGAGGCGAAGCCGGCGTTCCCTCCCTCAAGCATCGCGGTAACGCGGCAGGCCGGCGGATCGTCGTTGTCGCTCTGGAACACATCGCCCAACGACGTGACCGCCTGCTCGTAGCTGTTGCGGAAGTTGTGGCCGAGGATGGAGACGCGGCTTCCGTCCGGGTTCATCCGCGCGGCAAATCCGCCGATCCAAACGTGGCCGTCATCGCTGCGCTGGCCGGCGATGTCCTGGTACATGTAGGGACTCCCCATCCGGAAGGTTTTTCCAGACTTGTCCGTGAACTGGGCGCCCGTGTTGCCCTGATTCCAGTACCAGAGACCGTCGGGCCCGGCGGTCACGCTGTGCAGACTATGGTCGTGCTGGCGCCCGCCAAAGCCGGTGAGGAGCACCTCCTTTTTGTCAACGGCCGGATCGAATTTCCCGTCCCCGTTGACGTCCGTGTAGACGAGCATATCGGGCGGTTGTGACACCACAATCTGGTTGCCGAACACAGCCACCCCGAGGGGTGCGGCGAGCTCGGGTTCCTGCACGAACACGGTCGATTTGTCAGCAACTCCCGCTCCCGTGGAATCCTCCAACACCACGATTCTGTCTCCCTCAGACTGGCGCTTGGCCTTCCCTCGATAATTGACACCCTCCGCGACCCAGAGACGGCCTTGGGCGTCAAAGTCGATATTGGTCGGGTTACGCAGCATCGGGGATTTCGCCCACAAGGTCACCTCCAGTCCTTCGGGAAGGGTGAAAAGTCCAGGGGGAACCTCGGTGGGCCAGTCAGCGGCAACAGCCTCGACCGGGGCTCCCGGCTTGGGCGGTTGCGCCGTGTAGACGCGAAAACGCACCTTGGCGGAGCTGGGTTGTCCACCGCGTATTGCGCCCCCGTCGTCGATGCCCACCCGCGTTTCCAACCGCTCCACTCCCGGCGGAAGGTCATAAGCGACGACGGACGCCGCGTGCACGCCGATCCCCTTTTCAAAGGTCTTGCCAGCAATCCGGAGCGGCTTGCCCTCCATGTTGAGGTTCACGCGAACACTCCCCCAACCCGTGGTCGCCGACTTCCACTGAAGACTGCCCAGTTCCTTACGGGTGCCATCGGCAAACACCAGCACAGGTTCGATCCAGTTTGACCAGTCGCAGGCGATTTCGCCCTCTGGATCCACCACCAGATAGAGTTCCTTCGCGCCCTTGAGTTGGGCGCTCAGGGGAAGCAAACGCTCGGCCCCACCGCTGGCGAGCACCGCACTTTCGGCCACCGGCTTTGCATCCGCGCCTGCCTTGCCTTGGAAGCCTGCCGGAACCGACGCCGGCGCAATCGCGACAGTTGCCGTGGCGGAGGACGAAACCACGGCTGGCGTTGACAAGGCACCCGCCCCCAATTTTGGAAACTTTGCCTCCCGCTCGGTTTGAACCTCAGCGGTCGGGATAGCCTTAAATTCGCCGGACTTGGGCACGGTTAACCTGGGCTTATTGGCGCCCTTCTCGTCTAGGTTCGCGTTGAGTTCGTCCTCGGTGGGGGAAGCCGACTGGACCCCCTGTGCTGGAACCTCCAGTCCCGCCACCCACACAATCGCGTTGAGCGCCAGGGTGCGGAAGCCGTCCACGGCCCAATTCCGGTGGTAGTGCCCTCCAGTGAAGCCCACTCCGCGCCCGCCGTCCGGACGTTGGACTCCCCACATGAGGGTCTGTGGCTTGTCGAGACCCGCGACCCCGTGTTCGTTCCAGAGATTGATATACCGCTTCATCCGCTCGCGTGTCGGGGTGGCGGTAACCAAATTGAGGACCTCACCGCGCTCGGGACGGAAGCGCATGTTGTAATAGAACTCGTCGTACGCCTCGACCGTCGACGCTACTCCGCGCGAGACGGGATGGTCAGGCAGGGCCTTCAAATCCGCAACCCAGTGGGGATTGACCGACCAACCGGTTTCAAATGCGCCCCCGATCCACGGGCGATAGTACTTCTCGCCTTCTGGAACACCGGGATGCACCGCGTAGTGCATGAACATGATGCCGACTCCCTTTTTAGCCAGAGAGTCCATTTTTTCCCACCCCTTGCCGACCACGCTGGTGCCGTCGGCATAGATCACCACTGCCCTGGCAGTATCCAACACGGATTCATCCACCGGCCAGCCCTTCAGGACTTCCGCCCTGACATCCACTCCTTTCTGCTGGTTGAGCGCCTTGGCCAGCAACTGGCATCCGGCAAAGAACTCGTGTTCCCCAGGGCCGTGACTGCGCCCTCCTGCGAGGAAAAAGACCTTGTTTTCGGCATGGGCGGCTGCGGACAGCCCAAGAATTGCTGAAAGCGCGAGGGAGATTTTCATGTGTGCAGTAGGGAAAGGAATTGGGGGAGGCTTTTCTTCGGAAGAATCGCCCGCGACTCGGGCCTAATTGACGGTGGCTGCTTTTTTTTCGGCAGGCCTGCCCCTGGGTTTGCCGGCGCCGAAAGGCCGGTTGGGGTCCATGGCTTCCATGGCGGCTGGAGTGGGGCTCCCGCCGAACTGTTGGTAATAAAGGACTTGAAACGGATTAATCGCCGGCCCCACCGCCCTTTCATTCACCATCAGCGGGAGACACTCTGCCCACCACGCGTCGTAGGCGGAGGCCAAGTCTCTGGCCACCTCGGGGTGCCCCTCAATGACGTCCTTGGTCTGGCCGTAGTCCACGCTCAGGTCAAAAAGCTGCCAGTTCGGAGGGCCCGCCTTTGCGTCGCTGACCAAAGCCCATCGGGTGTTGCGCACGGCGGCGGCGCGGAATTTGGACTCGGCCGGATCCGAAAACCGTTCCCATCTCCCGACGTGCGTGAAAAGACGGCGGTCAGCCCACGCAGCCTTTGGATCCTGCAGGAGGGGCACGAGGCTCCGCCCCTCCAACTGCGGTTGCACCGCCTCGGGAACCTTGATTCCGGCCAACTCCACGATGGTCGGGAAAAAGTCGATGTGCGCGGCCAGCGCCTTGCAATCGGCGGAGGTCAGCGTCCCGGGCCAACTCCAGTAGGAAATCGCCCGCGTTCCGCCCAACCACGGAGTCCCCTTGGTGCTTCGCATGCCGGCGTTGAAGACCTTGGTGCCTGCAGTGCCGCCATTGTCGTTCATGTAAATGAAGAGCGTGTCGCGGGCGATGCCCCATTCTTCAAGCTTTGCCAGCAGTTTGCCGGCGTTCGCGTCGATGTTGTGGAGCATCCCAAAAAAACTCTCTTCCTGCGGAGTCAGGCCGCGTCCCTCGTAAACCGCCTTGTCTTCGGGGCGCGCAATGTAGGGGCCGTGCGGTGCATTGGTCGGAATGTAGGCAAAGAAGGGTTTGCCCGACTTGCGCCGTGCGTCGATCCAGCGGGTGGCCTGCTCAAAAAAGACATCCGTGCAGTAGCCCTTGGTTTTCTCAAAAGAACCATTGTGGAGGATTGCGGGATCGAAGTAGCGATTGTCCGGTGCGTCCCCGCAAGAACCGGGGTAGATCTGGCCGATGCCGCCCCCCCCGTGGATGAACACCTCGTCAAACCCGCGTCGATTGGGCTGGTACTCCGCCTCGTCGCCAAGGTGCCATTTACCGAAAATCCCGTTGGCATAACCGCTCGCCTGAAGCAACTGCGCAAGGGTGGTGGCCTTTAGCGTCATCCGCTCTCGCTCAAGAATCGTGTGAGTGATGCCATTCTTAAACTCGTGCCGGCCGGTGAGGAGAGCGCTGCGGGTCGGCGCACAGGTGGGGCTCACGTGAAAGTCCGTAAAACGCACGCTGGAGGCCCCAAGTTTGTCAAGGTTCGGAGTTTTGAGGACCGGGTTGCCATGGGCTGAAAGGTCGCCGTACCCTTGATCATCGGTAAGGAGGAAGACAATGTTGGGACGTTTGCCGGCAATCGTTGCTGCCGAATGGGCTGAAGCCGGCAACGCAAGGGCGCACAGGAAAAAAAGCAGTCGTTTCATGGGGGGGAGGCCATTGACAGCATACACTGGGCCGTCGCCGGCGGTGCTCGCTATTTATTCAGAAGCATCCGCGGCTGACAACGCACCTTTCTCGCCCCACAAAAGCTCGGAATCGGGTCACGCAACCCGGCGCCCCTGGCGCCCCGGCTCACCCGGATCGCGGCCACCACCCCCCCGTCTTTGCGTCTAGAGCGAGTCAATCCTCGAGAGCATCCACTCCTGAAGCATCCCGTAAAACTGGATCTGAAACAGTGCCAAACCCTCCTCGCCGGATAACTCGAACTCCTCGCCAAAGTCGCGATCTCCGATCCGGTGCTGGGCATCCAACGCTAGACGCGCCTGATTGAGCGCGTGAATCCACTGCGGCAGGTTCACCACGGCGATCTCCAATTCGAACGCACCGCCCCGTGCGGCACGTATCCGCTGTAGTTCCTCCCGTACCACATCTCGGTTCAGCGCAAAGTGTTCCTCGAGTTCCGGCCGCACAAACTCGCGCCAGTCAGCGTCCGCCTGAATTTCGCGGCCCCCGGTGGGGTCCGGAAACAGCCGCCCCTCGGAACCGGCGGAAGGCGTCCCAACTTCCGGAACCTCCCGCAGCATCGCGCTCAAAAAGTCATCCAGCCCACTGAGCACCAGCGTGTCGGGATCCTTGCTGCGGAGAGTCAGCTTGCGGCTCATACGGATTTTTCAAGGGTCGCCAAGAGCAGATAAGAATGCAACTGCTGGACGTACAACTCGGCTTTCTCCCGCTCGCCAGTCCACACAATCGACCGCCCCTTGTGATGGACCTCCAGCATGTGTTTTTCCGCCAGTTCCTTGGGGAATCCGAGCACCTTCATGAAGACCTTCACCACGTAGGACATCAGGTTCACCGGATCGTTGTGCACGATGACGTTCCAAGCGGAGTCCAGTTCGACATCCTCCTCCAATTCCGGTTCGGCCGCCGGCGCCCCCGTCAAACGGAAGGCGTTTTGCGCCCCCAATCGCAACGCTTTCGAAACCTCGAGACGCATTACCTCTGCCATAGCTCCTGTCATTCCCGTCGTTCTACGCCCAAGGCGCCACGTTGATCGCATCAATCAACTGCCGGAACCGCCCGAAATTTTTCCGCGCAGGCACAAACACGATGCGCGGCAGGTCCGCTATCTCTGGCTCGTTCTGTTCCTCGGGCAGGCTCACCGTCTGTTCAAGCAGGTGCGGCCCAACGATGTCGGCGAAGCGCTCCCGCAGTTCAATCACCGCGCCGTCAGTCAGGGCGTTCTGAAGACGCAACACGAACCTCTCCCCCACCCACCGGTAGGAATGGAAATTACGGTAGAACTGTTCCACCTCCGCAATCGCGTCATCAAGATTGTCGGTCACTTTAAAGAGGTAAAAATCCTCGGCGCAAATAAGGCCCAGCTTGAGAAGGTATTCGGCAAGGAAACTGTTCCACGTCCGCCAGTAGGAGCCGTGTTCCTTGTCAACCATCACTATCGGCAGAATCCGCGCCTTGCCGGTCTGAACCAGGGTGAGGACCTCGAAGGCCTCGTCCATCGTGCCGAACCCCCCGGGAAACAGGACCACGGCGTGGGATTCCTTCACAAAATGAAGCTTGCGGGTGAAAAAATAATTAAAATTCACCAACTTCTGGTCGCCCTCGATTGTCTCGTTGGAGCGCTGCTCGAAGGGCAACCGGATGTTGAGTCCGAAAGACTCCTGCCGACCGGCCCCCCGCTGGGCCGCTCCCATGATCCCATCGCCCCCGCCCGTGATGATCATGTACCCCCTTTCCCGGGCTTTTGCGGCGAAACGCTCGGCCGCCTGAAACTCCGGTTCCTCAGGCGCGGTCCGTGCGCTGCCAAAGACCGAAATTTTCTTCCGGTCCCGATAAGGAGCGAAAACCCGGCCCCCATTCCTCATCTCCCTGAGGGAGCGGTTAAAAAGCTTCAGGTCAGCCACCCCAACCTTGTCTCTGGCGAGCTTGAGAGCCGTGATGATGAGTTCCTCGGTCATGCCGGAGGTCTTCTCGTCCCCTCCCCAGTCCGCCACCAGTTTGCGGATGCGCAGGTCAAACTCTGGATCGCCCGTGGAGCGGGTGGTACGGCTGGGCAGGGCGTGGATTCCGCCTCCGGTAAAGTCTTGCACGGTGAGTGAGCGAACGGTTGGGGGTAAAACGACCAAAACCAAGCCAGCGGACAGGTTCCGGCGCAAAATGCGACGGCGCTTATGGAAGGGGCATCCGGTCCAGAAACCGGTGCCGCCTTTTTTTCCACAGACTTAGTCCAAACAGTATATAGCACGTTTCCGCCCTCTCAATGGCCAACTCTTCCCCATCCAACCGGTCCGCGCGCAACCCACCCCCCGTGGAGGCCGTCTGGGTGACTGCCTCCGTCCTTCACTTCGACCTCGCCGACGGTCGCTCCATCGCGGTCCCTCTGAGCTTTTACCCGCCCCTGCTGGAGGCCGCCACTCCCGAGCGCAACCACTACGAGATCCACGGCGGAAAGGTTTACTGGGCCGCCCTCAGGTTTAACCTCACCTCCTCAGACCTGCTCCGGGGCCGCCGCAAAAGCCGCCGAGTCCGTCCAAAGTAAGCCTGAAAAAGACGCCCATCCAGAGCCTAGGAGCGATCCAAACCATTCGGCGCGCCTCTCCTGTCATTTTTCCCTGCGTCCACGCGTGAGGTCGGTTTTGCCCCCACCGCATCGACGTTCGGAAAAAAGCCCCCTCCCCCGCACTCCACCCCGCACTCCACCCAGCGCAGTTGCGCAATGTCCGCGCGGTGCGCTGGTGACTCCTGCACAGAGACTGCTATAGTCCGCTGTCTCCCGAAGCATGAAACTGCCCCTCAAATACAACTCCGACGGCCTCATCCCCGCCATTGTTCAGGATGCCT
The DNA here is from genome assembly GCA_044376515.1 of Chthoniobacteraceae bacterium. Classification (GTDB taxonomy): domain Bacteria; phylum Verrucomicrobiota; class Verrucomicrobiia; order Chthoniobacterales; family Chthoniobacteraceae; genus Chth-196. Next base: position 698 of record JBILKV010000064.1, on the reverse strand, counting down.
CTTCCAGGCGGGTCCTCATGATGGCTTGGATGAACGCTCAATCGCTCACGACCACCCTCGAGTCGGGATTCATGCACTACTGGAGCCGCTCCCGCCAAAAATACTGGCTCAAAGGGGAAACCAGCGGGCACACCCAGCGCGTGCTGCGGTTTCACGTAGACTGCGACCACGACACCCTTCTTTTCGAGGTCGAACAAATCGGCGGTGCCTGCCACACGGGTCACGAGTCCTGCTTCTTTCAGGAGGTGGACAAGCACGGCGGTACTCTTCCCATCTCCGAGACCCGCGTCTTCGATCCAGAGGCGACCTATTCCGCCAAGGCCTAAGACCATGGCGCCCCCGCCTCTTCTTCCTTCGAGGACGGAATTCCTCGCCCTGGCGCAACAGGGAAACCTGATTCCCGTCTGGACCGAGCTCCTCGCCGATGCCGAAACCCCGGTCTCCGCGTTTCAAAAGCTTGATTCAGGCGGCTACAGCTTCCTTCTGGAATCGGCAGAAAACAGCGCCCTGGCCGGCCGCTACTCCTTCGTAGGGGCCAATCCACGGGTGATTCTCGAGACCCGCGGCCGCAGGGTACGCCTCACCGAGGACGGCGACACGACGGAATACACCTTCACCAAAGACCCCCTAGAGGAGCTTGAACGCCTTCTCTCGAGCTACCGCTGGGTCAAACCACCCGGCTTGGAGGACGCCGCTGG
>JBILKV010000063.1:0-21138 GCA_044376515.1 Chthoniobacteraceae bacterium | reverse complement strand
AGCACGGGGGCTGCCAAAAACACCGGGCTGATTCCGCGGACGCGGGTTGTGAAAAAGCGGTTGGATTTCATGAAGGTTGTTTCCCAGCATCGCACGGGAGGGTTTGGATTGCCAGCGTGGAAGACGTAGCGAGGGGGGAGTCCCTGCTGTCGCACGGGGCATGGTCAGACCGGGGTGGAACCCCGGTGAAACCTGCTCGGGCCTGCAACCGGTGTGCGCCCTCGTCGGGAGCGCTCAGCGCTGGGGCGTCGCAGGAGACTGCGCGGGCGGAGGGGAGGACGCCAGTTTCAGGCCGGAGCGTTTTGCGGCGTGCCAGATGCCGGTTTGAACCGAGTCAGTGGCCTCCGTGGTGGCTTCTTCGTCGGCGACCCAGAAGACCAGTTCGTATCGGAGGGCCGTGTCCGTAAAGTTCTTCAGGGCTGCTCTCGGCGGCGGATTGGAGAGGACCCTGCGCGCTGCGCGGGCGGCACTCAAGAGGCAGTCTTTGACCTCCTCCGGGGTAGCGGTTTGGTCGAAGCCGACAAAGACTCTGATGGCGCGTTCCGCGGTGGGTGCGGAGAGATTGATAATGGTTCCTCCAGCGACAGTTTTGTTTGGGACGTCGACCAGAACGTTCTCGGGGGAGCGCATCCGGGTGGAGCGCCAGTTGACCTCCTGGACCTGGAGGCGCCTTGCATCGAGGAGAAGCCAGTCGCCTTTTTTGAAGGGGCTGCCGATCTGCAGGGCGATTCCGGAGAGCAGGTTGCCGAGCAGGTCCTGGCTGGCGAAACCGAGCACCGCCACTGATACGGTCGAGCCGAGTTCCAACCCGCTCAGGTCCTTGTGGTAGACGCCCGTGGCGATGACCACAAGGGAAAGACCCACGATGCAGGCGCTGCCAATGTCACCCAGGAATTTGGGTGCCTGAGCGTCTGTGGTTCTTTCAAACCAGTCGTCCCAGAAGTACTTGCGGACCAACTGTACGAGGGTGAGGGCGCAAAACAAGATGGCGATTGCAAGGAGGGCTTGGAGCAGTGGCTCTGGAAATAGAAACGGGCCGACCGGGGCGGCGGCACCGTCCACTGCGACGTCGGTGGGGGCCTTAGCGCGGGCGGCTGCCTGTGCCTCCACGACCCATTGGTACACAGAAAGCGGGAGGTGCGCGCTCAAGGCCGCGCAGGCGATTTTAAACCGGATTCCGAGCGGAATGCGGTAGCGATTGACCAGAAACCTCCGGACGCCGAGGCCTGTGGAGAGCAAAATCGGAAGCGCCAGAAGGGCGCAAAGCAGTTCGAGCGTGTATTGGCTGGAGAAATCCATCGGGGTGGGTGGGAAAGCATGGCATGGCGCTCCTCCACAGTCCACCCGGGTGGTGGTGCCGCAATGCCGCAAGGGCCGGGAAGCTGCAATTGGTGAGGGAGTGTTCTTGCCACGCGGCCCAGAAATCGCACGCTGTAGGGGTGCGTGAATTTCAGCCTCAATCCGAGTCGTTGGCGGGGTCCGTTTTGCTTGCGCACCCCGGCCTCAGGGATCCGAATTTTGAAAAGACCGTGGTTTTCCTCTCGATGCAGGACGCCGAGAACGGCGCCTTTGGCGTGGTGCTCAACCGTCCTACGGGAAAGCGTCTGAACGAGCTGATGCCCAATGAGGATCTCGGGGAGCTTGCGATGGTGCCCGTTTATTTGGGGGGGCCGGTGGGGTCGGACCAACTGCTGCTCGCGGCGTTCCGCTGGCAGGAGGATGTTGCCACCGGAGGGGGGACGTGGTCTTGGCGCCACGACCTGACCCTCGAGAGCGCTTTGGAAATCGTTGAGGAGGAGGAGGACACGATCCTGCGCGTTTTCGCCGGGTACTCTGGATGGAGCAAGGGCCAGTTGGAGAAAGAGCTCCACGGAAACACGTGGGTGGTCCACGCTCCCGGCCCGGGTCTTTTGGAACCGGATCTCCTTCCGGTGCTTTGGAGGGGGCTCATCCGCAGCCACGGTCCGGTGTTCGAGTTCCTCACCGACGCCCCCGACAATCTCGGCAACAACTGACGCCGCCCGCGGCGGACCGGGAGTCCCCCTAGGCGAAGAGGAGCCCTGGCGGCAGCACCGGCGGTGGATGGCAGATTCGGCCAATCAGGTCGTCCCAGACGGCGTGTCCCTTGAGGATCTCGATCTCCACCCTCAGAAACAGGATGGGCACGTCCCCCTCGGGCGCGCGGTGAGGGAAGCGGACGCTGTCTTTCTCCGTTGTGATCAAAGCGTCCAAGTCCCTCCGGGCACAGCGAGAGACAAACTCTTCGAGTTCGGAGTCCACAAAGCGATGGTGGTCCGCGTAACGCGCGGTGATGTTGAGCTTGGCGCCAAGATCGACAAGCTTCTTCTCGAAGCTTTCCGGCCTGGCGATTCCGGAGAGCGCCCCGACATGGCGGTCCCTGATCCATTCGAGCGGGTGCTCCTCGCCGGTGTAGAGGTTTTTGAAATGGAGGGCTCGGTGGGTGCACTCGATGATTCCGGCGGTCGAGTTGTAGCGGCGGATCCTCTCGATCAGGGCGCTCTGGTCGACGCCATCGCTCTTGGTAAGAAAAATGTAGTTGGCGCGGGAGAGGTTCTCGGGGGGTTCCCGGAGTGTGCCTCGAGGTAGCAGGTACTCGTTGCCAAAAGGCGCTTGGCAGTCGACAAGGCAGATGTTGATCCGGCGGGTTAGGGCAACGTACTGCATGCCGTCATCTAGGAGCAGGGTGTCGCACCCGAATTGCCGGACGGCCTCAAGGGCGGCCCGCACCCGGTTTTTGTCCACGAGTACGGCGACGTTGCCTAGGGATCGCGCCAGCATGTAAGGCTCGTCCCCGGCGAAGCGGCTGTCGAGGAGGAGTTTGCTGCCGTCGTGCACAACGCGCGTCTTGCGCTGGTCCAGCCCCAGCCATTTGCGCTGCAGTCGGCGGAGCAGGGGAGGTCGCTTCGCCTTGTAGCCGCGGGACAGGATGGCCACACGCCTCCCGGCGTCCTGAAGGGTGCGGGCCAGCTTTTCCACAACCGGCGTTTTGCCCGTGCCGCCCACGGTCAGGTTTCCGATGGAGATGACTAGGCACCCCGTGCTCGAGGGACGCAGCACGCGCATGGTGACCAGTCTTAGCTTGGTCTGGACGATCAGTCGGAAGAGGCCGCTGAGCAACCAGAGTACGCTGCGCAGGAGGGCGGCACGCTTCCCACGGCGCCGCTCGAGAATGACTTCGATGGCAAACTGCTCAAACTCATCGAGGCGCGCGGAGGCCATCGTGTGTCTCTGTCTGCTTTGGGATTAAGCCGTGGCCTGAACGCTCAGGCCGGTGTTGTCGGCATGCGTGATCACCGTCCGGTGACCGCCCCCTGCGGCGCCGGCCATTGCAGCCGCCACGGCGGCAGGCTGGGCGGTGGTCACGCAACAAATGGTTGACCCCGAACCGGAAAGGAAGCCCCCAAGGGCCCCGGCCTTTTCGCCGGCGGTAATGACCTCGGACAGGAAGGGGATGAGAGCGAGCCGGAAGGGCTGGTGCAGTCCGTCCCGGAATGCGCCGCGGAGAAGCGCGTACTGTTTCGATGCGAACGCCGCCGTGATGCGGCAGGCGTTCGCGCAGCTGTCGACGGCGGCGGAGTGGCCGATCTGGCGGGGCAGCACCTGTCGGGCCGCCGGGGTGCTCACCTCAAAGTTTGGGATGAGCAACACGAAAAAGAGTTGGGGGCACACCTCGAAGCGGGCCACTTCGGGGCCGCCCGCCACGGTGAATCCCCCGAAGGCCGCGGGTGCGGCGTTGTCGGGATGCCCTTCGAGCTCCGCGCACCATCCGAAGAGGGCATCGCGGGAGGCGGGACCGCCGGCAAGGGCGTTCAAGCCGGCCAGTAGCCCCAGCCGCACCGTGACGGAACTCCCCAGGCCGCGGGAGGGTGGAACGTCGCCCGAGATACTCCATTCAAACGGAAAGGGGTCGATGCCGGTTTTTCCAAAAAAACTCCGGGACGCTTCAGCAGCCATGGATCCTCCGGGGTGGGCGGCCTGAGCGTGTTGACCTTGTGCCTCGGCGGCGCCTCGGGACACCGTGACCTTGTTGGCAAGCCCCAGTGCGATACCGAGGCAATCATAGCCGGGGCCAAGGTTGGCCGTTGTGCCGGGGACGCGGACGGTTGCGGATTGCATCCTCCCAGTATGAACGGGCGGAGGGACTGCCGTCCATAGCAGGGTGAAGGGTCCCAATCGCCCACAGGGCCGGTAAGGCCCTGCTCTTGGCTCTGCACTGGGCTATTGACCGTCGCGCCGTTCCCGGAACTGACGGAGCCGTTGCGGGTCAGACCTCTGGGGTGCAAAGCGCTGGGAGGCGGCTTGAGCGATGGCTTCCCGCTCACTTGCGGTGAGCTCCGTCGCGTTGGCAAGCCACTCGGCAGCGGCCGCCGGATTGATTCGCTGCCAGATAGCGATCGTCTGGCTGAGGACAGCGGTGCGCTGTTCGCCTGGAGAAAGCGTCGATGCCCAGGCTGTCGCCCCCTCCGGATCGCGCGGAGCGGTGCGGTTGGCGAAGGACGCGACAGCCGAATCGCGTTCGGGCCCTTTGGACAAGCCGTCCAACCAGGACGCCGCCGCTGTCACATCGCGGCCAGCCCATTCGCGGGCGATCCCCGCGTAAGCGGACGCCTTGGTGGTTCCCTCAGGCAGGGTTGCGGCCCATTCCAGAGCGCTTTCCGGGCTCTGGCGGACCAACGCTCCCGCAATCACCGAACCCGCCCCGGAGAGCGTGTTTGGCGGCAGTTCCTTCGCAAGACGCTGGGCCTCCTCGAGGTTGGTTGTCGCGACTTGGGTGACCACGGAGTCTAGGCCGATTTTTCGTCCGGGCCCCTCGGGAAGGCTCTGCGCGGCGGCCAGAGCAGTGGTCGGATCCTTGCCGCCCAATGCGGCAAGCGCCCGGGTGACCAGAAGCGATTGGTCTTTGCCGTCGGAGAGTTGGTTGGCGAAGTCCAGAGCCCGTTGTGGGTCGGCCTTGGCGATCCGGTCGAGGACGGCCACGCTGGCCTCCCTGCGCAACTCCCCCTCGGGCAGGGCAGAAAACCAACGCAATGCTCCGGCGGGGTTGGATTTTGCCCACGCTCCAAAAAACGCGTCGCCCGGGGGCTTGCCTTTGCCCTCTGTCCAGTCCTTGAGCGCCCCCTCCGGATCGATTTCCGCCCAGCGTCTTTCGATGGCACGGACGGCGATCGGATTGCTCTCGGCCTTGGCGCGTTCGAGCGCCTCGCCCATAGTGTCTTTCTCCAACTCGGAGACCGCCTCATAGATGCCAAGAAACCGCCTCAACTCGCTTCTCTGCTGAAACGCGGCGGAAATCCCCGCCATGATTTGAAGAGGCGTCCGTTTGGATTCCGTCCGCGTGGTCTCTCCGAGAAGTCGAGCGAACTCGGCTTCTGCTGCCGCCTCGTCATCTGTCAAGTTGGTACCCTTGAGCGCGTTCCCGGTCGCGGCGGACCCGTGCAACCGGTTTCCAGAGTTGCCGGCTTCCTGCTTGGAATCGGCGATGCGAAGGGGGTGTTGGAGGCTGCGGCCAATCGGGATGCCCAAGGCCAAGGCGGCCACCGTCAGAGCGGGAGTCAGCAGTGATGAGGAAAGGATTTTCTTGCTCACGGAGGAGGCGGGTGGGGGGGAAGGGGAATAAACCGTCCTAGACGTCCCGGACACGGGTGTCAGCGTGGGCCAGAATCCGTCCCACGGGATGGTGTCCTTGGCCGAAACAGTAAAGGCAAATTCCATGAAACAAAACTGCAAATGCTGGGAGGGGAGTTGCCCTTTCGAAACTCCTCCGAGCTCAGCGCCCGTTCGAACGCGGCCACGACGCTGACCCTTCCGGTAAAACCGACGCCGCGACTGCTCTGGATGAACCGATCGATGTTGAAGGGGTCACCACTCTGGGCGGCCTTTGTCTTGTAGAAGTGGTACGGGTGCACTCATGGGTTTAGACGCAACGCTACGAGACCACGGGTCACCCCCCCACTATTGGCCGTCACGATAAACGCGGGATTGTTTGGCGATATAAAATGAGGGGGACGGGTGGTTTTTTTCAGACGAAGGCAGAGCGGCTTACGGGAGCCAACTCCGAGTCAAAGGTGGGACTCTGGCGGAACTGTCCGGGGGTTTGACCGTAGACTTGCTTGAAGGCGGTCTGAAGGTACTGGCCGTGGGCGAAGCCCGTTTGTTGTGCGATGACCTCGATGGGGTGGTCGGTTTCCCGAAGAAGACGCATCACTTCCCGGAAGCGGATCCGGTTGATTTCCTCCTTGGGAGAGCGCTTCAGTGCGGCTTTCATCCGACGGTCCAAGGTGCTGCGGGAGGCGTTGAGTTTGCGGCAGAGGCTTTCCACGTTGAGCCCAGCCGTGGCGTTCTCCCGGATCAGGCGCGCGGCCCGGGCAACCAACGGGTCGTTGATGACCAGTTCGTCGGAGGAGGCGCGGACCACGATTCCCTTGGGCGGAATGAGTAGTTCGGCGCGCCCTGGGTTCTCCCCACGCATCAGACGGCCCAGCAGTTCGGCGGCGGCGTAGCCAACGCTGTGTCCGTCAAAGCGGACGCTGCTCAGGGGAGGAGTAGCGAAGGCGCACAGGGTTTCCTCATTTTCGGCACCGACGACCGCCACCTCTTCCGGGACGGCAACTCCGGCGCGCTGGCATGCCTCGAGCAGGTGCACCCCGAGTTGGTCGTTGGCGGCGAAGATCCCCACCGGTTTGGGTAACTGCGCAATCCATGCGATGAGACGTGCTTGGTTTTGTTCCCAGTTTCTGATGCTGCCCGGGGAGGATTCTGGAAGTTCCGAGCAGCGCCAGCCCATGGCCTCGACGGTGCTGACAAAGTTGACCACCCGCTCCACGAAAAAGCGCTCCGTCTTTAAACTGTAGGCTGCAAACTGGCGGTAACCGCGCTCAAAGAAGTGCTCCGCGACTGCCCGCCCGATGTGGGCATTGTCCATCCCCACAAACGGGCGCCGTCCGGGAAGGTTGGTCGCCCTCAGCTCGACCGCCGGGAGGCCGGAAGCCTTGATCAAACCGGCCGTCTCCCTCGTGAATGTGCGCGTGAGAATGCCGTCACCGTCCCAGTTGCGCAGCCATGCGGGCGGGGTGGATTCCAGAGCGCGGAGTTCAAGAAACGTCGACCACGGCCCGTGCGTGGCGATGTAGCGCCGCACGCCGGCGAGGAGTTCCCGCGTGTAGGTGCGCGTTGTCTCGACAAGCAGGGCAACCCGCGGGATGCGACGGCGTGTGCGGGGGTTCATGCGGCGGGGGCGGGCCCGGTCTCAGCCAAGCCGAAAGCGGATTTCACGCACGGTGGAACGTCCGAACTTCTCCTGAAGCTTGACCAGCAGCTTCCGCTTCCAGACCCGCTCGAGCTCAAAATGCACGGTGGGCTGGAGGACGTGGACCACCAGCGTCCCGTTTTCCAAAGCTGCCGGCGCCGAGTGCCTCGCGAGGAAATCACCGACCACATCCCGCCACGCCTCCTTGATGGCCTCTTCACGAATACGCGTCTTTAAGCCCAGTCTTCCCAGAACCGACGCCACCAATGCGCCCGCCTCCCGAGCCGTGTCCTTCGGGAAGGGCTCCTCCGGAAGCCCCCGCCAATCCTCGATGATTCTTGCCTTTAGCTGTGGGTGCATCCCTGGGGGTGTTGACTCGAAAGTGGCGGGAACCGGCACACAAAGCGGGGCAGGGGATCTCGCCGGTTGGTTGGTTAGCAGCGGGGGCCCGCCGCACGCACTTCCTCCGAAACTCCCGCCTCAAACTGCTTGAAGTTCGCCGTGAAAGCCGCCGCCAGTTTCACCGCCGTGGCGTGATAAGCCGCTCCATCGGTCCATGCACGCGAGGGGATCAACAATTCCTCGGGCACCCGTGGCACGTGGGAAACCGCCGCCAAACCGAAAATGGGGTCTGTTTCAGTTGGGGCGTGGGCCAGCACCCCGCCGTGAACTGCGTCGAGAATCGCCCGAGTGTAAGCAAGGCGAATGCGCGTTCCTACCCCGTAACTACCTCCAGTCCAGCCTGTATTGAGCAGCCACACATTCACCCGGTGTTGCCGCAGCTTCTCCGCGAGCAACTCCGCGTATTTGCCCGGATGCCACACCAGAAACGGCGCCCCGAAACACGCGCTAAAGGTCGTCGAGGGTTCGGTGACGCCCTGCTCGGTCCCGGCCACCTTGGCGGTGTACCCGGAGATGAAGTGGTACATCGCCTGTGCCGTGGTCAGTTTGGAGACTGGCGGCAACACGCCGAAGGCATCGCAGGTGAGGAAAATCAAGTCCGTCGGATGGCCCGCAATGCAGGGGATCCGGGCGTTTGGAATAAATTCGATCGGATAAGCGCCTCGGGTGTTCTGGGTGATGGAGGTGTCGTGGAAGTCGACCTCCATGCCCTCCCCGTTGAGGACGACGTTCTCGAGAACAGCACCGAAGTGGAGGGCCCGGTAGATCTGCGGCTCGGATTCCGCGGTCAGATCGATTGTTTTGGCATAGCATCCCCCCTCGATGTTGAAGATCCCGTCGTCTCCCCAGACGTGCTCGTCGTCACCGATCAAGTGGCGTTTGGGGTCCGCAGAGAGGGTTGTTTTTCCCGTGCCGGAGAGTCCGAACAACACCGAGGAATGCCGCCCCGTGTGGTCCGCGGTGGCCGAGCAGTGCATCGAAAGAAGGCCCTGTTTAGGCATGAGATAGTTCATCAGGGTGAAGACCCCCTTCTTCATCTCGCCCGCATACTCGCTTCCCAGAATCACCATTTGGTTTTCTTCAAACGAAAGGGCAATGGAGGTCTTGGAACTCATCCCCTCTGTCAACCGGTTTGCCGGAAAAGCTCCCGCGTTGAGGATGGTAAAGTCCGGTTCCCCGTAAACGGCCAACTCCGCGCTACTGGGGCGGATCAGCATCGTCCGCATGAAGAGCGCGTGGTAGGGGCGCGAACAGATCACGCGGATTTTAAGCCGGTGCTGCGGGTGCCAACCCGCGTAGCCGTCCACCACGTAGAGACGTTCCCGGGTGTTGAGGTAGTCAACCGCTCGCTCGCGGTTGACCGCAAAGGAATGCGCGTCCATAGCGCGGTTGACACTGCCCCACCACACATCCCCCTTCGACTCCGGGTGACGCACAATGCGTTTGTCTCCGGGCGAGCGCCCCGTTTTCGCGCCGGAGTAGGCTACCAGCGCGCCATCGGCGGAAATGCGCGTCCCAGGCTCAAAGCGGATGGCGTGTTCGTAGAGGACAGGGGCCGGGGCGTTGCGCAGAATTTCACCCACGTGGAGGCCAACAGCTGACAAATCGAGCGTGTTCATGTGCGGTACTGTTTTGGACGCGCAGAGCCCCTGGGTGGCCGGGATACGTTGCAGAACGTATTCCGCGGAACAACCTCCCGCGATGCAAGCAATCAACCGCACCGGACGTTCTTTTCGTCCGAACGCTTATGGGCGGTAGGCAAAACGGATCCCGTGTGGAGCCGCTGAGGGCGCGGGGCCTGCGCCGGCCAACCTGCTGGAAAAACCGAAAAACGACGGCTGTTTTTTTTGCAAAGAGGTGCCCTGCCGGCCAAGAAAAACACGCCAACCGGGAACAAATGCAACTTTCCCAGATCAGCGATAGGTGAAAAACCGCTGAATCGTTGCCGCGACTCCCACCGGTGATTTATCCGGGTTAGCCAACATGCCAGGGCTCCTTTGCACCCACCGTCTCAGGGGAGACGTTGGGGAAGATGCGCAATCCGATCGAGGAAAATAGGGAGGACCGCAAAGCCACTCATTCCCGACCTTCGAAACGTTCCTCCAGCGGGAGGGCGTCGACCTTCCATGGGCCTGGGTAAAACCGCACCACGCGGCCGGGGCGGTAGCCCTCGAGCATCATCCCGCACTTGACGGTGATCTGCACGCCGCTGCATCCCGGACCAACGGGGACCTTGCGAAATGCGACGATGTTTCCGCCCTTGCGGTCGTTGCCGGGGTCGTAGGTCATCAAGGTGGGACGTGCCACGGCTATGCCTCCCTTCGGCGCCTTGGGATCGTCTTCCGGGAAGGAAAAGGGCCAGCCCTGGGGCTTTTCATCAATGCCTTTGAGTTCGTCGAAAAGCTTGGGATCCACCCCGTCGAAGAAGGTGATGGTCACCAATTGTTTGTCGTCGTTCACAGCGGTAACAAAGCCTGGGAGGCCGCGTTCGCGCATGTGCATGCGATGAACTTCGGTTTGATGTGCCGTGGCGAGCGCACGGCTCTGTTCATCAAGCCAAAGGTGGGTGATCCGACCCGGGCCATACAGGGTAGCCCACGTGACGTTAAAGAGGACGGTTTGTCCTGGCTTGACGGAGGCGGGCGTTTCGAAACGGCTGCCAGCAAAGACGAGCGTACTCGCAAGCAGGTCGAAGGTGATTGTTTTTGGTGCGGTCGGGTTGACGGCGGATTCTTTTGCCGCGGCTTGGAGGGCGGCGGTGAGTTTCATGGCGGACAGGTCGAGCGACTCGATTTTCCAAAGCTGCTGGTGGCGCGAGTAAAAGGTAAAATCGTCCTCGAGTCTCAGGCAGCGGCGGAACTCCCACTCGGCGGTTTTACGGCTGTACCACGTCGGGGGAAGCGGTGTTTTATCCTCAGGGTCGGCGAGGTAGAAGGCGCCGTGCAGGTGGGTTCCCAGCGGGATGTCCTGCAGCGCCGCCGGTGCTCCAAGGTACCACACGGAGCCGTAGGGCAGCATTCCGGCTTCCAGGGGAAGGTCCTGGAAACCGGCCTGCTGGCTGTCGTTTCGGTCGACCCGGATCTGGAAACGCCGTTCCAGATGATCCACTTGAATCAACTCTCCGGAGATGGAGTGCGCGGAACCTTCCGGCGGAAATTCTCCGTCTACCAAATGGAACCATTCGGGTTTGTCCCCGGGTTTTCGGTCTTTCGGGGCCTTGCGTTTTTCGTTTTCGAGAACCGGCCCATCTGCGTCGGTGCGAAATGCGTCGGTGCGAAATGCGTCGGTGCGAAACATTCGCGGAGGCGTCCCCGGAGGGTGCGCCTGCGGCTCTGGGGCGCCCCAAACTTCGACGAAGTGCAGGGCGGCGACCGCCAGCAGTCGGAAGCTTTGGGGGGCGAGACGCATGGGCTCGAAAAGGTTGGGAACTATTCGCGGCCTTGGAACTCCTCCTCCTTAGGCAGGGCAATGACCTTCCAGGTGGGCGGGTAGAAGCGCACGACCCGTTTCGGACGGTACCCCTCCAGCATCATGTCCAGCCTGAGTTGCAACTCAACGCCCGCACTGCCGTGCAGGACAGGAACCCTTTTGACTTCGAGCACCGCGGCGCGTTTGGAATCGTTGACAGGATCGAAGGTCATCAGGGAGTCCAGGGCGACGGCGAGTCGACCGATGGGTTCGACTGGAGGCGGGGTGCCGTCGCGTGGCGGAGGTGCGTTGGGATCCTTGGTGGCGACCTCCTCGAAGAGCGCGGGATCCACGCCGCCAAAGAAAGCGACCCCGACGTGTTGTCGTGCGTCGTCCACCGACGTGATCCATCCGGGGAGTCCCCGCTCCCGTATGTGGGAGCGGTGCTGCTCCAACTGCTGGCGAGTCGCCAATTGGCGGCTTTCCTCGTCAATCCAGATTTCAGTGATGCGGCCGGCGCCGTAAAGGGTGGCCCAGGTGATGTTGAACACCACGGTCTGGCCGGGTTGCAGCACTGAGGGTTCGGCAAAGCTGTGGCCCTTAAAGATGCGGGTGCGGGGCAGTATCTCAAAGGTCTTCTCAATGGAAGTTTGCGCAGAAGTGCGTTTGGCCGGGGCTGCGGGTTGGGTGGGATCGGGCTGGGAGACGGTGAGTTTAAGCGTTTCGCGGTCGAAATTCTCAACCTTCCACAACCGGTTCTGGCGTGCGTAGAGGGTGAAGTCGTCCTCGAGCCTGAAACAGCGTTGGAAATCCGCCTCGATAGACTGCCCCTTGTTGAAGGCGCCCGGGTGCGCGGGCGGCGTCGCTTTGGGATCCTTCAGGTAAAAGGAACCATGCAGGTGGGTTCCCAGGGGAATATCTTGGAGCGCTGCGGGCGCGCCATGGTACCAGATGCTCCCGAAGGGCAGCATTTCCGCATAAAGCGGACGGTCGAATACCCCTCGTTCCTGATGGTCGGCCCGGTCGATGCGGATGCGGAAGGCGCGCTCCAGATGGTCCACGGAGATGAGTTCCCCGGAGACCCGGTGTTCCGAGCCCGCGGGCGGGAACTCGCCCGATATGAGTTGGAACCACTGGGTTTTTTCCTGCCCCCCCTTCTGAGCAGGATTCTTCCGCTTGCCATCGGCCGTCACCGGGCCATCAGCGTCGGTGCGGAATTGGATTGTTTCCCCAGCTTCAACAAGGGAGGCGGACAGGAGCAGTGCAATGAGAAAACGCATGGGGTTTGGAGGCGGGGACGGGCGGAAAACGACGGAGGGTGTGGGCGGATGTTCTCCGCTCAATCCGTCTGTGGCGAACCGCGGGAGGCCCCCGGAGGCTTCAGGCCAGAATCTGCGAAATCGGGCGGAGGCTGTCCTGGAAGCGGTCTGCCTTGACATCGACCCGCTGGAGCATGGTTAGGAGCAGATTGCTGACGCGGGCGTCGTTGTCGACCGGGCGGGAGCAGATACGGTAGTGTTCCTGCGCGTCTGCAACATTGTACTTGCCGATGGAGGGCAGGTTGAAATCCACGTGCGTGCCATGCTTGTAACCGAGCGCTTTTCCGCCGCACAGGATGGTCGGCAGGTTAGCGTTTCCGTGGCTGTGGCCATAGGCCATGCCGCTGCCCCAGAGGACCTGGGTGGTGTCGAGGAGGGGTTGGCCGGCTTCCTTGTGTTCTTTGAGTTGGTCGAGGAAATAGCTGAGTTGTTCGACCAGGAAGGTGTCGGTTGCGGTGAGGCGGCGGAGTTGTTCGGGGTCGCCGTTGTGGTGGCTGAGTCCGTGGCGGGTTTGGAGGATGCCGATCTCGGGGATTCCGCTGGTGTTGCCTTCGCTCCCGATGCCGCAGGTGATGACGCGGGTCGAGTCGGTGCGCAGGGCCATGACCATCAGGTCGTAGAAGAGGCGGTAGTATTGGCCGGCCTCGGCGATGGTGAGTTTGCGCTGGAGTTTTTCAATGTCGGCAGAGTCGAGGACCGGTTTGGGAACGTTGAGCCATTCGTCGGCGCGACGGGTGCGTTCCTCGACCTGACGGACGGCGGTGAGGTATTCATCGAGTTTGGTGCGGTCTTCGCTGCCGAGTTTTTTGTTCACGCGGTTTGCGTCCTCCGAGACGGTGTCGAGGATGCTCCCGCGGCGGCTGAGCCTGCGACGGATGGTCTCTTTGCTGTCGCGCTCGACTCCGAAAAGCAGGTTGAAGATCTGTTGGGTGCTGCGTTCTGCGGGGAGCTGGATGCCGTCGCGGGACCAGGCGAGGGAGGTGCCCTCAATGGCCACCTCAAGGGACTGGAAGCGGGTGGAGCCCCCCTGGACCTCGGCCATGAGTTGGTCGGCGGAGACCGTGTTGCGAAACGCGCCGCCATCGCCGGGAACATTGGCTCCGGTCAGCCATACCTTCTCGCAGTTGTGGTGCTTGCCGACAACCATCGGGTGGTGCAGGCCACTGATGGGAGTGATGTCGGCCCGGTGTTTATCCAGTGACTTGAGGGGGGCGGTCAGTTCATAGTCAGCTCCGGCCTTTTCGATCTGCCAGGTCAGGGTGTTGACTCCGTTTGGAATGTAGAGGAACACGCTGCGCTTTGGCTTGGTCGGAGCGGGAATGGCCGCCATGCAATTGAGCCAGGGAAGGGCGATGGTTGCACCTGCACCGCGGAGGAAGGTACGCCTGGAGATCTGCCACTTGTTGAGGTTGAGGTTCATGGCTGTGCTTTGGGTTGGATTTGGGACTTGAGCGGTTTGAGAGAAAGAGCGGGCCCGGCGGGTTTGGGTTCGGAGTCCGCGACTATCGGGTTTGGAAGAGTTCCGACGTGACAAAGCACTCGAGGATGTCGCGCAGGCGGTAATCCCTTTCCCTGCCGGCAGCGGCGATCTTTCGGAGGGCGTCCCGGTCGCTGAGCGTCATTGAACGGCGGAGTCCGTAGGTGGCGAGTTTTTCGGCGACGTTCAGGCTGAACGCGTCCAGATCGTGCAGGAGCAGTTTTTTGAACTCGTCCGCGTTCTTGTACTCGCGGCCGTCGGGAAGTTTTCCCGTGGCGCTGACCCTCGGGTTTTCCCCGACGCCGTCAGTCACTTCCTCGGTGCGCCAGCGTCCGACGGCGTCGTAGTTTTCGAAGGCGAGGCCAAGCGGGTCGATCTTGGCGTGGCAGGCGGCGCAACTAGCGTCGTGGATGTGCGCCTCCAGTTTCTCGCGTAGGGTTGCCTTGGGGCCCGTGGGGTTGGTTGGAATGGGATTGACGTTGGCGGGGGGAGGCGGCGGGGTCTTTCCAAAAATGGATTCGCTCAGCCAGACGCCGCGATGGACGGGCCTGTGCCGGACTCCGTCACTGGTGAGCGACAGGATGGAGGCGTGCGTGAGAATGCCCCCGCGGTGCGCCTCGACAGGGAGTGCGACCCGGATGAAGTTGGATGGGGCGGCCTGCTGGTCGGCGGGTTGGGTGGCCAGCGCCTTGGCGAAGGGCTCCGAGACGCCATAATATTTCGCGAGCAGTTCATTCACCATGCTCCAGTCGGAGTTGATGAATTCGCGGAGGGTGAGGCCCTGATCGAGCACTTCGCGGAAGAAGGCCTTGGTCTCGGCGATCATGCTGCTCTCAAGGCCCTTGTCATAGTCTGGATAAAGCTTTTTATCGGGCTGGAACATGCCCACCTTTCGGAGGCGCAGCCACTGGGTGGCGAAGGAGTCGGCGAACCGACCGGCGCGTGGATCCCGAATCATGCGCTGAAACTGGGCCGCGAGGACCGCCCGGTCGCGCAGCTTTCCTTCCTGTGCGAGCCCTAACAATTCCGCGTCCGGCAGGGTGCTCCATAGAAAATAGGAGAGGCGGGAGGCGATTTCCCAGTCGTTGAGCGTGTCTCGACGGTGGTGTGCGTCCCCCTCGGCGAGAAACAGAAAGCTTTTCGAGTTGAGAATGGCGGACATGCCGGCCTTGACTGCGTCCCCGAAGGTTTCCTTCGCACCGAGTTCCCGTTGAACGATTGCCACGTACCCGTTCATTTCCTCGGGGGTCACAGGGCGGCGGAAAGCACGGGTGGCGAGCGTGGTGAGGCAATCGCGCACCTGCCCCAGATCGCCCTCGGTTCTGGGCATGTAATCGGCGCGGAGCTTGATTTCCTCCTCGGTGAGGATCGGGCCTTTCCACGTGACGGAGTCGAGGATGAGGAAGGGGTACCGCGCACGCCCCTCCTCGTCGGTAAGTTTCATCTGCCACGGGATGCGCCCGAGTTTGGTGCTCACGAAGGGAACGGGGCCGTGTCGTCCCGAACGTGGGGTGTTTGGGGGACCGGGCACGTCGTTGTAAACCATGAGGGCACCGGGATCCTTCGGGAGATGGGCCCGGAACGTGACGGTGACGGGTTTGTCCTCGTCGGCGAGAATGTCCTGCTCAAAGAGGGTGCGGTCGAGTTTCTCTAGGTAGACTTTCAAGCGCGGGGCACGCCCGTTCGGCGGGCGTAGTCCGCTGAGCTTGTAACTGATCTCGTAAATGCCAGCCCCAGGGCGGGTGCCGGTGCTCGCGGTTCGCCCGTAGGAACCGCGGAACACGTCACCCGGCCACATTTCGAAACGCACCTTGTCGAGAAGACCAAGGCTGCGAAGACGTTCGCGGTGCGCCTCCTGAATGGAATCCTCGTACACGGCGGGGACCGTTCCGCCGAAGGGAGTCGTAGGTGGCCGGTTCTTCGGGGAAGGGACCGGCGCGGAAGGGTAGGCCTCGGAAAGAATCGTCTCCGTTGCGGCGAGGTACTTTTCGATGTTGGAGGGCGAAAGGGTGAGGACGGAACCTATCCGTTCAAACCCGTTCCACTCAGGGTCCTCGAGCAATGCCCCCGGATCCTTGGCATCGTATTCCACGGCGAGGAGATCCCGCACGGTGTTGACGTACTCCTCGCGGGTCAGGCGGTTGTAGGTGACCTTGGAACGGTTGGCCATGCGGGACGCTTCGCCCTCCTTGAGGCGCTCTGTGATCCATTCAACAATCCGTGCGCTTTCCTGTGCCGCGGGACGCTTGGCTTCCTTTTTCGGAGGCATTTCACCGGAGTTGATGCGCTCCATCACCTCGAGCCACTGAGGATTGTTTTCTGACCCAACCTGCCTGGAGAGGGTGTCGATCCGGAAATCGCCCTTCTGTTCCTTCGCGTCGTGGCAGCGGGTGCAGTGCTTCTGAAGATACGGCCAGAGGCTCTTGTCGAAATCGGAAGAAATTTCGGCCCCGCAGAGGGCGCCTGTCAGGGGCAGGGCGAACGTGGCCAAGGCGGCGAACAGGTAGCGGTTCATGACAATCAAAGCAGAGGGTCCCTCAGAGGAAAACGGATGTCTGGGCTGTTACAAGGGGACGGCTGAAACGGATTGACTCCTCCGCGCGGCGTGTGAGAGAGCGGTGGGGATCGCCGAGCGAGGCGGAGCATGCACCGACCCCCAGGCGGTTGTGCAATCAAATTAGAGAAGTTCAGGTTGAAAGCCTTCGGTGAGGGAGCAGTTGGACAGGTCCAATCCTTCAAACCTAGTGTAGCCTGAAATCGTCCGGACCTTTGAAGTTTCTTGAGAAGCGTTTCACTGAGTTTTGCCTTATGGTTCTCCCTTTACCATCCCGCTGCCTCTCAAAAGGCTGCGGAGCAAAACTGAGCGCTCTTGACGGATATCACTTCATGACGGGGCGGTTGGCGGTTCTCATCTCTCCCTGCGGTGGGGAGGCGGGATTTTGAGCTTCGGCAAGAGTGGAACTCACGACGCAAGCGCAAGCGAATCAAAGTGCCGAAGCTGGCACTCGTTTGGTTGTTTGTTTTTCCCCCGTTTACGGTTGACAGGGGCTTTGGACGGGGCGTTGCCTTGACTCCGTGGTCCTTGCTGAGAGACTTCGTGCGCTATGTCCGATGTGCCTGCGGCTCCACACCGCGATTTTATCCGAGAAATGGTTGAGGCTGACGTTGCCGCTCAACGCAACGATGGCTGGGTGACCACTCGATTTCCTCCAGAGCCTAATGGTTATCTCCACATCGGCCACGCCAAAAGCATTTGTCTAAACTTTGGGCTGGCCTTGGAGCATGCGCCCAGTGCGCGCTGCCACCTTCGCTTCGACGACACCAACCCCACCAAGGAGGAGGTGGAATACGTCGAAAGCATTCAGGCGGATGTCCAATGGTTGGGATTCAGCTGGGGCGAGCACCTCTACTATGCCAGCGATTATTTTGAGACGCTCTATGGTTGCGCGTTGCAACTGATCGACAAAGGACTCGCCTACGTGGATGACCAGTCCATCGAAGAAATGCGCGTCAACCGGGGCACCCTGACAACCCCCGGGATTGCGAGTCCCCGCCGAGAGCGGCCTGCGGCGGAGAGTCGCGCGCTTTTTGAACAAATGCGGGCGGGAAAGTTCCCCGAGGGGGCGTGCGTGTTGCGGGCCAAAATCGACATGGCCTCGCCCAATATGAACATGCGGGATCCGGTCATTTACCGGATCCTGCACGCTCATCACCACCGGACAGGAGACGCCTGGTGCATCTATCCGATGTATGATTTCGCCCATCCCCTGAGCGATGCCCTCGAGCGGATTACCCACAGTCTCTGCACGCTGGAGTTCGAGCACCACCGGCCGCTGTACGAGTGGCTTATCGACCATGTCGACGGCCTCCCCAGCCGGCCGTACCAGCGGGAATTTGCCCGCCTCAACCTGACCTACACCGTGCTCAGCAAGCGCAAGCTGCTCGAGTTGGTCAGGGACGGTCTGGTTTCCGGTTGGGACGACCCGCGCATGCCCACCATCAGCGGGATCCGCCGCAGGGGTTACACCCCCGCTGCGGTGCGCCAATTCTGCGAAACCGTGGGGCTGACCAAGTATCCGTCGCTGACGGAACTGGCTTTGCTTGAGCATTGCGTTCGGGAAGACCTCAACCGCGTGTCCAACCGGGTCTACGTGGTGGTCCGCCCCATCAAGGTGGTCCTCACCAATTATCCGGAGGGACAGGGCGAACACATTGAGTTGATAAACAACCCTGAAAATCCGGAGGCTGGAAAGCGCTTGGTGCCTTTGAGCAGGGAGCTCTATATCGAGGCGGACGACTTCCGGGAACAACCTGAAGCGGATTTTTTCAGACTGGTCCCCGGCGGCGAGGTTCGCCTGAAGTACGCTTTTTGCATCATTTGTCAGGAGGTGGTCAAAGACGTCGAGGGACGGTTGCTCGAACTGCGTTGCACCTACGACGATGCGACCCGGCACGGCGCCAAGCCGGTGGGACGGCCCAAGGTGAAAGGGACCATCCACTGGGTGAGCGCCGCGCATGCTGCGGACGTGGAGGTGCGCCTCTACGACAGACTGTTCACCGAGGCGCAACCGGAGGAGGCCGCTGGAGAGGAGGGCGACTTCAGGCAGTTTGTGAATCCCGCCTCCTTGGAAACACTGAAGGCCAAGGCCGAACCCTCCTTGCTGCAGGCGCAACCGGGGGCGCATTACCAGTTCGAACGTGTCGGCTATTTCTGCGCCGACACCAAGGACAGCCATCCGGGGGCCCCTGTCTTCAACCGGACCGTCGCCCTCAAGGACAGCTTCTCCAAGCCCAAACAGTGAGTCTCTTCGCGGGCGCTGCGCTCAATCCAAACGCCGCAGAGTCGCGTCCGATGCAGTCATCAAATCGGGAGCAGGGCCCGGGAGGGGGAGGTTGTGCGGTCTTGGTACTCTCGAAGCCTTCGGGCCTACGGTTATTTTTGACTCGGCGCAGCGGTCGGCTTGCCGTAGGTGGCAACGAGGTAGTCCAGTAGGGGAGCTTCGGCCTCCGCTGGAACGCCGGCCCCGTATTTTTTCCGCATTTTATCGATCGATGCCCGCCACGCTTCGCGGCCCAAAGGCGGTTGGGTTGTGATGTACTCCGCGGAGTGACATTGCAGACAGTGGGCCATGGCAAGTTCGGCGCCTTGCGTCGTCCGGAAGGAAGCGGTTTCGGTCGGAAGGACGATCTTGAGCGGCCCTGCCGACGCAGCAAACGGGATCAGAAAAACGACCGCCATTGCTGCAAAATTCAAACGACTGCCGCTGATCAGTTTCATTTTTCTCGGGAGAAGAGGCCTGTTCGGGTGCGGAAAAGCCGCATCCCCGCCTGACCCATAGCGGAGGCGTCTCTGTTTGCCAGAGAAATTCTGCTTCAAAAGGGCGTCTGGAGTCGCCCGTGCCACTCAATTCGCCGATGGGAGTCAACAATGAGTGCAAACAGACGGGGCCCGGGGCGCAATCAAAGGCAAGTCGGGGAGATTCCTTCCCGTTCCCGCAGGTTGGCTTGGGTTCGTGCTGGCCACAGGGCCTTTGCGAAGATACAGAATCGCGCACCCCTCAGGAATCGCGCGCAGCTGTCCCTCAAAAAGGTCACCGATTCCATGTCCATCCATGTAGCGCTCTTCCACCGCACCCGGTACTCCTACGACCGGGCCGTGTCCCATGCCCCACACGTAGTCCGGTTGCGGCCGGCCCCCCACTGCAGAACCCCGGTGCTCAGCTACTCGCTCAAAATCGGCGGCGGACAGTTTTTCCTCAATTGGCAGCAGGATCCCTTTTCAAACTGGAACGGAAGACTGGTGCTTCCGGAGCCGATGCGGGAGTTTGTTGTCGAAGTGGAACTGGTGGTGGAGATGGCGGTGCACAACCCCTTCGACTTTTTCCTCGAGGAGGCCGCCGAGGAGGTGCCGCTTGCCTATGAGGCTGGCTTGCGCAAAGAGCTGGCGCCTTTTTTGGAAGTCTTGGAATCTGGGCCCCTTTTGGAACAATACGTTGCGGCGGTCCGCGGCGAACTCGAGAGCGCGGCCGAGGAAGGGCGCAAGCTCCGGACGATCGACTTTTTGGTCGCCCTCAACCAGCGCATCCAGAGGGATGTCAGCTACGTGATTCGCTTGGAACCGGGGGTGCAGTCTCCCGAACTCACCCTGAAGAAGGGCAGCGGCTCCTGTCGGGACTCGGCGTGGTTGATGTGTCAAACCCTTCGTTGCCTTGGGTTTGCAGCGCGTTTCGCCAGCGGCTACCTCATCCAGCTCACGCCAGACGTCAAGGCGCTGGACGGCCCCTCCGGCACCGAAACCGACTTCACCGACCTGCACGCCTGGTGCGAAGTTTACCTGCCGGGAGCGGGGTGGATCGGGTTTGACCCGACCTCGGGGCTGCTTGCCGGCGAGGGACACATCCCGCTTTCCTGCACCCCCGAGCCGGCTTCGGCCGCCCCGGTCACCGGCGCGGTGGATCCCTGCGAATCCAGCCTTGAACACGAGATGCGCATCTGTCGCATCCACGAGTCACCCCGGGTGACCAAGCCCTACACGGAAGAGCAGTGGAGCGCCGTGCTCCAACTGGGAGAAAAAATTGACGCGGAACTCCGGGAGGCCGACGTGCGCCTCACCATGGGGGGCGAGCCGACCTTCGTTTCGATTGATCATCCCGACGCACCGGAGTGGAACTTTGATGCTGTATCCCACTCCAAACGGGTGCTTTCCGGCACCCTGATCCGCCGCCTCCGCGAGCGGTTTGCGCCGGGGGCCGTTCTCCACTACGGGCAGGGAAAATGGTACCCCGGGGAACCCCTGCCGCGTTACGCGCTGACGGCCCTCTGGCGCAGGGATGGCGTTCCTCTGTGGAACGATCCCACCCTGATTGCGGATGAATCGGTCGACTACGAGCACGGGTTGCACGAGGCAAGGGCGTTGATTGAACGCATCGCCGGCCTGTTGAATGTCGGCGCCTCCTGCATCGTGCCCGGGTACGAGGACGCCCTGTATTACGTCTGGCGGGAACGGTGCCTGCCCGCGGATGTCTCCGTTGTCGATTCCAAACTCGGCACGGCTCAGGAGCGGGAGCGTTTCCGACGTATTTTTGCGCAGGGCGTCCACTCGGAAGTCGGCTACGCGCTTCCCCTGCAGCGCGGTGTTCAGAGCGGTTGGGAGTCCAGTCAGTGGCGGTTGCGCGATGACAACCGACTCTGGCTCATTCCCGGTGATTCGCCGATGGGACTGCGTCTGCCTCTCGATTCGCTCCTCTGGCAGTCCGATGCAAGGC
>JBILKV010000393.1:0-7495 GCA_044376515.1 Chthoniobacteraceae bacterium | reverse complement strand
CGGCGGAACGGCGGCGAGCTACACGGTGGCCTCTGCGCAGGCCTCCGATGCGGGCAACTACGACGTGGTGGTGACCAACATCGTCGGCAGCGTCACTTCGGGGACGGCTGCGCTCTCGGTGAACACGCCCGTCTCCCTCACCACCCAGCCGGCGAGCCTGACGCTCAACCCGAATACCCCTGCGACTTTCAGCGTGGCGGCGACTGGCACTGCTCCGCTCGCCTACCAGTGGCGCAAGGGCGGGGTGGCGATTGCGGGAGGCACCGCAGCCTCCTTCACCCTCGCCTCGGTTTCGGCATCCGACGCTGGCAGTTACGACGTGGTGGTGAGCAACATCGTCGGGCCGGTGACCTCGGGGACAGCCACGCTTGCGGTGAACACGCCGGTGTCGATAGGCACGCAGCCGGCCGGTTTGGCGGTGAATCCGAACGCGTCGGCGACGCTGAGTGTGGTGGCCTCCGGCACGGCGCCGCTGACCTATCAGTGGAAAAAAGATGGAGCTAACATTGCGGGCGCAACCGGTGCGAGCTACACGATCGCGTCCGCACAGCCCTCGCATGCCGGGGATTACAGCGTGGTGGTGACCAACGTGGTGGGGAGCGTGACTTCCGCAACGGCCACCGTGTCGGTCAACGTGCCGGTGTCGATTACGGCACAGCCCTCGGGTTTGGCGGTCAATCCATCGTCGCCTGCGAGCTTCAGTGTGACGGCGACGGGCACGGCGCCGCTGGGCTACCAGTGGCGCAAGGGGGGCGTGCCGGTGGCGGGTGGCACGGGTGCGGTCTTCACCATCGCCTCGGCGCAGGTGAGTGATGCGGCCAACTATGACGTGGTGGTGACCAACGTGGTGGGGAGCGTGACTTCGGGTTCGGCGCAGCTTTCGATCAATTCGCCCGCGACCATCATCGCGCATCCGGCGGCGACCCTGGCGGTGAATCCGGGTGCGGCGGCGGTCATGAGCGTTTCTGCGACGGGCACGGCGCCGCTGGCCTACCAGTGGCGCAAAAACGGCATACCGATTGCCGGAGGTACCGCGGCGAGCTTCACGCTCCCGTCTGCACAGCCCTCGGATGCGGCGGATTACACGGTGGTGGTGAGCAATGTGGCGGGCAGCGACACCTCCACGGCGACTGCCCTTTCGATCAACGTGCCGGTGTCGATCAGCAACCAACCCGCGGGGTTGGCGGTGAACCCGGGTGCGCCCGCAGCGTTCTCGGTGACTGCGGCTGGCACGGGGCCGCTGAGCTACCAGTGGCGCCGGAATGGCGCGCCGCTCGCTGGAGGAACGGCTGCGACCTTCGCGATAGCGGCGGTCCAGGCGCTGGACGCCGGCACCTACGACGTGGTGGTGACCAACGTGGTGGGGCCGCTGGCATCGGCAGCCGCCAGCCTTTTCATCAACGTGCCTGTGTCGATTACCACGCAGCCCGGTTCGCTCGCGGTAAACCCTGGCACGCCTGCGAGTTTCAGCGTGACGGCCGCCGGCACGGCGCCCTTTTCCTACCAGTGGTACCGCGCGGGAACGCCGATCGCCGGAGCCAACGGCGCGAGCTTCACGATTCCAGCGGCGCAGGCCGCCGACGCGGACAGCTACAATGTTGCGGTCACCAACGTGGTCGGGACGCTGCCTTCGGGTGCGGCGCAGCTTTCGATCAATGTGCCCGTGGGCTTCGCCACGCAGCCATCCGCGCTGACGGTGAATCCGGGCACGCCGGCGACCTTCGCGGTGGTGGCCACGGGCACTGCGCCTTTGAGCTACCAGTGGCGCAAGGCGGGCGTGCCGGTGGCGGGTGGGACGGGCGCGTCCTTCACGGTCCCCGGTGCGCAGGCTGGGGATGCCGCCATCTATGACGTGGTGGTGACCAACGTGGTCGGGAGCGCGACTTCGGCCGGCGCGGCGCTATCGGTGAACACGCCGGTGTCGATCACGGCGCATCCTGAGGGTGGCGCGGTGAATCCGAACGCCTCCTTCTCGCTCTCGGTCTCCGCGGCGGGGACCGCTCCGATCACCTACCAGTGGCGTCGCAACGGGGCGCCCATCGGCGGCGGCACGGGAGCGACCTACATGATCGTCTCGGCGCAGGTGAGTGATGCGGCCAATTACGACGTGGTGGTGACCAACGTGGTAGGGAGCGTGACCTCGGGGACGGCGGCTGTTTCGCTCAACTCCGCGGCGATCATCACGGCGCAGCCCGCCTCGCTGACGGTGAATCCCGGAGCGTCTGCAACCTTCAGCGTGACTGCGACGGGGACCGCGCCGCTGTCCTACCAGTGGAGTCGGGAAGGGGTGGCGCTTGCGGGCGGGACGTCCGCGACGTTGACGGTTGCCGCGGCGCAGGCGCTGGATGCGGGGAGCTACAGCGTAGTGGTGACCAACGTGGTTGGGGCGAGCACAAGCGCCCCTGCGCTCTTGACGCTCAACGTGCCGGTGACGCTGCCGACGCAGCCTGTTGCGAGCACGGTGAACCCCGGCACCACGGCGACCTTCAGTGTGGTGGCTGCGGGCACCGCGCCCTTCACCTACCAGTGGCGTAAAAACGGCACGCCGCTTGCGGGTGGGACGGGTGCGACGCTGACGCTGCCCGCCGTGCAGGCGGCTTCTGCTGGGAACTACGACGTGATCGTCACCAACGTGGTGGGGCCTGTGACGAGCGATGCCGCCGCGCTTTCGGTGAACGTTCCGGCGAGTATCGCCACGCAGCCGGCGGCGGTGACGGTGAACCCGTCCACGCCAGCGACCTTCTCGGTTGTGGCTGCGGGCACGGCGCCCTTCAGCTACCAGTGGCGCAAGGCCGGGGTGCCGCTCGCGGGTGCCACGCAGGACACCTATACGGTTGCGTCGGTGCAGTTCAGCGACGCCGGCGTGTTCGACGTGGTGGTGACCAACGTGGCGGGGAGCGTCACCAGCGCGGGTGCGGCACTGGCGGTCAACACGCCCGCGTCCGTGGTGGCGTCGCCGACGAATGTGACGGTGAACCCCGGGGTGAACGCGACCTTTGGCGTGACGGCCGGCGGGACCGCGCCCTTCAGCTACCAGTGGCGTAAGGACGGAGCCGACATCAGCGGGGGCACCAGTGCCAGCTACACGGTGGTGGGTGCGCGGGCGGTGGACGCGGGCGCTTACTCGGTGGTGGTGACCAACATCGCGGGCAGCGCCACCAGTGCGAATGCCGTGCTTTCGGTCAATGTGCCCGTGTCCTTTACGACGCAGCCCGACAGCGTCACGGTCAATCCGGGACTGCCGGCGGCCTTCAGCGTTGTGGCTGCGGGCACGGCGCCCTTCAGCTACCAGTGGCGCAAGAACGGCGCGCCGATTTCGGGAGCCGTGTCCTCGAGCTTCACGATTGGATCGGCGCTGGGGTCGGACACCGGCAACTACGACGTGCTGGTGACCAATGTGGTGGGCACGGCGACGAGCGCGGCGGCGTCGCTCGTGGTGAACACGCCCGTAGCCATTACGGTGCAACCGGCGAGCACGGCGGTGAACCCCGGAGCGACGGCGAGCCTTTCGGTGACCGCGACGGGAGCGGTGCCGATCACCTACCAGTGGCGGCGCGCCGGCGTTGCGATCGCTGGCGGGACGGCGGCGGTGCTGCAGGTGCCCAACGTGCAGACATCCGATGCAGGCAGTTACGACGTGGTGGTGACCAACGCGCTGGGGAGCGTCACCAGCAGTGCGGCGACGCTTGCGCTCAACGCCCCGGTGACGATCACCACCCATCCCGCGCCGGTGACCGTCGGGATCGGAGGGCAGGCGGTGCTGACGGTTGGGGCCACGGGGACGAGTCCGATCTCGTTCCAGTGGCGCAAGGACGGGGTATCGCTCGCGGGAGCCACCAATTCGAGTTACACGATCGGGTCGGCGCGAGCGTCGGACAACGCCACCTACGACGTGGTGGTGACCAATCCCGTGGGCAGTGTGACGAGCAACGCGGCGGTTGTGACGGTCAACACGCCTGTGACGATCAGCACGCAGCCTGCGGCGCTGACGGTGAATCCTGGAAGTTTGGCAACCTTCAGCGTCGTGGCGACGGGCACGGCCCCGCTGGGCTACCAGTGGCGCAGGAGCGGGGTGAACATCGCGGGCGGGACCTCCTCGAGTTACACGATTCCCTCGGTTGCGGCGACCGACGCGTGGAACTACGACGTGGTGGTGTCCAACGTGGTGGGAAGCGTGATCAGCGCGGCCGCGGCGTTGACGGTCAACGTGCCTGTGAAGATTGTGAGCCAGCCTGCCAACACGGGAGTGGTGACCGGGGCCCCGGCGACGCTGAGCGTGCTGGCCAGTGGCACGGCGCCGCTGGGTTACCAGTGGCGGAAGGCGGGAGTGGCGATCCCGGGTGCGACTGCGGCGAGCCTGAGCATTGCTTCGGCACAGGCGTCGGACGCGGCCGGTTACGACGTGATTGTCAGTAACATCGTGGGACCGGTGACATCGAATTCCGCGACGCTCTCGGTGCACACGCCGCTGAGCATCACCAACCAGCCTGCTGCGGCGACGATCAACGCCGGGGCGCCCGCGTCGCTCAGTGTGGCGGCCACCGGTTCCGAGCCGATCCGCTACCAGTGGCGCAGGGACGGGGTTGCGGTGTCTGGTGGCACGGGGGCGACGTATGCGATTGCGGCGTTGCAGGCGTCCGATGCGGGCACCTACGACGTGGTGCTGACCAACCCCGCGGGAAGTCTCACGAGTGCGAGTGCGCTGCTTTCGGTCAACACGCCGCCCTCGATCAAGACGCAACCGGTGTCGGTGACGGCGATTCAGGGGGTGAGCGTGCGCCTGAGTGTGGTGGCCACCGGTGCCGCACCGCTGACCTACCAGTGGCGCAAGGACGGCGTTGCGGTGCCCGGGGGAACCGGGGCTGTGCTGACGATTCCGTCGATGAGTGGGGGTGATGCGGGCAGTTACACGGTGGTGGTGACCAATGTGCTGGGCACGGCGACCTCGAATGCGGCGGCGGTGATTTTGACCGCCGGGCCGATGATCCTGACCCAACCGGTGGGAGTGGCGGTGAATCCCGGCAAGTCTGCAACGCTCACGGTGGAGGCGACCGGGCCGCCCAGCAGCGGGGCGCTTTCCTACCAGTGGCGGCGTAACGGCGTGGCGATCGCCGGCGCCACCAAGCAGAGCTACACGGTCAGTTCGATGCAGTCCGCCTCGGTGGGGGGCTACGATGTGCTCGTGAAGAACGGTTCGGGCAGCATGCTCAGCGACCTCGTGCAGTTGACGCTCAACACGGCCGTAACGATCCGGACGCCTCCCGCCTCCGCGCGGGTCAACCCCGGAGCCTCGACCACGCTGAGTGTGGTGGCCGCCGGAACGGAACCCTTCACCTACCAGTGGCGGCGCAACAACGTGGCGGTTGCGGGAGCCAACGCCTCCTCGCTGACGATCTCCAACGCGCAGGCCTCGAACGTGGGAAGTTACACCGTTGCGGTTTCCAACGTGGTTGGGACGGTGACGAGCAGCGCGGCGACCGTGGCGCTCAACGTGCCGGTGAGCATCACCGCGCATCCTCTCGCGGGTGCGCTCAACCCGGGGGCCACCCGCACGCTGACGGTGACGGCAACGGGAACCGCCCCAATCGGCTACCAGTGGCGCCGCAACGGGGTGGCCATTACGGGTGCGACTTTGGCGAGTTACGCGATCACCAGTGCGGGACTCGACAAGGTGGGGATCTACGATGTGATGGTGACCAACCCGGTTGGGAGCGTGGTGAGCAATTCGGCAACGATCACGCTCAACACCGCGGTGACGATCCTGACCCAACCGGCGAGTGCGACGGTCAATCCCGGACGGTCGGTTTCCTTCACGGTGGCTGCAACGGGCACCGCGCCCTTCACCTACCAGTGGCGGCGCAACGGCGCGATGATCTCGGGTGCGACGTCAGCGAGCTACACCATCACCTCCGCGCAGGCAGCGAGCGCCGGCAACTACGACGTGGTGGTGGGCAATCCCGTGGGCAGCGTGACGAGCAACAGTGCGACGCTTGCGCTCAACAGCCCCGTGAGCATCAGCACGCAACCTGTTGCAGTGGTGGTCAATCCCTTCGCCCCTGTTTCGCTTTCGGTGAAGGCCACCGGGACCGCCCCGTTGACCTACCAGTGGCGCAGGGGAGGGGTGGCCCTTGCCGGGGCGACCGGTTCCACCTACTCGGTGGCCGCGGCCCAGGCAGTGGACGCGGCCAGTTACGACGTGGTGGTGAGCAACGTGGTTGGGAGCGTGGTGAGCAGCAGTGCCAGGATTTCCCTTAACGCGCCGGTGCGCATCACCACGCAACCCGCCAGCGTGTCGGTTAATCCGGGCAGTTCGCGGACGTGGTCGGTAACGGCCAGCGGGACCGCGCCGTTGAGCTACCAGTGGCGCAAGGACGGAGTGGCGATTGCGGGAGCCGCCTCCGCCACCTACACGATCCCCTCGGTGCAGGCGGCGAACGCCGGGATTTACGACGTGGTGGTGAGCAATGTTGTGGGCTCGGTTTCGAGCAACCCCGCGGTGCTGACGCTCAACACGCCGGTGTCGATCACGGTGCCTCCGTCGTCAGTGGTGCTCAATCCGGGGGCGGTGTTGTCGCTGAGCGTGAGTGCGACCGGGACGGCGCCCATCAGCTACCAGTGGCGGCGCAACGGGGTGTCGATCACGGGGGCGACCTCCGCCTCGTACACGGTTGCGTCCGTGGGTGGTTCCACCGGAGGGAGTTACGATGTCGTGGTGAGAAACGTGGTGGGCGGGGTGACCTCGGCCGCAGCGAACGTGTCGGTGAATGTGCCGGTGTCGATTACAACACACCCCGTCAGCGGATCGGTGAACCCGGGCGGGAGCCGGACCTTGTCGGTGGTGGCCAGCGGGACGGCGCCGCTGAGTTACCAGTGGAGGCGCAACGGCGTGGAGATCGCCGGGGGCACGGCCTCCTCTTTTGCGATCACCAACGCGCAGGCGACTGACGCGGCCGCCTATGACGTGGTGGTGGGCAACGTGGTCAACACGGTGGCAAGTAACGCGGCGACGGTTGGGCTCAACGTGCCTGTGAGCATCGTCACCCAGCCGCAGGGGGCGACGA
Source organism: Chthoniobacteraceae bacterium (assembly GCA_044376515.1). Lineage (GTDB taxonomy): Bacteria > Verrucomicrobiota > Verrucomicrobiia > Chthoniobacterales > Chthoniobacteraceae > Chth-196. The sequence goes on along the minus strand of JBILKV010000393.1, from coordinate 434 downwards.
TCAATCCGGGGGCGAGCCGCACCTTCAGCGTGTCTGCCAGCGGCACGACGCCCCTGACCTACCAGTGGCGCAAAAACGGCGCGAACATCGCTGGGGCGACCTCCGCCAGTTACACGGTGAGTGCGGCGCAGGCGGTCAGCGCGGGCAGTTATTCGGTGGTGGTGAGCAACGTGGTGGGCAGTGTCAGCAGTGATTCGGCAGTGCTCGTGGTGAACGCGCCGGTGGCGATCGTGGCGCAACCGGCGGGACTGACCGTGGACGCGGGCGCCCCCGCCCAACTCTCGGTGAGCGCGTCGGGTTCCGAACCGCTGACGTATCAGTGGCGCAAGGCGGGAGTTGCAATTGCGGGAGCGACTTCACGGACGCTTGGATTTACGGAAGCGCAGGTCGCGGATGCGGCCAGTTACACGGTGGTGGTGACCAATCCGGTGGGC
>JBILKV010000212.1:0-7501 GCA_044376515.1 Chthoniobacteraceae bacterium | reverse complement strand
GAATATAGTCCTTGGGAATGGTACCACCGACGACCTTGTTTTCGACGGTGATTCCCTTGCCCTGTTCGTTGGGCTGGATGTTAATGATCACGTGACCGTACTGACCGCGACCTCCTGACTGCTTGACAAGCTTGCCTTCTCCGGTCGCAACCGTGGTGATGGTTTCGCGGTAGGCGATCTGGGGCTTGCCGGAATTGGCGTCCACCTTGAACTCGCGCAATAAACGGTCCCGGATGATTTCCAAGTGGAGTTCACCCATTCCCGCGATCAAGGTCTGACCGGTGTCCTCGTTGGTGGAAACCCGGAAGGTCGGATCCTCCTCGGCGAGGCGCTGGAGCGCATTCGCCATTTTCTCCTGATCCTGCTTCGTCTTCGGCTCGATGGACATCGATATCACGGGATCAGGGAACGAAGGAGGTTCCAAGAGAACCGGGTGATCCTCGTCGCAGAGTGTGTCGCCCGTGGTGATATTCTTGATCCCCACAATCGCAGCAATGTCGCCCGAATAGACGGTCTCGACGTCATCCCGCTTGTCAGCTTGGATTTGGATAATGCGACTGATCCGCTCTCGCTTATTCGTGCGAGGATTGTAAACAGTGTCCCCTTTAGAAAGTTTTCCAGAGTAGACGCGGAAAAAAACCAATTTCCCCACGAAAGGATCGCTCCAAAGCTTAAATGCGAGTGAGCAAAATTTACCCGCGTCGTCGGTGGACACCTCAAGAGCCTCGTTGTTGTCTGGGTTGAGGCCTTTCGCAGCGGGAATGTCCAACGGGCTCGGCAGAAAGTCAATCACAGCGTCGACGAGATACTGTACACCTTTGTTCTTGAAGGCAGATCCTCCAACCACCGGACAGAAGGTGTTGGCGATGGTCTGCCGGCGGATACCCGCCTTGAGTTGCTCGGGCGAGACAGGCTGCTCTTCCAGAAAGAGCGCACCGATTTCTTCGTCCAGATTAGCGATCTGTTCCACGAGGTCGGAATACGCCTTTTGCTGAAGTTCGCGCAGTTCCTCTGGCACTTCCTCGACCACGTAGGTCGAACCGACCTGATCATGATCACTGTAAATAACCGCCTTGTTGTTAATCACATCCAACTGACCCTTGAGATAGTCCTCACGACCAATCGGGATCAGGACTGGCCAAGCATTCGCCGCAAGCTTCTTGCGCATCGAATCAATGGCTGCATCAAAATCAGCCCCAACCCGGTCCATCTTGTTGATAAAAGCGATCCTCGGGACGTTGTACTTCGTCGCTTGCCGCCAAACTGTTTCAGACTGCGGCTGCACGCCGGCCACTGCATCGAACACGGCGATGGCACCGTCCAGAACGCGCAACGAACGCTCCACCTCTGCCGTGAAGTCGACGTGGCCAGGGGTATCAATGATGTTTACCCGCATCTTCTGGCCAGCAAACAGCTTGGTGACGCCCTCCTGCTCCAACTGCAACCAAAAGCATGTGGTCGCAGCGGACGTGATCGTGATCCCCCGCTCGCGCTCCTGCTCCATCCAGTCAGTCACAGTAGTCCCCTCGTGGACCTCGCCCATCCGGTGAATGCTGCCCGTGTAGAAGAGAATTCGTTCAGTCAGGGTTGTCTTGCCTGCGTCGATGTGGGCGGCAATACCAATGTTGCGCGTCTTTTCGAGCGGATACGCGCGATGCGGAGAATTAGGATTGGTTGACACGATTAAAGGAATTTTTTGCCTTGAAGGCGCTCAATACGGAGTTTGCGGGAACACCGGCGGAAACGTGCTAGGGAGAAACAACGCCTCCTTGAGCGAACAGCCTCCCCCAGTGTGGCAGCTAGAAGCGGAAGTGCGCGAAAGCACGGTTAGCCTGCGCCATCTTATGGGTGTCGTCCCGTTTTTTGATGGAGTTTCCCTGACCATTGGCCGCATCACGCAACTCATTCGCGAGTGCGTCCGCGATACCGGTCGCTTTCCGCGACTTCGCGTAGTTGACGATCCAGCGCATCGCAAGCGCTAGGGCACGGGCAGGCGCAACCTCCATCGGCACCTGGTAAGTAGCCCCGCCTACGCGGCGACTCTTGACTTCAAGGCGCGGGCGGACGTTGTCGACAGCCTTGTTCAGAACCTCCAACGGATCTACCGTCTCGGAGCTCTGGCGGGTTTTCTCGATGGCGGTGTAAACAATCCGCTCGGCGAGCGACTTTTTCCCGCTCTTCATGATGGTCGCAATCATGCGGGCCACCACCGGACTGCCATAACGGCTGTCCAGTTTCTCTTCTTTGTGAATAACGCGACGACGACGTGACATCTTCTAAATCTGGTTAAAACTATTTCTTGCCCTTCATCGGCTTGCCGCCCTTGCCTTTGGCTGCGGCTTCCTGACCCGGCTTCGGACGCTTCGCGCCGTACTTCGACCGAGAGCGGCGGCGACCATCCACCCCGAGGGAGTCCAGCGTTCCCCGGACAATGTGATAACGAACCCCGGGCAAATCCTTTACACGCCCTCCCCGGACCAACACGATGGAGTGCTCTTGAAGGTTGTGTCCTTCCCCTGGGATATAGGCGATCACCTCAAACCCGTTGGTGAGCCGAACCTTTGCAACTTTCCGGAGCGCGGAGTTGGGCTTCTTCGGAGTACGGGTCATGACCTGCACGCAGACGCCGCGACGGAAAGGGTTCTTCGTCAGAGCGGGACTCTTCGATTTGACCTGAATCTTTTGGCGTCCTTTGCGGACGAGCTGGTTGATCGTTGGCATGAAACTCTTTGGCTGTAAGGCGATTTTGCTCCGACTTGTCCGTCCGCGAGCGGGGACCCGAGGGACCGTCCAGAATGAAGTCCGTGAACTTCATCGGTGTTCGTGTCCCCACAGCTTCGGCTCTTGAAGGGGCACTTCTCGGGCGTCCACGGTGTCCATTCACATCTATTGCCGCAAACCAAGTTTTGGTCGCAAAGACGATGTGCTGAAACCGAAGCCGCGAGAGCGTGGGCCGAAGCCTACGAGAGCGCGAAGGGGAGGTGTTTGTAAGGGGAGATCCCAAGGTGCACAAGGGAAACTTTCAAAAAAGAGCGTCCCGGAGCTTATTTTTTTGAGACCAGCGAAAAAACCACGCTCGGCAGAGGCCAAGGAGCGCCAAATCTCTAGCGTTAAACAATTGATATTCAACTGTTTGTTTATTAATAAAACAATCTTCTTCCACCAGTTCACATTCGGGGGTGCTCGAAAAAAAGTTACTCCGCCAGCTCGTGCAACTGTTCAAGAATTCTCTCACCGACGCGGCAGGCAAGCTTAAGGACGCCTCTTCGCAACCATCCAATGCCACGAGGGAAGGCGGAAAATCGAAGCCCCATGCTCCCGAGTTTTTCTCGGGAACTACTTCCCTGCAGCTGAGCGTGCGGGTTTCGTCATCGGAGAATTTGCCGCACAAACCGCAGCAACGCCTCGCCGAGCAAACCCGCATGCATTCCCGCCAAAACTAGATTGTCGCGAACGTAATGGAAATGCGATATGCCCCCCTGCGATCGATCGGGGTAGATGACCGGAGTGCGGATCCCGACGACGCCCACACCATTCCATATCATCCTGACCGCAATTTCGGTCTCGAAATCATACCCCCGCCCCCGGCGGGTCTGCGCGAATGCCGCCACCAGCGGTCCCACCGGATACACCCGCATGCCGAAGAGGGAATCCCACCGAAAGCGCCCACCCGTTTCTAGAAGCGCGAAGAAGTTCGCCAGACGGCGGAAATACACCCTTTCAACGGGCGCGTCCCGCCCAAAAACCGGCTCGCCCATCACGATTGCCTCCGGGTGTGTCTGGCTAGACGCCCGGAATTCAGGAATGCGGTGGGGCGGATGCTGGCCGTCCGCATCAAAACACAGGATATGTGTAAAGTTCTCTTTCACAGCAAGTTGGGCTCCCTCCAAAACAGTCGCTCCCTTGCCCTTGTTCAGCCTGCGCCGGATCACCCGAAATCCCGCACTTCCCCCGAAAAGCGCCTCCAGATGCGCATCACTCCCATCGGTGCCGCCGTCCACCAGCAACCATACATCCGGGTGAAACCTCAATACCTCTTGGAGCGTTGCCCCGAGCCGCGAACCGGGATTGTAAGCGGGCACCACAACTAGGAGGCGTATTCCCCCGCCCCCACCCGAGACGCCTCCGACCTGCCGGAACCCCGGCACAGCTTCCACTGGTGGGGCGAATGCCATCGACAAGACACATGTGGACGAGCCTGAACCAGCCTGTGGCACGGGTGGAGCGGCCATAACAACAAAGCCAAAGATATGCGCATCCATCGCTGCAATCAAGTTGAGGAACGTGCCGGACGGGCCCAGTTTCGGGCGGGAGAGTCCGCGGAAAAAAATCTTTTTTCGGACTTCCTTCACAGAGTAACATTAGAGTAGGCTCGCCTGTGGAAGCAGTCGTCCGGATTGCCGATCCGCCTCACCGTTGCTACTCTTAGATCTAGAAATGTTATGAGTTCCTCCACAAAAACCAACTGCAGTTTTGGTCCTGACAGCTCCCCCCTGATGCATCCGGGAGACCTCCCGTATCAGTCCCGCCGCGATTTTCTAGTCCGGAGCGGCTTGGGCATGGGAGGACTGAGTTTAGCGGCGCTCTTCGGAATTAACCCTTTCGATGCGGCGGCCGCTGGGACAGGCGGTCCTCTGGCTGCGAAAGCGCCTCACTTCCCGGTCAAGGCGAAGTCTATCATCCAGATTTTTGCCGGCGGCGCCCCCTCCACGGTGGACACTTGGGATCCTAAGCCAGAGCTTGTTGCCAACGATGGCAAGAAAATCCCAGGTTACGAGGGACTGGCCCTTGGATCTCCTTTCAAATTCGAGAAGAAGGGCAAGTCGGGGGTCGAAGTACCGGAGATCTTCCCGGCGATTGGAAAGCACATTGATGACATCGCGGTGATCCGTTCGCTTTTCGCCGAGATCCCTGACCACGCTATTGCCGCTAAAATGTTGATGACAGGGTCCAGCCAACTACCGAAGCCGAGCCTTGGCTCTTGGTTGGTTTATGGTCTCGGGAGCTTGAACCAGAATATGCCTGGCTTCATCACCCTCGGCGGCGACTCAAGTTTCCGCCAGTCGGCTTTCCTCCCCGGGATTTATCAGGGCTGTAATGTCAATTACGATCCGAACGCCAGTCTCTCTACAATTCTTGCGAACATCCGCAGCGAATTTAGCTCCATTGACAGGCAGCGCCGCCAGTTGGACCTCGCGACCCAGCTCAGCAAAATGCATGCCGCTCAGCTCCAAAAGGATTCGCAGCTTGAAGCCCGGATCGAGGCCTTCGAAATTGCATTCAAAATGCAAACGGAGGCGACCGACGCATTTGACGTCTCCAAGGAACCGCAAAACATTCGCGACATGTACGAGCAAGTGCCCGAAGGGACGGTTCCCGCTAACGGGATGCGTATGATGGGGGGCGGCCGGAACGGCGTCGGCACCAAGTTGCTTGTGGCACGCCGTCTCGTGGAGCGCGGTGTGCGCTTTGTTCAGGTTGCCACGGGCGGGTGGGACACGCACAACGACATCGGAAATACCGTTCGCAATGCCGCGATGGGTATCGACGGCCCCGCGGGCGCATTACTCACTGACTTGAAGCAACGCGGACTTCTGGACTCCACCATCGTGATCTGGGGCGGTGAATTTGGCCGGACTATCACTGCGGGCGGTGGTGCTGGTGCACCGGGACGGGACCACAACGGCAAGTCCATGGTGGCCTGGATGGCGGGTGGCGGCGTAAAGGGCGGTCAGGCCTATGGTGCCACGGATGAATTTGGCGGCAAAGTTGTGGACAACAAGATGCACGTCCATGACTTCCACGCGACGATTTTACGCTTGATGGGCTTCGACCACGAGAAACTCATCTACAACTACAATGGCCGCCCCTTCCGCCTTACCGACAACTTCGGTAACGTTGCGAAGGAACTGATCGCCTAGTTCTGTACGCAAGGGCCGGGCGTTGAATAACGCCCGGCCCTTGTGCTTTCCCCACAAGACTCCCATGAAACTGAACTCCCTACCCGGTCTCATTGCCTGCGCGGCGCCCTTGGCGCTCCTCACTGGCGTTTCCTCATTGGACGGAGCGGCGATACCCGCCGTAACCCCGGAACAGAAAGACTTCTTCGAAAACAAAATCCGCCCGATTTTTGTCAACTCCTGCATGGAGTGCCACTCCGAGGAAAAGGGTAAAACGAAGGGCAGCTTCAACATGGATTCCCGTGAATCCACCCTGAAAGGGGGGGACTCCGGCGCCAGCCTTAAACCAGGCGATGCGAAAAACAGCTTACTGATCAAGGCCGTGACTTGGGAGGACGACCTGCAGATGCCTCCCAAGAAAAAACTCTCTGCGGAGGAAATTGAGGATCTGAAAAAGTGGGTGGCCATGGGAGCTCCGGACCCCCGCGAGCCCAACGCAAAAGTAAAGAACAAGAAGAGCCACTGGGCGTTTCAACCGGTCGCACGACCGGAGTTGCCTCAAGTAAAGAACCCTGGCTGGTGCGTGAACTCTGTCGACAAGTTCGTCCTCAGCAAACTGGAGGCCAAGTCAATGCTTCCCGCGTCCTCTGCCGACCGGGAGGCGCTCCTTCGCCGGGCCTTTTTCGATTTAATCGGCCTGCCCCCCACCCCGAAACAGATCGAGGCATTTGTACGCGACCCAAACCCGGATCAAGCGTATGCGCGCGTGGTCGACCAACTGCTAGCCGACCCGGCCTATGGTGAGCGTTGGGCCCGACACTGGCTCGATACAGCACGCTACTCGGACACCACCGGAACGGTCGGAAACGCGCGTTTTGAAGACTACCGCTATGCCTATGCCTATTCCTACCGCGACTGGGTGATCAATTCGATCAATTCCGACATGCCCTACGACCAGTTCATTATCAACCAACTGGCTGCCGACAAAGTCCCCAACAACCGCAAAGAAAACCTCGCTGCGATGGGATTCCTTACGGTTGGGCAACGCTTCCAACAAAAGGACGAGGTGATCAATGACCGGATCGACGTCATCGGGCGCGGTTTTCTGGGTCTTACGATCGCTTGCGCCCGCTGCCACGACCATAAGTTCGATCCCGTCACCGCCGCTGACTACTACGCCCTTCGCGGGGTATTCGACAGTATCACCGAACCGAAGGAGGGGCCCTTGATTTCGGGGGATCCGAATTCTCCTGCTTTCGTTGAATTTACCAAGAAACTGGCGGATTTGGAGGCGAAGGCTTATGACGCTTTCTTCTCCATCCAGCGCGAAGTTTCCGACCGGGTGCGGAAAAACGGCGAAGACCTCTTCAAGATAGCCTACTTGAGTCGTAGGGACTCCACCGCGGAGGAGAAGAAGGAGGCAACGGCCCTTTTGGAAAAGACAAAGATTCAGGCCCGCTTCGTGGATGACACAACCAGAATCAACGACAACCACCCAGTCACAGGGTTGTTCTCAAAGATGCTGAACCTTAAGGACAACCGTGAAAAATTGTTCGCGACAATCCTCGAGGGCAAGTCACGGGGTCCCAAATACAATCAGG
>JBILKV010000211.1:0-7515 GCA_044376515.1 Chthoniobacteraceae bacterium | reverse complement strand
ACAACGGTTTGGAGGGTGCCGTAAACCGTCACCCCATGGGGCATGGGTCCTCGACGCAGTCCGACCAGCGTGCCCGTGGCGCCGCATGCCCAGAGACCCGTCACCACATCAGAGTCCGCCGATGCGGTGCGCGTCACCGAAACGCAACCGGGCCCGAGGACCGTGAAAAGCGCCTCGGCGGGATGAATGCCGTACCAGAAAAGGTCGGGATGGGAGGGCTCGAGGTGACAGGGTCCCACCGACTGCACGTTTACGATGCGACCGAAATTCTGCCGCAGCAGCGCGCGAAGCGAGGGGTAAAACCGGTAGACCGAGGAGCTGAAAACGGGGACATGCGCGCGCTCCGCAGCGTCAAACATCGCCACCGCATCAGAGAAGGAGGCGGCGAAGGGTTTGTCCACGAAGACCGGTTTTCCAAAGGGAAGAATTTGTTCGAGTTGGGCGCGGTGTTTGCGGCCGTCGATGGAGTGGAGGATCAGCGCATCCACCTGCTGGCACAGTTCCCCGATGGATTCCACCAGATGGACGCCGAGCGTTGCAACAAGCTCTCTCGCAAAGCCCTCGTGTCGGGCGGCGCTACTCGGGATGTCCCGCGAAAAGCCCGGAACGGCGGCGACAATCCGTGCACCGGCGAGTTCGGGATGCGTCGCCTCACCGTTCAACAACCGCGCAAAACCCGTGACATGGGAGGTGTCGGTTCCAACGATTCCGATCCGCAGGGAGCAGTTGGAGGTCATGCCCGGCGAAACAGCCCGCGTGATTTTTCGGCGAGGCAGGCAGGCAAAAAAAGCTGAGCGCCCGCCCTACGGCACCAGCCCCATGAGCGTCGGCGCGATCCAGTTACCCAATCTGGTAGAGACCGTGCCGCCAGTCACCGCGATGGACCCGGAGATCCCCAGAACAGGGCTCGTACCGTTCGAGGAGGTGATGACACCCGTCACGGTGACGCTCAATCCCCCTGCGTTCGGAATGCCGTTCCCACCGCTGATCAGGACCTGTGTCGACCCATTCGAGCCCCCGTTCCCCACAGGGGGCGGAACACCCGCTACCTGCGCGGTAGCCGGGCCGGTCCAGTCGGCCCTCCGTGCGATTTCCAACGAAGGCGTGCCAGCGGACGGCAGAGGAACCGACGGTGCCCCGGGGACATAAACCTGCACCCCGAAGTCTCCTTGGGGAGCGAAGATGGAGCGATCCTCGGCCGAGAGTAAACGCGCCGGGGGAACCCAGATCCGCGCCTGCCACTGGTCGACTCCCGCGCCCGCCGCATTCCAGTAGGCGCGGAACAAGAGGTCGCCCGAAACGCCGGCCAACCCCTGATTCTTAACTGCAATGTCGGTTGGAAGGAAAGGCACAGGCATGGCGGGCGTCTCCAGCCACAGCCCGAGGTCGTTGAGAACCGCACGCTGCACCGAGAATCGTGCCGCGGATTGCACCGGAGACTCATCCGTGACAAAGAGGGCGCGTCCCTCCGCTGCCACGAGGGCCCGCAGGCCCACCCTCCTCGCCGCGAATTCCGTCACCGTTGGATAGGCGACGGTACTCACCTTCACCTCGCGAACCGGCAAGGCACTCTCACTCGCCGCTGCAACCGACTCGGTGAAGGCCAGAATCCCCGTGCGGGAAACCTCCGTCGCTGCGAAAAGGCGGCCGGGCAGCACCACCGGCGCACGGAGGACCGGCTTCGCGGGGTTGGCAAAATCCACGATGCCCAGGCGGTGGACGCAGTCGACGGGCTGTTCGCGGTCCTCCGGCCACTTTCGGTGTTTCCACACCGTCGGCGACTGGCCGTAGCCGTAGACGAGGAGACCGTCACCACCAGCGGTTGCAGTAAGCATGGTTGCCTGGGTACCGGTCAGCGTTACCGGGGCAAGCGCCACGGGCTTGCCGGGCTCGCTGATGTCGAAAGCACGCACCACGGCGGGTTGGGAACGTTCAAAACGCGGTCTGGGCAGAAAGGGAAGCGCATCAACCACCATGCGCGCTGCAGTTCCGGTGGCGGCGTCCGTCACGGAGGGGGAAAGAGACGAGCGAATGGCGTTCTGCACGTGCCCGCCCGTCAAGATGGCGGGCTCCCAACCAAATGACCAAACCCGGGGCTGCGAAATGACGCCCACCATAGAGTCGGAGATCCAAAGCAGGGAGCCGATGTTGGAGGTCACCGTACCGGCATCGGCCTTACTCACCGCCGAACCTATCCGGTTGAGGGCCGGCAAGGCAGAGGCGTCGTACACATCCAGAACCAGCTCGGAACCCGGCGCGCGGCGCGCGACCACTGCGGAACCCATAATCTGGTAGGGCAACGGTTCGTCCGGCGAACCCCACTTTTTGCGGAGCACATAAAGTTTTCCGTTCTTCATGGCAGCGTCCTGAACGGACCCCTCCCCGAGGTCGATATCGGTGAGGAGCATGTCGGGATCGGCGGCCCTTGTGACGCGCACCGAAGCGGTTTCACCCGTCCAGCCCGCATTGGCACCGTCGCTGACTTGGAGCAGGTACTGGTCCTGCCGGAGGATGTGGTTGACGGGCCAGGCCAGGCCCACCTCGGCCAAAACCGCCGGGTGGTCCCGCTCCTTGATGTCGGCGGTGACCAGTTCCTTCTGCGAGATGGAGACCAGCACCCCATTGAGCAACATGGCGCGGCGCGGCGCAAAGGCGTGGTCGAGCCGGCCCCTGAGCGCAAGGCTGCCGCCATTGAAAAGGTCCATGTCCAGAAGACGGATAAAGGAGGTTCGCTCTCCTTTTTTCCCCCCGGACTGCCATCCGCCGAAGGGGACGAGAACCAGACCGTCCTCCTGTAACACCTTCAGCGCCTTTTCGTCATGGACCGCTTCGCTGAAGCCGCTCCAGGCTTCACTGATGAACACACGGCTCTTGAGCAGCGCCGGTTGGGTGACATCGGATACGTCAAAAAGGGAGGCTGCCACCCTGCCCGCATCCAGCCCGATCGTGAACAGGAACCTGCCATCCTCACCCACCGGCTCGATGTAAGTCGAGAAGCCAGGCACCTCCACGTGGCTCAGCACAACCGGCTTCGCGGGATCCTTGAGGTCCACGACCCAGAGTGGGTCGTCCTGCACCGCGGTGACCAGGTACAGTCTCCCGGGCATGAAGCGCGATGCGTACAGGTTCTCGCCCCGGACGACCTCCAGCGGTTGGGAGACTGCTTTTCCGGTGCGATCGAAATTCTCGACCATCGTCACCGGGTCCCAGCTCCACATCCCGTTGGCGCCGGCGGATGAGCCGTAGCGCTGGGACACCGCGGTGAGGGTTCCTTTCTCCAGCGAAACCTTGAACTTGTCATAGATCTGACCCGCGCTCTGGATAGGCTCTTGCGTCAGCAGGGATGCTCCCGACTGACCGAAGCTGAAAAGCGCAATGTTGGAGCGCGACCAGTCCCGGGTGTTGGAGTAACTGACCGCCAGCCAGTCGCCTCCGGCCGCGATCAGGCCGCCCCCGCCAGCGTAGGGAAGGCCGAAGCTTTGGGCGACGCTTTGCGTTCCATCCGGATTCAGGGTGATTTCCCGAAGCGCCGTGTCCGGACCCGCTTCAGTCCAGTTCGAGGTCAGAACGTACAGGCGGCCGCCCACCATCCTGCTGTCCGCGAGCCAGCCGGCGAGCCGCGTTTTCGCCACCACCTCCGCGGTCCCGGCAGAGCCTCTCACGCGGACGGTCAGGACCTCCGTGCCCGCCCCTGTCTGCTGGTGGGACGCCGTCAGCAACACCAGCATGGCCTCGGCCGGATCCCCGGTCGGCAGCACGTACAAATCCTGTCCCACCGCAGGCAACCGGAGGCAGGCCTGCATTTTCGGGTGGGCGGCGTCGGCCAGATCCAGCACTTGAAGACCGCGCAGTTGGTTGAAGAAGAAGACGGTGTTGCCTTGCGCCTTCCAAATGTCCGCCTCCACCGCCTGACTGTCTGGGTTCGCCGTCGTTCCCTCTGTGGTATCGCGGTTTGCCGTGGTGTTTGCCGTGGTGTGACTGGTCAGCGTCACCTCCGGGGTCGCTACGAGCCTGTCGGCGACCCGGGAAACCGCTGCGTTACCCAAGCCTTTCGCGTAAACGGGAACCGAAGCGATGTAACCGGAGGCGTGTCCCGCTGCGGGTGTTCGGGAGAATCTCGTGTTGCCATGATAATAGGCTTCCGGAAACTTGTTGTTTTTTGCGAAAGCAGCCGCGCGTTGTGCGCTCACATTCGCGTTCGCCCGCCACTCTGCGCCTTGGAGGGAGTTCGGGATGGCAAAGCTGCCCAGCAGGGGCCGGCCTGCGGGAAGCAGCGTCCTCCAACGGAGCCACCTTGGGCTGCCAGCCTGCTTGAATTCCAAAACGCAGGAGGCCGCACCGGCAGGAACTTTGACCGACATGTTGTTGCCGGATCGTTCCATCTGGACGGGCACGGTGCGCAGGTCCGGAATCAATGTCGCCGACCCCGACGGCGCGCCCCAGAAAAGTGACCACAGCGTAAGCAGCAGGGGCAGGCATCTTGCGGGAAAGAGAGCGCCTGAGGCGAAAGCAGAGCATCCTTTTGGTTTCATGGGGGAGCCTGAGCTGGGAGAGTGAAGGTTTTCGAGACTCGTGAAAGCAGGATTCGCGCCACCAGCACGCGGCGGCCGGCTTCTGGGTGAGGACCCCCACGCCAGATTGGCAGCGGCCTCAAACGCCAGCCCGCAATCCCGCGGAGTGCTCAAAGCACCCCCGATCTACGCAGGCTGAACCCGGGCAAAACACTCTTGCATCCCGAGCGAGCGTCCCAAAGATACCCCCGTGAAGATTCCCTCCAAACTCCTCGCGATCGGCTTGTTTCTGGCGCTCTCCGCGGTATCCCCCGCGGAGGAGCCAAACCTTGCCCCCCTCTTCAACGGCAAAGACTTCGCAAATTTCAAGGCGGAGGAGACCAAGGAATTCTGGCGGATCGAGAACGGGGTTCTTGTGGGCGAAAACAACGCCGCTCTGAAGAGCAACTATCTCTGGACCGAAAAGTCCTACGGCGACTTCGTCCTGGAGTTCGACGTCCGCTGGAAGGCCACCACGGACCGCGGAGTCGACACGGGCATCGAGATGCGCAGCCCTAAAATCCAGCTGCAACTGGGCACCTCCGGCAGCCTCAGGGTTGACATGTCCGGCTCTTTCTACACCGGCGGCAAGCCCGCCTACCCCGAGGAGGGACAGGCCAAGGAGGCCAAGACCCTCATGCATCCCGAGGGTGAGTGGAACACGTTCCGTATTCAGGCCAAGGGCGACACCTTCAGTTGCTGGATCAACGGGAAGAAGGCTTCGGAATACACGGACCCGAAATTCTCGGGAGCGGCTCCGCTCGGCTTCCAAATCCACGGGGGCGTTGTGATGAAGTGCGAATACCGCAACATCAAGATAGTTGAGCTCTAGTACCGGGATTCCCAAGGGAACACGCTTCGGACCTCGGCGGCCATCCGGGCGATCTGTCCGATCCCCAGCCGCCCAAGGGGTTATCCGGGAAGCCGGAAGGACTGTGCAGATTTTCCGGTGCCAGAGTTCGGGTTCGCGCGGGCAGTTTCAGGCGAGAAGCTCCGGGATGACGTGGCCGTGGACGTCGGTGAGGCGGCGGTCGATTCCGTTGTGGCGGGCGGTGAGCTTCGTGTGGTCAATGCCAAGCAGATGCAGAAGGGTGGCGTGCACGTCGTACACCTGGGTCGGGTTTTTGCGGTCGAGCGGCTTGTAGCCCCACTGGTCGCTTAGGCCGTGGGTCACGCCGCCGCGGATGCCGCCGCCGCACAGCCAGTTGGTGAACACGTACGGATTGTGGTCTCTTCCCTTGCCGCCCTGTGAGGAGGGCATCCGGCCGAACTCTGTGGTCCACAGGATGACGGTGTCCTCAAGGAGGCCACGCTGTCGCAAGTCGGCGATGAACGCGGCGCAACCGCGTGCCATTCCCGTGGCGAGCGGCCCGTGGTCGCGGTCGACGTCCTCGTGGGAGTCCCAGTTGCGGCGCGGAAACCCGTTGTCGTTGCCGCTCCAGACCTGGATGAAACGGACGCCTCGCTCCAGCAGGCGGCGTGCGGCGAGGCACTTCTGTGCGAAATAGAAACTCTCCTCCTTGGCGTTGATTTCCTTCGGCCAGCTTTCCGGGCCCGATTCGAGCCCGTACAGGCGGAGCACGTGGGCGGGCTCGTCCTTGAGGTCGAGCGCCTCGGGGGCGGCCAGCTGCATGCGGGCGGCGAGCTCGTAGCTGCGGATGCGCGCCTCGAGACGCTGGTCACCGGAACGCGCCACCGCATGTCCGCGGTTGAGGGCTGAGAGCAAGCGCCGGCCGTCGGCCTCGCCCTCGGCGCTGATGAAATCGCCCGCCTTGTGGGGGAAGAGGTCCGCGATCGGATTCTCGGTGCCGGGGTAGATGACCGTTCCGCTGTGCTGCGAAGGGAGAAAGGCGCTGTCCCAGTTTTTGACGCCGTTGGAGCCGTACCCCCGGTGGTCAGGCAACACGACGAACGCGGGAAGGTTGTCGTTCATCGAGCCCAGCCCGTAACTGACCCAGCAGCCGGCGCCCGGGAATCCGGGTAGTTGAAAGCCGGTCGCCTGCAGAAGGGTTGCGGCCGAATGCACTCCGCTTTTGCTGACCATGTTGTGGATGAACGCCATTTCGTCCACGACGTCTCCAAGCGCTGCAACCGGTTCCCCCAGCATCTTGCCCGACTGCCCGTACGGCTTGAAGTCCCACACGGGCCGGAGCCACGGGCCCAAGCCGTTTTGAAAGGCCTCCACCGGCTCACCGAAGTCACTCGGCTTGCCGTGGTGCTTGATCAGATCAGGCTTAAAGTCGAACAGGTCCAGATGGCTGGCGGCTCCGGCCATGAAAAACTGGACCACCCGCTTGGCCTTGCCAAAGGAGGCCGGCGGTTTGGCGCCGCCCGCTGTGTCGGCACCAAGGAGGCTGCCCTGAGCGTTCAGCAGGGAGGCGAGCGCCACGCCCCCGAGGCCGCCGCCGGATTGCCAGAGAAAATCCCGGCGGCTCACGAGTGCTGGACCCGACTGCACATGAAACGGGGAGGAGTTCATAGGAAAGGGAAAGCAGGTGGATTGGGTCGTCTAGTCTACAAAAGAAAATTCGTTCAGGTTCAGCAGGATACGGCACGTTTGTGAAAGTCCGTGCAGCGTTGCGTAGCGCCCGAGTTCGGCGGCCTCTTCGGCGCTGGGCGCACGGCTCAGCGCGAGGCGGAAGGCCCGCGCCGCCGCCGCCTCCGGAGTGGATCCCTCGGATCGGGCGCGTTCCGCCAACGCCTGGGATTGCCCGAGGAGAAAGCCGTTGTTGAGGAGCGCGAGCGCCTGCAGCGGGGAGAGGCTCTCGTTGCGGCGGTCCACGCGCATGGAGGGGTCGGCGCAGTCAAGGGAGGTCATCCACGGCTGCGTTTGGGAGCGTACGATGAAACGGTAGACCGACCGCCTGAACGCCCTGGCGTCCAGCGGGTCGTGCAGATCGTAACGGTAATGCGGCGAGTGCGCCGGCTGTTCGATGACAAAATCCTGCCAGCCCGGCCCGCCCAT
>JBILKV010000210.1:0-7522 GCA_044376515.1 Chthoniobacteraceae bacterium | reverse complement strand
CATCACCTGCCGGTCCTCCTCAACATACTGCGCGGCAAGCGCCGGCGGATGGTAATCGGCATCGCGCCTACCCACCATGGCCAACGGGTCGCTGCAACCATGCATCCGTGCCATGGCAAGGTTGACGCGCATAAACCGGTGCGCAGTGTCCTTGGTGTAGAAAAAAACCGAAGGAATCGCGTCAAACAAGTCCAGCCACTGGGAGGGGTCGGAAACGGACTGCCACCACGGATGCATGCGGTTTTTGTACAAAAAAGCGCCGCCCGCCTGCAAGCCACTCTCCCGGGCGGGTGCTACGGTTTGAGACATCTCTTCGACCTATGCTCGACTTCCTCTCT
Source organism: Chthoniobacteraceae bacterium (assembly GCA_044376515.1). GTDB lineage: Bacteria > Verrucomicrobiota > Verrucomicrobiia > Chthoniobacterales > Chthoniobacteraceae > Chth-196. The sequence continues at coordinate 7,184 of JBILKV010000210.1, read as the reverse complement.
GAACACAACGGTGGGCTGTGTGGCGCGAGCCACCTTAAACGGCGCGAATTCCTCCAAATCGGGGCGCTCTCGGCCCTAGGCCTTTCACTTCCGCAGTATCTGGCCGCCAAGGAGGCTGGCGCGCTCAAGTCGGGCCACGACGAGAGAGCCTGCATTCTCATTTTCAATCTCGGCGGTCCGAGCCATGTCGACCTCTGGGACATGAAGCCGGACGCCCCCGCCGAAGTGCGAGGCCCCTTCTCTCCCATCAAGACCCGTGCGCCGGAGATCCAAATTTCGGAAGTCCTGCCGCGCCACGCGAAAATCGCGCAGGAGTTTTCGCTGATCCGTTCCTGCCACCACGACGGGGCCGCTGTCCATGATGCCGGCTGGCAAATCATGCAAACCGGCCGCCGATTCACCGGCGGCGTGCAGACCCCCCACATGGGCGCGGTGGCCTCCCATCTGATGCAGAAGCGCGGCGATCTCCCCCCGTTCGTCGTCCTGCCCGAACTGATGGGACGCGGCGGGGGGAACCTGCCCAACGGCCAGGCGGGCGGCTTTCTTGGCAAGGCGCTGGATCCCTTCGCCCTGATGGCCGACCCTTCCAAGCCCAACTTCAAAGTCCCCGATTTGCTTCCCCCGGACCTGATCGGCGCCGTGCGGATGGATCGCCGACAGAAGATGCGCGAAGTGGTTGAAGGTGCGCTCAAGCAGTTTGAGGCGAGCGAGGACGCCCGCCTGATGGACGAAAATTTCCACGCCGCTTTCCGGTTGATGACCAGCGAACAGGCTCGCGCCGCCTTCGACCTTTCGCAGGAACCGGAATCGGTCCGAGAGCGTTACGGAAACAACCGGTTCGGACAGTGCTGTCTTCTGGCGCGGCGCCTTGTCGAAAACGGGGTCCGTTTTGTGACGCTTAACACCTTCCTGACCGTTTTTGGCGAAACCACCTGGGACATTCATGGCTCGAAACCTTTCACCTCCATTGACGGGATGAAAAACGTGGTCTGCCCAATGTACGACCAGGCCTATTCGGCCCTGATCGAGGACCTCAAACAGCGCGGAATGCTTGCAAACACCATGGTCGCTGCCCTGAGCGAGTTTGGTCGCACCCCAAAGGTGAACCCGGCCGGTGGACGCGACCACTGGCCCCAATGCTTCACCGTCTCCTTCGCGGGTGGCGGCGTCAAAGGCGGACGCGTCATCGGAAAGAGCGATCCGGTGGGAGGGTTCCCGGCGGAGCGGCCGGTCTTCCCGGGAGACCTCGTCGCCACGGTTTTCCACAGCCTCGGTTTGGATCATGAGAGTTTCCTGCCTGGCCCTGCAGGACGCCCATTCCCCCTCGTGGATCTGGGCCGCCAACCGGTGCGCGAGCTCTTTGCCTGACAGCAAGCCCGGCTGAAACTCGACTCGGGTGCCCTGCATTTTGCGCCCGTGTCCGCAACCTCTTTCCGAATCCCATGCGCCCCAATCTCCTCATCCCCCTGCTGTGCGCCCTCCTTGGAGGCGCCGTTTTTGCTGCCGCTCCGGCTCAAACCCTTGCGGTCTGGCCGAGCCTTCTTGAACTCCAACGCCCGGGCGAACGTCACGACCTCCTCCCCGCTTGGGAGGCCTCCGGCCTGCCGCTTTCAATCGCTCCCAACCCGACCTACCTCTCCGACAATCCCGCCGTGGCCGAAGTTTCCCCAAGCGGAACGGTGACGGCGCGCGGCAACGGAACGGCCTCCATTCGTGTCCGCGCTGGGGATCAGACCGTTTCGGTCGCTGTCAGGGTGTCCGCGCGGGAGGGCGCTTCGGAGACGCCGTGGAGCTTCAACCGACACATCCTGCCGATCCTGAGCAAGGCGAACTGCAACGGCGGCGGCTGCCACGGCGCACTCGCCGGCAAGGGCGGGTTCCGCCTGAGCCTTGCCGCGTACGACCCCGCGTCCGACCACCTGAGCATCACCCGGGACGCTCTCGGAAGACGTGTCGAACCAAGCGACCCGCTCCGGAGTCTGCTGCTGACCAAACCCACCGCAGCCGCTCCACACAAAGGCGGACGCCGTCTCGATCCACGTTCCGAGGATTACAGGATCCTTGCGGAATGGATTGCCTCCGGATCAGCGGGCCCCAAGGAGGGCGAGGCGGGATTAGATCACTTGGAGATCCTCCCCCCGCGCTGGAACGTTCGCAAAAAGGGCGAACGCCTCCGTTTCCTCGTGAGAGCCCACTACGGCGATGGCCGCGTCGAGGATGTGACCCGATGGGCGAAGTTTACCTCCACGGACGAAACCATGCTGCGCATGACCGATCCGAACGGCGGGGTCGAAGTCACAGGTTCCGGTGAAGGCGCAGTCGCCGCGTGGTTTTCCAGTCGCATTGTGCTCAGCCGCGTCCTCTCCCCCTTTCCTGAACAGGAGGTCCCGCTGGACGGGGCACGGTGGCGGGCCAAAAACTTCGTAGACGAGGCGGTGCACCAGCAGTTGAAGCAGCTGCATCTGGTCCCCTCGCCTCTTGCGGACGACGCGACCTTTTTGCGTCGTGCCTCGCTGGACATCACCGGGGTGCTGCCGACCGCTGAATCCGTGCGCGCTTTTCTCGCCGACCCCTCTCCCGTGAAACGGGAAGTGCTCATCGAAAAGCTGCTTGCGAGCCCGGAATTCACCGACAACTGGACGTACCGCTGGGCGGACATTTTCCTCATCAGCGGCGCCCAGCTCCGCCCAGACGCGGTAAAGGCCTACTACGGTTGGCTCCGGCAGGGCGTCGAGAAAAACACCCCCTGGGATGCCATGGTTCGAGAGCTCGTTACGGCCAAGGGAGAGAGCTTCGAACAAGGAGCCACAAACTTCTTCGCGGTGCATCAGGACCCGGAAACCATGGCCGAAAACGTCAGCCAGGCGTTTATGGGCCTCTCCATCAACTGCGCCAAATGCCACAACCACCCACTGGAAAAATGGACCAACGACCAGTACTACGCCTTCGCCAATCTGTTCGCACGCGTCCGGGCCAAGGGATGGGGGGGCGACGTGCGTTCCGGGGACGGGAAACGCACCCTGTACACGGTCGACTCAGGCGAGCTCCTCCAGCCCAGAAGCGGACGCCACCAGCCCGCCGCGCCTCTGGACGAGCCGCCCGTGGTGGAAACCGAAGGACGCGATCGGCGCGAGGCACTCGCCACCTGGCTAACCTCGCCTCAGAATCCTTATTTTACGCGGGCGATCGTCAACCGGGTCTGGGCCGCCTTCTTCGGTTTGGGCATCGTCAATTCCGTTGACGACCTGCGCGCCTCCAACCCGGCCACCAACGAGGCCTTGATGGACGCACTTTGCCGCTACCTGATCGAGCGGCGCTACGATCTAAAGTCCCTGATGCGGCTGATCCTGCAGAGCGCCACCTACCAGCGCTCCAGCGAAACGGTCCCCGGCAATGCGGCTGACACACGTTACTTCGCGCGCTACTACCCGCGCCGTCTCGCTGCCGAAGTCTTGAGCGACGCGATTTCCTCGGTCACGGGCATCCCAGACGAGTACACCGAACTGGTTGGGGAGGATGGCAGTGTCCAGAAAACCGACGCCTATCCCAAGGGAAAGCGCGCCCTGCAGTTGGCGGATTCCTCAGTTAAATCCTACTTCCTCAAAACCTTCGGACGCAACCAACGGGCGATCACGTGTGAATGCGAACGATCCAACCAACCGAGCATCGTCCAAGCGCTCCATCTCTCCAACGGCAACACCCTCAATGGAAAACTCGCCTCAAAGGACGGCGCCTTGGAACGGCTCCTCTCGGGCAACCCCACCCACGCGGAGCTCGTGGACGCGGCGTACCTGCGCTGCATCAACCGGCTTCCCAAACCAGACGAAAAGGACGCCTACATCCGGCTGCTTGATGCCGCTCCCGTCAAGGAACGCCGCGCGTCGGCGGAGGACCTTTTCTGGGCCCTGTTGACCAGTCGCGAATTCCTGTTCCAACACTAACACCACCTTGGAATCCATGCCCAAACCTCTCTCCTCACGCATTGTCCTCGGCCTGTTGCTTTCGGGGTCCCTCCTGCGGGAGACCGGTGCCGCCCCGGACTTCCACGCGGATGTCGCTCCCATCCTCCGCGACTACTGTTCTGCCTGCCATTCAGGGAAGGAAAGGGAGGGTGAGCTCAATCTTGAGACGTTCGCCGCGCTCAAAAACGGTGGGGAACACGGTTCGCCTCTCACCGAAAAAACCGGCGAAGCTTCGCTGTTGGGCAAGGTTATCCGCGGCAAAAAGCCGGCAATGCCTCCGCGGAAGGAACCCCAACCCACCGAGGCCGACCTGCTCGTGCTTGAAGCCTGGCTCAAAGCGGGTGCGCCCGGTCCGTCCGCCCCGGACGTGTCTATCCTTACGCTGGTGACGGTGCCCGATTTGCCCATCAAGAAGGCCACGCCAAAAGCCCTGACAGCGCTCGCTCTTTCTCCAGACGGCCGCACCCGCGCAGTGGCCCGTTACGGAATGGTCGAGTTGGGCAGCGAAGGAAAAGAGGCGTTTCAGAGGCGTTTCGATGGCCTGCCGGGCAAGGTGACCCAACTGGCATTTTCACCCGATGGGGAAAGATTGGCGGCCGCGACAGGGGTCGCTGCAATCAGCGGTGCCGTACAATGCTGGGATATCGCGGGTGCCACGACCCCGACGCTCTTTGAAGGGGCGCACCGGGACCTGGTGTACGCCGTACGCTGGTCTCCAGATGGACGGACTTTGGCCACGGGGGGCTACGACACCAAAATCGTCCTCTGGGATGCGGCCACCGGACAACAACGGCGAAGTCTGCTTGGACACAACGGCGCGATCTTCTCGCTGGCATTCAGCCCGGATGGAAAGTTGCTCGCAAGCGCCAGCGCCGACCAGACGATCAAGATTTGGCGCGTGCGCGACGGCGAGCGTCTTGACACTCTCAAGGAGCCTATCGGCGAACAATTCAGCGTGGAATTCACCTCGGATGGAAACCAGATCGTCGCGGCAGGCGCCGACCGCAGGATCCGCGTCTGGAAGTTGAAGAGCCGCGAAAAAACCGAGCTCAATCCCCTGCTCGAGTCCCGCTACGCGCACGAAGCGCCCATCACCGCTCTCGCGATACTCCCCAGCGGAGACCGCCTGCTGAGCTCCGCTCTCGACCGTACCCTGAAGGTCTGGAGCCTTCCGGGGCTGGACCTTCTCGAAGTGCTCCCGCCGCAACCCGACACCGTAACCTCCCTGCGGGCCCTGCCCGGCGGCGGCTTCATGGTGGCCCGGATGGACGGCTCCATTGAGATCCTCCGGACTGAAGGGCAGCGCCCCGGAGGATCGGCGCCCGGATCCGCCTCAAACACTGTCTCGAACGCAGCGGTGCCCGCGCCCCCTGCTGCGACTGCGCTCGCCGGAACTGACGGCAACGCCAAGCCGCAACCGCCGGCACCGGTGAAGGAGCAGGAGCCAAACGACCGCCCACAGACCGCTCAGGAAGTGGCTTTTCCGGCCGAGTTGCGTGGAACCATCGGCAGTAACGGGGACGTCGACACCTTCAAATTCACCGCAAAAAAGGGAGAGGACTGGGTTTTCGAGGTCTTCGCGGCGCGCGAAAAATCGACGCTGGATTCGAGAATTGAAGTTCTCGACGCCTCCGGAAATCCTTTGGAACGCGTGGTGCTCCAATCGCTCCGGAGTTCGTGGCTCTCATTCCGCGGGAAAGACTCGACCACCTCAGGCGACTTCCGCGTCCAGCACTACCCAGAGATGGAGCTCAACGAGTTCCTCTACTGCAACGGCGAGGTGGTCAAACTGTGGATGTACCCACGCGGTCCCGACTCTGGCTTTCTGGTGTATCCGGGGGCCGGTTCGCGGCACTCCTTCTTTGGAACCACGCCGATTTCTCATCCTTTGGGGGAAGTGGTGTATACTGTGCGACCGTTGCCTCCGGGGAGCCAGCCACCCGCTAACGGCCTGCCCGTATTTCGTTTGCCGTACGAAAACGACGACGATCCAGAACGGGACGGCGGAAAAGATTCCCTCCTCGATTTCACAGCTCCCTCCGACGGCACCTATCTTTTGCGGATCACTGATGCGCGCAGTTTCGGGGACGAAAAATCTTCCTACCGGATGGTGGCCCGTCGTTCCGCCCCCGATTATGACCTCTCCATTGCAGCCGGAACCAAGCCGACCATCAGTCCCGGAAGCGGCCGCGAATTTCAGTTGAAACTTAAGCGAAAGGACGGTTTCGACGGAGAGGTCCGCATCGAGGTGGCGGGATTACCGCCGGGTTTCCACAGTCCGGGCCCTCTCGTGTTTGAGGCCGGCCAAAACTCGCTTCTGGGTGTCGTTTACGCCGACACCGATGCACCGGCACCCGAAAAGGAGACCGCGGGCGGCAGCAAGATTATCGCCGTGGCCACGATCCGTGGCCGGGAGGTCCGCCACGAATTGGCGGGATTCGGCGAAATCAAACTGGGGACTTCACCCAAGTTAAAAGTGGAGGTTGCCCGCACCTCTCCCGACCAAACACCGCAAATCCTGACGATTCACCCTGGCGAAACGATTTCGGCCCGCATCAAGGCCACTCGCATCGACTTTAAGGACCGCATCGAATTGGGGGGGGAAGACTCAGGACGCAACCTGCCACACGGCGTCTATGTGGACAACATCGGCCTCAACGGCCTGCTCATCCCCGAAGACCAAACCGAGCGGGAGTTCTTCCTCACCGCAGCGAAATGGGTCCCGGAGTCAGAGCGCCTGATATTCTTCCGTGCCAAGGGCGACGGCGGTCAGACCACCCCACCGATCCTTCTCCAAGTCCGTAAGCGCTGACCCACCCCCAGAAGGCAGTCCCTCGGTTACACCCGCAAAATAAACCTGCGTCCACCTGTCTCATCAGCGCCGACGAAGCAGGAAATCGCGCAGCGTTGAGATCCACGTGGTGGTCATTGCGACCCAAACGCTGATCGAGGGACTGGGGCAGCGGCACGGGCCGCCTCTGGCACAATGCTGCTCCGGGCAAAAAATTTCGCTGATCCCCGAGGTAAGGGCGCCACTCGACCGCATTATCGACAACGGACTCTTCATCAGCACCCGACTCCGCAACGAGTGCCTGCGTCTGGCGGGGGAATGATCGCTCGACGATGCCACAACGCACATTCCGACGCATGATTTTACTTTCCCTTCGTTTCCGCAACCCGCGCGCGCGGTACCTTCGCGGGGCGCGCCAAATAAGCCATCGG
>JBILKV010000209.1:0-7544 GCA_044376515.1 Chthoniobacteraceae bacterium | reverse complement strand
CGAGGAAGTTTCGGGTCACCTCGGCCTGGGTTTTCGGATCGGTGTAGGTCAGGTGCGAAACGGCGTCGAAGAAGTTGGTGAAGCTGTAGTCGAAATGCTTCATCACCAGCGTGCTGAGGAAAATGGTGCCAGTCATCAGGAGGATGGCCTTGATGATCTGCACCCAGGTCGTGGCCAACATCCCGCCGAACACCACGTACACCACCATGAGCACGCCGACCCCGATGATTGCGGCGTCGGTGGTGATCCACGGCAGGTCCTTGAGCAGCAGCTTGACCAGCGCACCCGCGCCGATCATTTGCGCCACCATGTAAAAGGTAGACACCGTGATGGTGCTCAGGGAAGCCATGGCCCTCACAGGACGCGGTGTGAGCCGGTAGGCGAGCAGGTCGGCCATGGTGTATTTGCCGGCGTTGCGGAGGGGCTCGGCCACGATGAGCAGCACCGTCAGGTAGGCCACCAGCCAGCCCACCGAATACATAAATCCGTCAAACCCGTAGAAGGCGATCATCCCGGAGATCCCCAGAAAGCTTGCCGCGCTCATGTAGTCGCCCGCCACGGCCAGGCCGTTCTGCCAGCCGGTGATGCCGCGTCCGGCGGCGAAGTAGGCCGAGGCCCCCGTGTTGCGTTTGGCCGCCCAGATGGTGACGCCGAGGGTGGCGATCACGAAGGCGAGGAACATCCAGATTGCAGGAGTCATGCGTGTGGGTGGTTGGGAGGCAGGGGGTCAGTGTTTGGAGCCGTCGCGCGCCGCGGTTGCTTCGTCCTCGAGGACTTTGCGAGCTTGGGCGTCCCATTCGCCCGCCTTGCGGACGTACAGGAAGGCCAAAATCCACGCCATGAAGAATTGGGAGAGGGCAAACAGGTAGGCCACGTTCACTGGCCCCAGAACCGGCTTTTTCATCAGATCCGGAAACCAGCCCACGAGTATCAGCAGCGCGAAGTAGTACAGAATGAAGAAGACGCTGGCCGGCAGGATGAAGGCGCTCTTGGAACGCAACAGGGTCTGGTAACGCGGGGATTGCGCGATGCGCGTCCAGGGGGTGGGGGAGCTCATGAGGGGGATAAGAGGGTGGGCTGCGGCAGGCAAAAAAACTGGAACCGCCGCTCCAGACCGGACAACTACCCGAATCCCGCTCCGGTGGAAAGGCGCTTCGGCGTCCGGGTGAACGCGGCGTGTGTGAACGAAGGGACGGGCGGCGCTGCCTAGGGCAGGATCTCCACCAGGGTGCTCACCATGGCCCCGCGCTTGTCGGTGACGCTCACGTACCAGGTGTTTGCCTCGGGCGGCGGCGCCAGCGCGGTGAGCGTCTCGCCCGAAACCGTCGCGGGCACCGTCTTCCACTGCCGCTTGGAGCGCGGGCCTGTGTCGGTGGTAAAGTGCAGGCTTCCCGACTGGATGCCCGCAGCCGCAGCGCAGTGGACCACCACCTTGCCCTCCTTGAGTTCGGGTTTGCCGGGCACCGGCAGGGCGGTGCCGCCCCGGCACTTCGAGTCGATAAAGAGACCGATCTCCTCCGGGGCCCAGCCAGCCTGATGGCCGTGCGGCATGTTCACCTGAATCCGCATCTGCTTCTCTCCGGGCACCACGTTGAAGCTCTTCACGTAGCTGTCCAACACGTAGTGGACGTCGTTGGTGCCGTTGACAAAGAGGATGGGTACCCGGCATCGGGGCAACAGGCTGCCGGGGTCATACTCGCGAACCCAGTCCGCTTTGCGTTCGCCCAGCTTGTCGATGCTCGGCTTCTGCACGGATTCGCCTTCGTGCAGGAAACCGCACCCGTACACGGGCACGGCGGCCTTGAAGCGGTCGTCCAGCGAGGCGGCCAGACAGGTGGTGTAGCCGCCCCAACTGATCCCCGTCACCGCCGTGTGTTCCGCATCCACCTCCGGGAAACTGCGCAGCAGCGAGTGCGCGCGCAGCACACTTGCCGCGGCGTGGAAGGGCCAGTCGTCGCTGGTGTCCCCCCCGATGCTGTCAAACTTCTCGGGATGCCCGTGCGGCGGGCCGCCGTTCGGAAGGCGGGTGCGCGTCTTGGCGTCGTGCGCGTTACCCTTGATTTTGCCGTTGGGAAGATATTCCGGTGCCGGCGGGCGTGACCCGTTGAGGTCCATTGCAATCGCCGCGTAGCCCCGCTTGGCCCACAGCTGTACCCACTCTGCAAAGGCGGTTCCGCCCCCCCCGTGAATGCAGACCACCCCGGGGAATTTCGCCCCAGGCTGTGCCTCGCCCAGCGTCACCGGCGAGGCGTAGAAGGCGAAAACCTCGGTCTCCTTGCCGAGATACTTTTCTCCCGCGTAGGTGAGCGACTGCACCGGTTGGCTCCGGTCCAGCCAGTGCAACTCCGGGACGTTTTTCTTGAGCGCGTCGAGATTCCAGGGGCCGACCTGTTCGGCGTGCAACAGGGCGGAGGAAAAGAGTGCTGCGGCACTCAGTGCGGCTAGCAACGGGGTGGGGGGTGTTTTCATGAGCTTCAGTGGGCGGCTTCCAGCGCTAGCGCGCCGCATCCGATGGCGCCCGCGTTGTTTCCTAGCGTGGCGGCGACGATCCGCAGTTGTGCGGTCACCACGTCGGAGCAGCGACTGCGGACGGAGCGCTCAATGTGGGGGAAGAGAACGTCGGCGGCATTGGCCACACCCCCGCCGATGACAATCACATCGGGGTTGAGCAGCCAGACGATGTTGGCGAGCGCTGCGCCGAGTTCGGTTCCGACGGCTTGCCAGAGTTGGTTGGCAACCGTACAGCCCGCACGCGCCGCGGCGTCCAGGTCGCGCGGGGTGCACGCCGCGGTGGGGGGAGGCAACGCCGCTGCCTTGTAGAGGGCAAGCCCCCGTTCGCTGATGTGGTGGTTGCCCACGTACATCTCCAGGCAACCCAGGTTGCCGTAGGGCCCGCTGACGCCGCGGAAGTCGATGCTGCTCTGCCCCACTTCGCCCGCGGCAAGCTGCGCTCCCCGAAAGAGTTTCCCGTCCAGAATCAGGCCGCCCCCCACGCCCGTCCCCAGCGTGATACACACGGCATGGCGCGTGTTGGCCGCCCCGCCGTAGAGCCACTCACCGTAGGCCATGGCGTTGGCGTCGTTTTCCAAAACCACCGGGACACCCAGCCTCTCCCGCAGGATGCTGCCCACCGGGACCTCCACCCAGCCCGGCACGTTGGAGAGTCGGTGCACGACGCCGTGCACGCTGTCGACCAGTCCGGGAAACCCGATCCCCACCGGCACGATCCCGGGCAGTTCCGCACAAAGCGCCCGGATGGACGCCTCCATGGCGTCCAACGTCTCCTGCGCGCTGCCCTTTTGCGGATCGATGGTGGCGCCGTGGCGCACGATCCGCGACCCCTGCACCAGTGCCGGCTTGATGCTGGTGCCGCCGAAGTCGATTCCAATGGCGAAGGGTGCGGAGGAAGGCGTGTTCATAAGGAAAAAAAGCTCAATGATCGCGGGTGTTCTGGGGGAAATGCCGGTTCGCAATCAAGCGCAACCCTTCCAAGGTCAGCAGCGGCTGCACCTCGTGGATCTCCGGCACCCCGGCCGCAATCAACTCCGCGTACCCGCCCGTGGCCACCACCTTCAGCGGTGCGTCCCGTTCCAACTCCTGCCGCAGCTTGCCCAGAATCTCCCGCACCAAACCGCGGTAGCCGTAGACCGCTCCGGCGAGCATCGCGTCGTTGGTGGACTTGCCGATGATCCCGGGCGGTTCCAAAAGCGCAATCCTTGGCAGCAGGGCCGTTCGCTGGGGCAGAAACTCGGTCATCGCCTCCAGCCCGGGGGCGATCACGCCGCCCAGATAGTTCCCCTCAGCCGACACGATGTCGAAGGTCAGCGCGGTGCCAAAGTCGACGACCACCGCTGGAGTGGGATGCAACCGCGCCGCGGCCACTGCGTTGGCGAGGCGGTCCGCGCCGATGGTCCGGGGCTCCGGGTAGTCGATGCCGATCCCCAGATCCGCGTTTGCATCGACCATGACTACCGGCGCGGGCGCCGCGGCCTCACGCAAAACCGCCCCCTTCACCGGGACCACCGAACAGATCACCGCCGCATCAAACTGCCAGTCCCCGATCAGCTCGCGCACCGATTCGGGGGACACCTCCCGGGTGGCAAGTTTGCGCGTCTCCCCGACGGCGGTTTCGGAGGACAGGGCGAATTTGGTGAACGAGTTGCTGTTGTCGATGAGAAGAAAGGCGGGCATTCCAGGCGAGGACAGGAGCGTGATTGTGGGCGGGCATCGGGTCAGCTCAAGCCCCGAGCGGATGTTTTTCCCGCGGACCGGAGCGCGCTTTTGCCCCAAGGGGCCGCTTGCCTTCACAAGGTTAGGCGGTAGATTCAAAAAGCATTCGGTATCCAGCATTCCACCCATGAGCGCCCCGTTTCCTAGAAGCCCCCACGCCAAGGTCGGCGGGCTCGTCTATTTCGGCCGGATGCTGGACAAGATCAGGCTGCACGCCCGTGGCGAATTGCCTCCCGATTACATTCCGAATCTCGGCAGGGAGTACGATCTGCGCTGTGTCCGCCTTCTCGGCGTGCAGTACCCCGCCGTTGTGGAACGTACCCTTGAGGGCGGTACTGACGCAGAGGTGCTGGAATGGTGCTGGAAAACCGGACGCCAGCCCAGCGAGGAGGAGCTCGAAGTCTGGAACGAGTTCATGCGTAAGCGGGGTTGGAAAGACGTGGCCACTCCCCGCCTGCAGCAGCGCCTGGCCGAGGGCGGCTTCCAAGACCGTACCGATATCGAGACGCTCTTCGACTACATCGACCTCGACGAGGGCCGGCTCTAGACGCGCCGCCCGCCACCGCTGCCATGCCCCAGTTTCACTACGTCGCCCGGACGCCCAAAGGGCAGTTGCTCGAGGGGATCCTTGACTCGCCCGACCGCGGCGCGGCCATCCGCGAAGTGGAAAAGACCATGGGCTTTCCCGTCCGCATCCAGCCCGCGCCCGAAACCAAGGGCTCCCAGACGGCCGGGTCCGTTGGCGGGGCGTCTGCTGCAGCGGCTAAGACCGGGGTGGTGGCCGTGCAGTCAATGTCCCACGGGCAGCAGCATCTTTTCACCGAACAGCTGGCCCTGCTGTTGGGCGCGGGGATGACTCTGGACGAGGCGCTCCAGATCCTTGTGCGCCGCATGAAGCATCCCAAGCTTCACAGCCTCGCCAAAGGCCTTCATCAGGCGCTGGTCGAGGGGCGCAGTCTTTCGCAGGCGCTCAAGGAGTACCCCCGCATTTTTGAACCGCTTTACGTCAACATGGTGGCGGCCGGCGAGGCGTCTGGAACACTCTCGGACATTCTCAAACGGCTGGTGACCTATCTGGCCGATGTCAAACAACTGCGCGACCGGGTGCAGCAGGCCCTCGTCTACCCGGCGGTGCTGGTGGTGGTGGGTATCCTCATGGTGACCCTCTTCATGACGGTCATGGTGCCCAAGTTGATGAAGTTCTTCACCGACACCAATCAGGAGCTGCCTCCGGCAACGCGCCTGCTCATGGCCGTGCACGGTGCGTTCGCCCACTATTGGTGGGTCGGCTTGGGGCTCGGTGCGGCCGTCTTCTTCGGCATGCGCTCCTGGACCGCGACGCCCTCCGGTCGCAAACAATGGGACGCCTTCCGCTGGCGCATCCCCGGTTACGGCGGGGTGATTCGCCACCGTTACTACGCGCAGGCCGCGCGGACCCTCGGCACCCTGATCCTCAACGGCGTCACGCTGGTCCGTGCGCTCGAACTCATCGAAGACATCGCCGGCAACGCCTTCGTGCTCGAACGCATGAAGTTGGTCCAGCGGGCCGTTGTCGACGGGGTCGCCCTCTCCAATGCCTTCACCCAGCAGAAACTCTTTCCCGAATTGTTTGTCGATATGCTGGCCGTGGGCGAACAGTCGGGGCGCCTCGGCGAAACGCTCAACAACATCGCTGACGTGTACGACCGCGAGTTGGACAAACAGGTCAAGATCATCTCCACGCTCATTCCGCCCTTGGTGATGGTCGGGATTGCCGTCGTTGTCGGATTCGTGGTGTTCGGCATTCTGAGTGCTGTGTTCTCCATGACCAAAGGGCTGCGTCCCGGCGGTTTTTAGCCCCGCCCAGCGACTGACGCCCTCCGCCTGCCCCGACGACCTGCTCCCAACAGATCCCCGCCCCGCCCGATGCAATTTTCGAAACTCCAGTACGCTCCCCCCCTGACTGTCGCCCTCGCGTTGGCCGGTCTGCTGTGCGGTGGCGCGGGCGCGCAGGCACAGGGGCCCGTTCTACGGCAGCGGGTGGCGCCGTTCACCGTCCGCTTTGAAATCAACGACCTTCTGGCCGAGCGCACCCAGCAAACGCTGCCGCTCTGGATCGAGCGCGTCATGATCCAGCGCTACCCGCGCGAGGGCGAACTGGCCGCCCACACTGCGGTCCGGTTGCATCTGCGCAAGCTCGCCTCGCTGGCACCGGTAGTGGAGCTGCGGGTCGGGCTGGCTTCAGGGAAGGGGACTGCAACCGTGATGGCATGGAGCGAAACGGGGAGGCAGGTGTACCGGTCCGAGCCGTTGGGCTCGCCGGACGAGGCGGTCACCGAACTGCTCCGCATCCCCGCCGAGGGCGCCAACTACATCGAGATCGAGCTGCCCGAAAAAGGGGAGCGTCTCAACGAACTCTTCGCCGCCGCGATGCGCTACACGCAGGTGCTGCATCCGGTAGACTTCGCGCCCGCTCCCGTGGCGGATGCCTTTGAGAACGACGCTTCCGCCACAGCCCTTGCCGAGAGCGACACCCTCCTCTGGAGCCGCGTGCACGCCCCGTTGGACGAAGGGCCCTTTACGGTGGAGCCCGGTGGTTCAGGCATTGTCGAGTTTGAGCTGCTCAAGAGGCCCGAGTGCGCGCTGCTGACTTTTGAGGTGCGCCATGCCGAAGCCGGCAGGCCGCCCGTCGTTTCGGTCAACGGACAGGATCTTCCCCCAGCCGCGCCCGTCCTTCCCGATCTGGCCGATCCGGCGTGGAAACTGCGGCCCGCCGCGGGAAAGACTCCCGGAGCGATGCATTACTCCGGGTGGCTCCGGGTGCAGCAGTTTGTGCCGGGCTCCGCGCTTGCCAAAGGTGTCAACACGGCGGACATTGCGCTCCCGTCCAGCGAGCAGGCGGCCGAGGTGCGCAGGGTGGAGATTCAGCTCCGCTACCGCCGTCCGGCTTCCTCCAACCCCTAGTATTCCAGTTTGTGAAAGATACCGATCTCCTTGTTGCCCCGTTCCCCCGTATGAAACGTTCTCTGCGCCCGTTGCGTGCCGGTTTTACCCTGATTGAAATCATGATGGTCGTCATGATCATCGGCCTGCTGGCCGGGGTGGCCGCGTACACGCTGGGCGATAACCTCGGCGTGGCCAAGGAAACCAAGATCAAAAGCGATCTCCAAACCATGGCAACCCAGCTGATGGTCTACGAGAGCATGAATGGCTTCCCGCCCTCCAGCGAACAGGGACTCAAGGCACTGGTGCAGCAGCCCTCCTCTTCTCCCGCGCCCCGCAACTGGCGGCAACTGCTCAAGGAGGTCCCCCTCGACCCCTGGGGTATGGAGTAC
>JBILKV010000392.1:0-7562 GCA_044376515.1 Chthoniobacteraceae bacterium | reverse complement strand
GGGGGACGGCTCTTCTGCGGACGCCTACTCCCCCGTTGCGGTGTCCGCTTTGGGTGGTTCAAGAAAAGTGACCAAAATGTTTGGCGGCTACCTTTCGGACACTGGGCCTCTCGTACTGACCGATGATGGCGTGGTCTGGACCTTTGGTTCTAATGCAAATGGCGTGTTGGGGACTGGCAGCCTTATGGACAGCGCCTCCGCCGTCGCCATTTCCAAGAACGGTTCGCTAGCGGGCAAGTCCGTGGTCTTGGCCTCCATGGGAGGTCAGATGGGCGTATTGCTCGACAGCGAGGGAAACCTCCATACGTGGGGGCGCGGCGATGAATCCCAGATTGGCGCCACACTGCCGCGCTCTTACCCGACGCCGGTGGCCATGAGTTCACGCAACCTCTCTGGCAAAAAGATTCTGCAAACCGCCAGTGGGCAGTCGCATACGGTCTTACTGGCAGACGACGGCAATCTGTACGCGACTGGTAGCAATGGCAGCGGACAGTTGGGTTTGGGCAGTACGGGCGGGATGTATCAAGAGTTTCAGCAGGTGCCCCTGACCGGACTTCTCGCAGGAAAGAAAATCACCGCCGTCTCGGCGGGGCAGAACCACACGTTGGTGCTGACGTCTGACGGTTTGTTGTACGCGTGGGGTGCCAACGGCAGCGGCCAGTTGGGCAACGGGACGACTGTGGCCTCCACTGTTCCCATGCAGGTCACCCGTTCCGGCGTGCTTGCAGGCAAAACGGTTGTGGGGATCTCCTCCGGCCAATGGGATAACTGGAATCTGGTGCTTACTTCGGACGGGCAGGTGTTCGGTTGGGGTGCCAATACCAATGGTGCGCTCGGAAACGGGACCACCACGCAGGCGAATGCGCCTGTGGCGGTGGACCGCTCCGGCGTGCTTGCGGGCAGGTCCATCGTGGCGATTTCGGCGGGATGGAGGCATTCGCTGGCCCTTTCACGGGATGGACTCCTGTTTGCCTGGGGAGCGAATGGATCGGGACAGTTTGGTAATGGAACCACGACCGCCTCCAGCAGCCCGGTCCTTGTCGCCGCGACGGGCGGGTTGGTTGGAAAAACGGTGGCAGCGATTGCCGCTTGCGGCGATTGCTCCGCAGTGCTCACCGTTGATGGAAAGGTGTTTACCGCCGGGGTAAATACGCAGGGCGACCTTGGTTTGGGAAACACCAACTCGTCCACAAGCTTTGCCCCTGTCATTGACACTGGGGTGCTGAGCGGCACAGCAATCCAATCGTTCGCGGTGTTTAGAAGTGAAGCAAACCAACCGGAAAGCACCACGATTGTACTTCCCGGCGGGGTCGGACTTATGGGCTGGGGCAACAACGGGAATGGCGCAGTTGGCGATGGCAGTTCGGGCAACCGCAACGCGCCCGTTTCGCTCGTACTCACCGGTTCCTACGCCACGGTGCAGTTCAACGGCCTTGGCAACTCTATCGCCTACGATACTTCCAAGCCGTCCTTCACTCTGGCGCTCCAGCCCGTGACGGTCAACGAGGGCAGCCTCTTCACGCTTCAAACGGCGGTGCATGCGCCGGGCCAGCGGCTTTCCTACCAGTGGAAGCAGGAAACCGTCCTTAACAGCGGTAGCTACACCGCTGTCTCCGGTGGCACCGCCAGCCTCCTCTCCGTGGGCACCGCCACGGCCGCTTCCGCAGGCCGCTACCTCGTGGAGGTCACTTCCCCGGCGGGCACCTTCCAAAGCGAGCCCGCCACGGTTACCGTGCGGCTCAAACCCATCCTCACCCTCACACCGCTCAACCCGTCCGCCACGGTGGGGACTTCCACCACGCTCACCGTTTCCGCCGCCGGGGCACCACCCTTTACCTACCAGTGGCGCAAGAACGGGACCGCCATCTCCGGGGCCACGGCCGCCTCCCACACGCTCCCTTCCGTCCAACCCACCGACGGTGCAAGTTATGATGTGGTGGTCTCCAACGGGGTGGGAACAACCACGAGTTCCTCCACCACGCTGACCGTGAATATCCCGGTCTCCATCACCGCGCAACCCGTTGGTCTTGTCGTAAATCCCGCGACAGCCGCGATCTTCAATGTGACCGCGACCGGTACCGCCCCGCTCTCCTACCAGTGGCGCAAGGGCGGAACTCCCATCGCCGGGGGAACCTCCGCCAGTTTCACGATCCCGTCTGCGCAGGCATCCGACGCGGGCAGTTACGATGTGGTGGTCACCAACATAGTCGGCCCGGTCACCTCCAACGCCGCCATTCTTTCACTCCACACGCCGGTGACCATCACGACCCAGCCCGCCGCACTGATCGTGAACCCCGGGACGCCTGCAACCTTCAATGTCGCCGCGACCGGCACCGCGCCCCTCAGCTACCAGTGGCGCAAGGGCGGTTCTCCGCTTTCCGGAGGCACTGCGGCCACCTACACGATCGCCTCCGCGCAGGCTTCCGACGCGGCGAACTACGACGTGGTGGTCACCAACATCGTGGGGAGCGTCACCTCGGGGACGGCCGCCCTCTCGGTCAACGCGCCGGTGACCATCACCACGCAACCCGGTGCGCTTACGGTCAATCCAAGCACCGTGGCAAGTTTCTCGGTGACCGCCACGGGCACCGCTCCGTTCAGCTACCAGTGGCGCAAGGATGGCGCACCGATTGCGGGCGGCACGGCGGCCACCTTCACGATCCCGTCTGCGCAGGCGCTGCATGCGGGAAGCTATGCGGTGGTCGTGACCAATGTGGTCGGCAGCGTCACCTCGAGCAGCGCGCTTCTTTCTGTCAACGCACCCGCCGTGATCACGGCCCAACCCCAGTCGCTCACGCTGAATCCGGGCACCCTGGCGACCTTTAGCGTCACAGCCACGGGCACGGCTCCGCTGACCTACCAGTGGCAGAAGAACGGCGCGCCGATCACCGGTGGAACGGCTGTGACCTTCAGCATCCCCTCGGTGCAGGCCTCCGACGCGGCCAGTTATTCGGTGGTGGTGAACAATCCTGTGGGCAGCGTCACCTCGGGTACCGCGACCCTTTCGCTGAACACACCGGTGAGCATCACCACCCAGCCGCAATCGTGGACGGTGAACCCCGGGACGCTGACGACCTTCACGGTGGCGGCGACCGGCACCGCGCCGCTGACCTACCAGTGGCGCAAGGGGGGCGCACCGATTGCGGGCGGCACCTCGGCCAGTTTGACGCTTGCCTCGGTGCAGGCCTCCGATGCGGGAGTCTACGACGTGCGCGTGGGCAACGTGGTGGGCACGGTGACCTCCGGCACGGCGACGCTTTCGGTCAACGCGCCCGTCACCATCACCACCCAGCCCGCTTCCCTCTCGGTGAATCCCGGCACGCTGGCCACCTTCAGCGTCGCAGCGACGGGCACCGCCCCGTTGACCTACCAGTGGCGCAAGGCAGGGGTGCCGCTTTCGGGAGGAACCGCGGCGACGTTAGCGATTCCCTCGGTGCAGGCCTTGGATGCGGGGAGTTACGACGTGCTGGTGAGCAACCTGGTGGGAACCGTTGCCTCGGGAAGCGCGGCGCTCTCGGTCAACACGCCGGTGGGCATCACCACCCAGCCCCTTTCGCAGGCGCTCAATCCCGGGACGCTTGGAGTGCTGAGCGTGGCGGCAACCGGCACCGCGCCCATCTCCTATCAGTGGCAAAAGAACGGGGCGCCGCTGTCGGGCGGGACCTCCGCCACCTACACGCTGGCCTCCGTCCTGCCTGCAAATGCGGGGACCTACACCGTGGTGGTGAGCAACGTGGTGGGCAGCCTCACCTCCACCGCGGCGGTGATCACGGTGAATGTTCCTGTGAGCATCACCACCCAGCCTGCAGGCGTGGCGGTCAATCCAAACGCGGCAACGACCCTGAGTGTGGTGGCAACAGGCACCGCGCCGTTGACCTACCAGTGGCGCAAAAATGGCACTGCGCTCGCGGGGGGCACCCTGGCCTCCTACCCGATCGCTTCGGCGCAGCTCTCTGACGGTGGCATGTACGACGTGTTGGTCACCAACGTGGTGGGCACGGTCGCCTCGGGCACCGCCGTGGTCGCTTTGAACGTGCCCGCCACGGTGCTCACGCAACCCACTGGCCTGACGGTCAACCCGGGAGCCACCGCCACATTGACGGTGGGCGCCACGGGCACCGCTCCGCTCACCTACCAATGGCGGCGGGACGGAGTGGCTGTTTCGGGGGGAACTTCGGGCACCCTGACGCTTCCATCGGTTCAAGCAGTGGATGCGGGAAGTTACACGGTGGTGGTCAGCAACGGTGCCGGGACCGATACCAGCACGGCCGCGTTGCTTTCGGTCAACACTCCCGTGACGATCAGCACGCCGCCGGCCTCGCTGGCGGTCAACCCGGGCGCGCCCGCCAGTTTTTCGGTGGTTGCGGCGGGGACAGCGCCACTCGCCTACCAGTGGCGCCGCAACGGCGTGGCGCTCGCGGGAGGGACGTTGTCGACGTACAGCATCTCCTCGGCGCAAGCCATCCACGCGGGCACCTACGAAGTGGTGGTGACCAACATGGTGGGAGCCGTCACGAGCGCCTCAGCCGCACTGAGCCTCAACAATCCGGTCACGATCACCACACAACCCGTTGCGCAGGCCGTCAACCCGGGAGCGGCGGCGACCTTCTCCGTGGCGGCCGCGGGCACCAGCCCGTTCGCCTACCAGTGGTGCCGCGCGGGAATACCGATCGCGGGAGCGACTTCCGGCACTTACACCATTTCCTCGGTCCAGCCGTCGGACACCGGCCTGTATACCGTGGTGGTGACCAACGTGGTGGGGAGTCTCACCTCCAACGGCGCCGCCCTCACGCTCAACACCCCGGTGAGCATCACCGCGCAACCGGCTGACCTCACGGTCAATCCCGGCGCTGGCGCGGTGTTCAGCGTGTCGGTTGCGGGTACCGCGCCCTTCACCTACCAATGGCGCAAGAACGGGACGAACCTCGCGGGCGGCACGGGTGCGCTGCTTTCGCTTGGGAGTGTCCAGGCGTTGGATGCGGGAAGCTACGACGTCGTGGTGAGCAACGTCGTGGGGCCGCTCGCAAGCGCGGCCGCGACCCTCTTGGTCAACACTCCGGTGAGCATCACCGGCCAGCCCACCGGCCTCGCGGTCAACCCGGGTGGGGATGCGACGCTTTCGGTGACGGCCACGGGAACCGCTCCGTTGACCTACCAGTGGCGCAAGGGCGGCAGCGCGCTCGCGGGCGGCACTGGAGCAAGCTATACCATTGCGTCCGCGCAGGCGTCCGACTCCGGCAATTACGACGTGGTGGTTGGAAACGTGGTGGGCACGGTGACGTCCGGGTCGGCCGTGGTTTCGGTCAACTCCGCCCCTTACTTTCAGACACAGGTTGCCGACACCAGGGTCAACCCGGGAGCGACGGCGACCTTCAGCGTGAGCACGACCGGCACGCAACCGATCACCTACCAGTGGCGTAAGGATGGGGTCGCGCTTGCGGGCAAGACCTCCGGTACACTCTCGGTGTCCGGCGCGCAGGCCGCGGACGCCGGCAGCTACGATGTGGTCGCCACCAACGTCGTGGGGTCTGTCACGAGCAACAGCGGGACACTTACCCTCAACGTGCCGGTGAGCATCACCACCGCGCCGGCCTCCGTGGCCGTCAACCCGGGAGCGGCGGCTGCGTTTTCAGTGGTGGCAGCGGGCACCGCTCCCTTCACCTACCAGTGGCGCAAGGGTGGGGTGGGCATTGTTGGTGCAACCGCTTCGACCCTCTCCTTCTCCTCGGCAAAAGCGGCCGACGCAGGCGATTATGATGTCGTGGTCAGCAACATCGTCGGCCCGACGACCTCCGGCACGGCCACCCTCTCGATCAACAGCCCCGTGACGGTCACGGTGCAGCCCGCTGCGGTGACGGTCAATCCGGGGGCGCCCGCAAACTTCAGCGTGGCCGTTGGTGGCACGCCGCCTTTCACCTACCAATGGCGAAAGGGCGGGGTCCCGCTTGCGGGAGGAACGGGTTCAAGTTTTGCGATTCCAGCGGTGGCCCCGGGTGATGTGGGCCAGTACGACGTGGTGGTTGGAAACGGCGTGGGCAACGCGGTTTCGGCGTTGGCTTTGCTTTCGATGAACACGCCGGTTTCGATCGTCACTCCGCCCGCTCATCTGACGGTCAATCCAAATGCGGGTGCGTCCTTCAGCGTGGTCCTCGCCGGCACGCCTCCCTTCGCCTACCAGTGGCGTAAGGCGGGAGTGCCGGTCGCCGGTGGCACGGGTGCGGTGCTGGTCCTGCCTGCGGCGCAGGCGTTGGACGCCGGCAGTTACGATGTGGTGGCAACCAACATCGCAGGGACCGTCACTAGCGCGTCCGCGTTGCTCTCGGTGAACTCGCCGGTGACCATCACCACCCAACCGTCTGGTTTCTCGGTGAATCCGGGTCTGCCGATTCAACTGGGGGTGGCCGCCTCGGGTACGGCGCCCATCACCTACCAGTGGCGCAAGAACGGGACGCCGATTGCGGGCGCCATAGCCGCGGCGCTGTCGATCGGTTCAGCGGTGGGTGCTGACGCGGGTAGTTACGACGCGGTGGTGACCAACGTGGTGGGGAGCGTGACATCGGCCGCCGCCGTGGTGGTGGTCAACACGCCCGTGGCAATCGCCGTGCAACCGGTGAGCCTGGCGGTCAACCCCGGGGCGGCGGCGAGCCTGAGTGTGACGGCGACCGGCGCGCTGCCGATCAGCTACCAGTGGCGGCGCGGCGGAGTAGCGATTGCCGGGGGCACCTCGGCCACCCTGCAGCTGACCTCGGTGCAGTCGGGTGACACGGGCGGTTATGATGTGGTGCTCACCAACGTGCTTGGGACGGCGACCTCGAGTGTGGCCACCATCGCGCTCAACGCCCCGGTGACCATCGTGACCCCACCCGCGGCCACCACCATCGGACTTGGTGCCTCCGCCTTGCTGGGCGTCGCGGCATCCGGCACGGCCCCGCTCAGCTACCAGTGGCGCAAGGACGGCGCGCCGATTGCCGGGGCCACCGGGGCAACCTACCAGATCAGCTCTGCAAAAGAAACGGACGCGGGTTCCTATGACGCGGTGGTGACCAACGTGGTGGGGAGTGTCGCAAGTGCGACGGCCTTGGTGACGGTCAACACCCCCGTGACAATTGTCACCCCGCCCACCGCCCTGACGGTGAACCCGGGTGCGGTGGCGACCTTCAGCGTGGTGGCGTCCGGAACCGCGCCGCTCCAGTACCAGTGGCGCAGGGGAGGGGCGGCGATCGCTGGTGCCACCTCGGCGACCTACACGATTCCCTCTGCGCAGGCGTCCGATGCGTGGACCTATGACGTGGTGGTTGGCAACGCGGTGGGAAGCGCGATCAGCGCGGGTGCCGCGCTCAGTGTGAACACGCCGGTGCTCATCACGAGGCATCCTGCAGCGGTTGCGATTGCAAACCTGACACCGCTCAGCCTGAGCGTGACTGCGTCCGGCACGGCCCCGCTCAGCTACCAGTGGCGCAAGGATGGCGTGGCGATTGCCGGCGCGACGGGCGCGGTCCTGGGGATCGCGTCCGCACAGGTCGGAGACGCGGGCAGCTACGATGTGGAAGTTGGCAACGGGG
>JBILKV010000208.1:0-7597 GCA_044376515.1 Chthoniobacteraceae bacterium | reverse complement strand
CCACAGCTTCTCCAGCTTGATCGGGTACGTCTGAAACGCGTTCCACTGGCACACCACCAGATCTCCGTTCTCCAGCACACACACGTCGTGCCCGTGATCGAATACCGGCTCGGCCCGTGTCAGTGGCTTGAGTTTACCCTCCTCGTACACAGGCTCCGTCCCGCCAGGCGCACTCACCACCTTCCCCTCCGCATCCAGAATCACCGCGAACCCGCTCGGATTATTCGCAAGCTTGTTCAGCTCCGGATTCTTCGACCAACAGACTCCGGCGTAGAGTTCCTGACCGGAAATCACCGGCCGACACACCATACAACCGGGCACCGAAAGCGTCTCGATGTACTGCCCATCCAGTGTAAACCGCCGGAAACAGTGGTCCGCTCGTGACGTCACCAGCACACTCGCCTTCTCCACTCCCGCCCTCAGGTCAATCGCCACTCCATGCGCGTTATTGAGCCGCTCTCCCAACGGCACCCCTTCCTTCCCCCCAAACCGCTGCAAAAACCTACCCCGCGAATCGTACCTCAACACAAACTGCGATCCGTACCCGTCCACAACGTAGATGTCGCCATTGGGCGCAACCGCCGTCTCGGTAGGATTAAAGGTCATCCCCGGCTCGTACGCCCCGACATTCATCGGATGGCTGATGCTGAAAATCTCCTTCCCTGTCAGATCAATCTTCGTAACTCGTCCCGTCTGTCGATACCCGCCATTCCCGCTTTTCCACAAACCGCTATCGGTCACAAACAGGAACTCCTCCCCGTTTTCCACTGAGAGCGTCAATCCGTGACCGCCCGGCCAAACGCTCCCCCACGAATCCAGGATAGTGCCGTCCGGCTTAAAAATGAGCATCTGATTGCTCCCGTGATCCCCGATCATGAACAGCCGTCCATCTTTGACCTGTACCATCTCGTGACAGTTCAAAATCGGGTGATGTCGCCCTTGTCCGGCTGGCACCCAGTCCTTATGCACCCGGTAACGAAAGGCTCCATGGCCAATAATGGTGTCTTTTTTGGGATCCGGCGCGGCACTGAGTTGCTGCACCCACAAAGAGGCGGCGGCTGTGCCGAGCCCGGCTAGAAAATGGCGTCGCGTAGTCATTGGAACTGATTCTTTGGGTTTAATTGCCAGCCCGGTGACGCACATGCAGCAGCACCGCCGGCGTCGTCTGTCCGCCATCCGCTTTGCCCCGGAAGAAAATCAGCCGGTCGCCTTCCGGCACCCACTTGGCTGCGGTCAGAAAAAACTCACGCTCCACGGCACCTTCCGGAATCAATAGACCGCTCAACCCCAGATTATCCACATACACACCATGGGGAAGGTTCCGGCCCGAGTCCTCCTTCCCGAGCTCGATCCGGTCCTTGAAATCCAGGCGATTGGCCCGAATCCGCGCCGTGATCGTTTCCCCGGGATGAATCGTCAACTCCAGCGGTTGGGTCGGCACAGTAGCCGCGGGCGTTTCTTCCCCGGCTTTGGCAAGCACTTCCAAAGTCACCTTAGGCGCTGCCCCCAGTTTGATTTCGCCCATCCCGGGACTCTCGTGACGAACCTCTTTACCACCAATGGTCGCCGTAGCCACCAACCGGCTCGCACTCGCCAGCGCCGCGTCCGGGGCGGCCGCATCCCCATCGGCGTACAAGGAACCGAATGCGAACGTCTGGCCTGCCTCGATCACAATCGGTGTCGTTGCGTGAAACCCAGGCGGCAGCCCTTCCAGTTCCACCCGCACCGGCCCCTCAAAGTTATCCTTACGATTCACCTTAAGCTGAAACTCCCGGCCACTGCCCGGACTCACCGTCGGCTTGCCGCCTTTGAAAAGCGTCACAGTAAAATCCGGCCGCGCCTGACGGCACACCAGCCGGTAGGTGCCTTTTTCATCCCCAAAACCCCGGGCATCCGTGAGCCGAACCTGGTAGCTGCCATCCGCAGGAGCCGTGAAATGGAGCACCGAATCGTGCCCCCCGACCCGACTAGGATCGTCGTCATTTTCGTAGTGCAACCGGAATACCGGCAGTCCATTGGGCGGCGGTTGCGAACCAGGAGGCAGCGGCCGGACCGCATATACTGTCTGTCCGAGCGGATGAGAAAGCGGGGTCGTGTCGAAAACGGAGTTCCGGTCACCTTCACCAGGGTAAACCATAAACCCGGAGTCGGGGCCGCGCGGATACATCCAGAGTTTGAGGACTTCGCCGTTACAGTAGAGGAGCTCGTTTATCTCCATCTCTGAATAGTGCTGGATACGGAAGTCATCGGAGGTCTTCGAATCCTTACCCCGAAACGACAGCCAGGAACTATGGGTGGATTCCAAAACCACCCGTTCAATGGTGCCGCCCTTGGCGTCACGCACCTCCAGACG
Source organism: Chthoniobacteraceae bacterium (assembly GCA_044376515.1). Lineage (GTDB taxonomy): Bacteria > Verrucomicrobiota > Verrucomicrobiia > Chthoniobacterales > Chthoniobacteraceae > Chth-196. Next base: position 5,244 of record JBILKV010000208.1, on the reverse strand, counting down.
CGAATCCAGCGAAGATTTTTCCCTCTCCGCAAACACTTCAAAGACGAGTTCTGCTCCTTTCTTCGCCTCAAATCGGAACACATCTGTGTCCCCTGGCTTGTCGATTTTGCCCCGGATCTCAGAGGCAATCTGGATCTCCTGTGCCTCACTGGTGCTGTTGTTGGGCTCCACTTCCGCGACTTCCACCGGCTTCTGCCCGGCTGACTCCTCCACATGCGAGACCACGGGCTCGATTTTCGCCAGTGCCCCCGGCGCACGCGCTACCTCCGGCAAACCAATCCAATCCAGCGAACCATCCATCCGGGACACCATTACCTTATTGCCCCCAGACAAAGGCTGCATTGACGTCACGGTGTCAGGCTGCGGCGCCAGAATCTGGATCAACTCCAGCCCGGGTAAACTCCACACCTTCATCGAACGATCCAGCGCCGCGCTCACCACACGGTCGCCCGACGGCACAATACTCAGCGTCGTCACAGACGCCTCATGTGCAAAACGCGATACCCGCACCGGATTAATTTCAGCCTTCTCCCGGCTCTTGAGCGTCCAGACCCGGATCCGGTTATCGGCGCCGGCGGCCACCACGGAGTTTCCGTCGGGGGTAAACGCCACGCTGAATTGTTCACCCTGCGGTTCCTTTAAGGTATCGAGCCGTTCGCCATCTTTGACCCGCCAGATCTTGATGGTCTGATCTCCGCTGGCGCTGGCGAGCAACGTTCCATCGGGACTGAAGGCCAGGTTAAAAACCGCCCCTGTATGGGCCGTCATCCTGCGCACCACGCGTCCGGTAGCCGCCTCCCACAACACAACTTTGGTGTCATAACCTCCAGTGGCAAGAAGCTGGCCGTCCGGCGACCAGCGCGCCGAATACACGAGATCCCGGTGTTCGCCTTCCAGTTTAATAGGAGCCGTTCCCCCCTTCAGATCCCAGCACACGGCCGTTCCGCTCATTCCCACAACTCCTGAGGCTGCCACGAGACGGGTGCCGTCCGGAGAGAAGGCGAGTTGAGCGACCTTACCCGGCAAGCCCTCGAATCGGTGAACCACAGCACGTGTATTCGCATCGAGCACCTCTACCGAACGGTACCGGGCCACGGCCTGAAAACGCCCGTCGGGAGATAGCGCCGCAGCCGTCACGGCCTTCGATTTGCCCACTTTCAGCGGCAGATCCGGGACAGTCACCAGCGTCAGGATCGACACATCCGGTGCCGTCGGCCCGGGTGCACCGGCTTTTAACCACGCCTCCAGGATGGCCAAATCGGCCGGCGTCAGTTGCGTTTCCTTTTTGGGCGGCATGGCCGGTTTTTTGCCATGAATGACATCCTCCAGCAGACTTTTGGCTCCGGGTTTCTCGGGTAACGCCGGGCCGGTTTCGCCTCCCTTTTTCATTGCGCGGAAGGTTTCCAGATTCAGATCCCCCTCGCGTTCCTGACCGCTATGACAGGCGGAACAATAATCCCGCAGGATCGGTGCAATGTCGGCGTGGAAATCGGGGGTCGCTGCGGAAAGTGTCCCGGAAAGTCCCACGGCAACCGCCCAGAAAGGGAGGCAGACCGCCAGACGGAGACGTTTCGAAGAGGACCAGAGGGCGGTGTAAAAAGAAGCGTTCTTGGGGATGCGCATAAACACTGGGGTTAGTGTTGGAACAAAAACTCCCGGCTGGTGAGCAGCGACCACATCAGGTCTTCAGTGACCAGGCGGCGTTCTTCGGGTTTTGCGGCGGACAGAAGCTTGCTGTATTCCTGCAGTTCCGTCGGTTTGGGCAGCCGGTTCAGGCAAAGGAGGAACGTGCGTTCAATGAGATCGCCGTCATGGGGCGCCTCCGCCAGCAGGGCCGTGACGGAGTTCTCCGCCGCCGCGAGTTTGCCATTAAGCGTAGAGCTGTTGGAAAGGTGCAACGCCTGGACAATACTCGGTTGATTCGAACGCTCGCAGTCGCAGGTGGTGTCCCTCTGATTCCGCCCAAAGGTCTTCAGAAAGTAAGACCGCACCGCCGAATCGTAGAGCTGCAACGCCCGGGTTCCCTTCGGGTAAAAATCCGTTTTCTCAGACGAACCATCCTGCAATAGCACTTGGTTGAATTCCTCGGGCACACCCGTAACGGTACTAATGGCGTCACTCATCACCTCCGCCATGAGCCGACGCGGATAATACCGCGCAAAATAGCGCGAATCCGCCTTGTTCCCCGCAATTGCCTCACTCGAACGCTGGTAGGTGGCGCTTTGAAGAATTGCCCGCATCAAGGCCTTCAAATCGTACTTTTTCTCTACGAGCAACGCACACAGCGCATTCAGTAACGCTTCGTTGGTCGCCGGATTGGAGGCCCGCAAATCGTCTACCGAATTCACAATCCCCATCCCAAAGTATGCCGCCCACACCCGATTCACTACGGCTCGGGTAAAATACGGGTTGGAAGGCGACGTGAGCCACTCGGCCAAAACCTCCCGGCGATCGGTGCCCTCCGTATCCGGGGCAGGTGGCGCATCCAGCGGGGCCGCTGGTTGGGGACGCCCGGTTTTGGGCTGTAACAATTCGCCCGACGGAACGGTGTACAACGTGCGTTTGCCGTCTCCGCTGCGTGCGTCTCCCCCCCACCCTTTGGCTCGCACCCTCGAAAACAGGTTGGCAAAGGCGTAGTACTGGTTGTTGGTCCACTTCTCCAGAGGGTGGTTGTGGCATTTGGCGCAATTAATGGAGAGTCCCATAAACGCCTGGCTCACGTTCTCCGCCATGGCTTCGGGTTCCTGATGCACGGCGAAGAAGTTGGTCGCACCCTGTTCCAGGCTGCTTCCACGCGCCGTTACCACATGGCGCACCAACTCGTCCCACGGTGTGTTCTTTTCCACCTCCGAACGCAGCCACTGGTAATAGGATTTCACCGCCTCAGGCCGCAGATGAGCTCCACTAATGAGGAACAGATCCGACCAGCGGTACGTCCAGTAGTCCGTAAAATCACGGCTACTGAGTAGTTTTTCAATCAAGGCGTCCCGTTTGCCCGACGACTGATCTTCGAGAAAGGCCCGCGTTTGCGCCGGCGTCGGCAAAATGCCCGTCGTATCCAGGAAAGCTCGCCGCAGGAAAGTGGCGTCATCCACCGTCGCAGACGGCGTCAGGTTGAGTTGGCGCAACTGGGCGTTGACGTTTTCATCCACCACATTGCGAACCTTCCACACCTCCGGGGAACCCGGCTCCCCTTCGCTCGGAAACGGCGACAAGATCCGGCTCATCACAATACGACTCGAAAACCACGCCGTCACCGCACCTTCCCCGTACCCGGTGACTTCCACTCCGCCATTGGCATCACTCAGGCGCAGCATCGTTTCGTCCGTGGACGAAAATTTAGCCCACCGCGTGACATCCTCCACACGTCCGTCGCCGTAATGCGCGCGCACCAGAAGCCGGATTTTCTGTCCCTTCTGCAAAGACCAACGAGCCGGAAGCACTTCAATATGATCCAGCCCTGCCTCTTTCGGGAGCGGGCCGGGGGCTCCCGAGGCGATCCATTCGGCTAGCAAACGGTAATCTTCCGAACGCGGGTCCAACCGGCGGCCCCCCTTGTGCGGAGCGGCCGAGGTGGGTTTGGTCAGCAGAAGACTGTACAGCGGATCCGCGGATTCGATACGCCGCCCGAGTGCACCCCGGGTGAGGTTCAGGAAATCGGCCTCCGGATCGTAGCCCCCTAGGCTGAGTCGGAAGCCACCTTTCCCGGCAAGCGCGCCATGGCAACCCCCGCCATTGCAGCTAGCCTTGCTCATAATTGGGAGCACGTGGCGGTTAAAACTCCATTCGGCCTCGCCTCCTTCCACGCGCACCGTAACTGACGCCGTGGCGCTCAACCCATTACATTCCGCCGACACCTTGGTGCTCCCATTGGAACGCGCCGTCAGAACGCCGTCCTTGGAGACCTCCACCACAGCCGGATCGGCGGAGGTGAACACCACGCCTTCGGCCATTCCCGAAGGAAGACCAGCCCTTTCCAGAATCGCCAGAAGCGTCTGGTGTTCCCCGGGGGTGTGCAATTCGACCGAAGCCGGGATTAACCCGAGCTGCCGAGGTGATTCCACCCCCACAAGACTCTGGAATCCGCCCAAAGACAGGCAACTCAGGCCAAGCAGTAATTTGCGCCACATAACGGATTAGGTGAAAAGTTCGCGGATTGGCTGGCGACCGAAGTCCACCAGAGGGAATGGCCGTCCGGCGGGACCGGGTAGATGACTTTCGTGATCCAGCCCCAAACTGTGGAAAATGCTCGCCACCAAATCCCCCGGCAACACAGGCCGCTCGGCAGGGAAGCCACCCACAGGATCGCTTTTTCCAATCACACGCCCGCCTTTGACTCCGCCGCCGGCAAAGGAAACGGTGAAACATTGCGGCCAATGATCCCGTCCGCCAGCCGGATTCACCTTCGGTGTGCGACCGAACTCGCTGAGGGCGGCCACCATGGTATTGGCGAGCATCCCGCGCTGCTTAAGATCCTCGATAAGCGCCGAGTAAGCCTGGTCGTACATCGGACAAACCTCGTTTTTCATACCGTCGATAGAGGTAAATGGTTTGGACCCGTGAATGTCCCAGGTGGTCTCGCCGAACACGGTCAGGAAAGTGTTCAAGGTCACAAAACGCACCCCATTCTCCACCAGACGCCTGGCAAGCAGACAGCTCTGCCCAAATCGGTTGCGCCCATACCGGTCCCGGACCGAGTCGGGTTCCTTGGAGAGATCAAATGCGCTGCGAGCCTGTTCGCTTGTCATCAGACGGAAGGCGGCGTGGAAGTTTTCGTCCATCAGCCGGGCGTCTTCGCTGGCCTCAAATTGCTGGATAGCTCCCTCCACGACCTCCCGCATCCGCTGGCGACGCTCCATTCGAACCGCTCCGATGAGATCGGGAGGCAGAAGGTCTGGCACCTTAAAGTTCGGCTTGGAAGGGTCCGCCATCAGCGCAAACGGATCAAACGCTTTGCCCAGAAAGCCACCGGCCTGACCGTTTGGCAAATTGCCGCCGCCACGCCCCATCAGTTCGGGCAGCACCATAAAAGGCGGCAGATCGTTACGTTTACCAAGCAGATGACTCGCCACCGCTCCCATGTGCGGCGTCTGCACCCCGCCCGTAAAACGGCGGCCGGTCTGCATAATCTGCCATCCAGCATCATGAACCGCCGCTCCGTCATGGTGACAGGACCGCACAAGCGAGAACTGGTCCGCAATTTTGGCATGAAGCGGCAACACCTCCGAGACCTGGATTTCAGGC
>JBILKV010000207.1:0-7599 GCA_044376515.1 Chthoniobacteraceae bacterium | reverse complement strand
GAGGCCGCGATCGAGGCGATCCGGCGGTACGGCACAGGCTCGGGGGCGTCGCGCCTGATCAGCGGCGGCCTCGGGCCGCACTGGGAGTTGGAGGAGGCGCTCGCGGCGTGGCAACAGACGGAGGCTGCGCTGGTGTTTTCGAGCGGTTACGCGGCGGCGGTGGGGACGATCAGCGCGCTGGTGGGGCCCGGGGACGTGGTGATTTTGGACAAGCTCTGCCACGCTTGCATCATCGACGGGAGCCGTCTCTCGGGGGCGGTCGTGCGGGTCTTCCCGCACAACGACCTCGGGGGGCTGGAACGGCTGTTGCGTTGGGCGGCGAACAAGCACGGAGGGAAGCGGGTCCTTGTCGCCACCGAGAGCGTTTTCAGCATGGACGGGGATGTGGCGCCGCTGTGCGAAATCGTGTCGCTCAAGGAGCGGTTTGGTGCGTGGCTGTTGGTGGATGAAGCGCACGCGGTGGGGGTGTTGGGGGAGCGCGGCGCGGGGTTGCTGGAGGCGCTGAACCTCGCCGCCCGGGTGGAGGTGCACCTGGGGACTTTGAGCAAGGCGCTCGGGGGCGCCGGCGGTTACGTCTGCGGTTCGGGGCGTCTGGTGGAATGGGTCGCAAACCGGGCGCGCTCATTTATGTTTTCCACCGCGCCTTCGCCGGTAGTCGCGGCGGTAGGGTGTGCGGCCGTGGAGTGGATCCAGTCGGCGGCGGGTGTCGAGCGACGTGCAAGGCTTTCGGGGCACCGCGCCTGTTTTGGGGAGCTTTTGGGCCGGGTTCTTTCCGGGCTCCAGAGCGAGTTGCTGCGAGTGTCGCTGACGCGCGATGCTTCCGGGGCGGTGGCGCTCCCCGCGGCAATTGTGCCGGTGCTCGTCGGCACTTCCGAGCGGGTCCTTGCATTAAGCGGCGCCTTGGAGGCCGCCGGGTTTTGGGTGCCGCCCATTCGCTACCCGACTGTCGCGCGGGGGGCCGCGCGTTTGAGGATCACCCTGAGTGCGGCGCACACCGAAAAGGTGCTGCAGCAGCTGGCTGCGGTGCTGGGACGACTGGCAACCGGTTGAGGACCGGGGGACCGAGCCCCAGCATAGCCCCTTGAAGGACAGAGGGTGATTCCGCCTCTTGTCGCGCGGGAGGAATCCGCTTAGCCTTTCGGGATGCTTTCTTGCCGCCACCCCCGACGGCCGCTTTTTTCTGCAGCGGCGCTGTGCGGCTTGCTGTTTGCGGGCGTCCTGTTGCTCGCGGGCTGCTCGAACAATCCGCATCCGGCGCCTTTGGCGGAGCAAAGCGAAACCGGGGCGCCTTGGAAGGCCCGCTATGCCGCGCTGCCCGAGGATCCCCGTTCGCTGGATCCGCAGGTGTCCTACGACCAGGTGAGCCGCCGGATTTTGGAGCCGGTGCAGGAGTGTCTGTTGGAGTACCATCCATTCAAGACGGATCCCTACGAGCTGCAGCCCTGTTTGCTGAGCAAGCTGCCTGTGCGCACGGAGGGTGACGGCGGGGGAATCGTTTACAAATGCGAACTCAGGGAGGGGATTTTCTTCCACGACGACCCGTGTTTTCCAGATGGGAAGGGGCGCGAGTTGGTGGCGAAGGATGTGGAGTTCGCCTTCCAGCGGATTGCGGATCCGAAGGTCGAATGCCCGGTGGTTTCCACCTTGCAGGACTACATTGAGGGGCTGGGCGAGGCTTTCGAGGCGGCGCGCAAAAGCGGCGGGTTCGACTACAGCAAGCCGATCGCAGGACTCCGGGTGACGGGGCGGTACGCGTTTGAGATCCGGTTGAAGGCGGCCTACCCGCAGTTGCTGTATTGGCTGGCGATGCACTTCGCCTCCCCCGTGGCGCGGGAGGCTGTGGAGTATTACGACGGCAAGACCCACGATGGCGTGGCCCGGGATTTGTTCCGGTTTCATCCGGTGGCCACGGGGCCGTTCCGGATTGCGGAATGGAAGCGCAACACGCGCATCCGGCTGCAGCGCAATCCCCGCTACCGGACCACGACGTTCCCCACCGATGGCTGGGAGACTGCGCAGGAGGGTTTGCTCAAGCCGCTGGCCGGCCGGGCGCTTCCGCTGGTGGACGAGGTGTCCTTCACGATTTTTCGCGAGACCATTCCGATCTTCCTGCTGTTCCGGCAGGGGTATCTGGACGGCATGGGGGTTGGGAAAGACGCGTTTTCGAGCCTGATCACCCCCTCGAAAAATCTTTCCCCCAAGTATGTGGAGCGCGGGGTGGCGCTGCATCGCGACACGGAACCGAGCACCTACTTCATGAGCATCAACATGGAGGATCCCGTTCTCGGACCGAACCGGAAGCTGCGTCAGGCGCTTTCGGCCGCGTTCAACGCGCAGGGCTATCTGGACGTTTTCTTCAACAGCGTGCCGATCGTGGCGGAGCAGTTGTTGCCTCCCGGAATCGCCGGCCACGAAAGGGAGCACCGCAACCCGTTTGCATTCAATTTGGAGAAGGCTAAGACGCTGCTCGCGGAGGCGGGCTATCCGGGGGGGCGGGATGCCAGTGGCAAGACCCTCGAGTTGACCATCGACACCAACGGTGGAAGCGCGGACGAACGGCTCATGGCCGAGTTCGAGCAGCGCCAGTTCGAGGCCCTCGGCATCAAGGTAAAGATGGTGGAAAATCCCTTCGCCCGTTTGATGGAAAAGATGGACCAGGGCAACTTCCAGATTTCAGCCGGCAGCGGTTGGGGGGCGGATTATCCCGATCCGGAAAACTTCTTCTTCCTCTACTACAGCAAGAACCTGCCCCCCTCGGGAAAGAACCATTCCCGTTACAAAAACCCCGAGTTCGACCGCCTGTTTGAAAGCATGGCCACGATGGAGAACTCGCCGGAGCGCGAACAGATCGCGCGGAAGCTGAACATGATCCTCGCCGAGGACGTCCCCCACGTGCTGACGATGCACCGTTCCGTCTTCGGCCTTACCCAACCGTGGGCGCCGCGGGTGCAGAGCAATCCGATGTTGGAGGGCGGGCTGAAGTACGCGGTCGTGGACGAGGCGTTGCGCGAAAAGCTGCGCGGCGAGTGGAACCGCAAGCCGCTCTGGCCGGCGTTCGTTCTGGCCGCGTTTGTCGCACTGGCCGGGATGTTTGCCGTCAACGTGTACCGTAGGAGCTAAACGATGATCGCCTATCTTATCCGCCGGTTGTTCTTTTTTGTTCCGATCGTGTTCGGGGTGATGCTGCTCACCTTCGTGCTGTTTTTCGTTGTCCAGAGTCCGGACGCCATGGCGCGGCGCGTCCTCGGTCCGAAGGCCACGCCCAAGGCCGTGGAGAACTGGCTGCACAACCGCGGCTACGACAAGCCGCTGCTCATCAACCGGACCGGGGAGGCTCCCTGGCACGACTCGCTCTTCTTCAACCAGATGGGGCGTCTGGCCCGCTTCGACCTCGGCAAGTCCGACGTCACCAACCGGCCGCTGGCCGAGGATTTTCGCGAGGGAGCGCTGCCATCGCTTTTGCTGACGGTGCCCGCGTTTTTTGTGGGGCTGGCACTGTCGGTGGTGATCGCGCTCTATCTGGTGTTCATCCGCAACGGGGTGGTGGATCTCGCCGCGTCGCTCGCCTGTGTGGCGCTCATGAGCGTGCCCGTGATGGTCTACATCATCACCGGCCAGTTTCTGGTGGCACAGGTGCTCAACTATTTCCCGGCATTCGGCTTCCAGATGGAAGGCTTTTCCACTGCCAAGTTTCTCCTGCTGCCCGTGGTGCTGATGATCGTGTCCGGGCTGGGCGCCGATGTGCGTCTTTTCCGGGCGATGTTTATCGAGGAAATGGGGCAGGACTATATCCGCACGGCCCGCGCCAAAGGGGTGTCTTCCGCGCTGGTTTTGTTGCGGCATGTGTTCAAAAACGGGCTCATCAACCTGATCACGCTGGTGGTTGCCTCGCTCCCCTTTCTGATCATGGGCTCGGTGGTGCTGGAGAATTTCTTCGGCATCCCGGGACTCGGCAACAAGCTTTTCAGCGCAATTCAGGCGCCTGATTTCGCCGTGGTGCAGGCGTCCGTTTTTCTTGGCTCGCTCCTGTATCTGGGCGGACTGTTGCTGACTGACATCTGTTACGCGTGGGCGGATCCAAGGATTCGTCTCCAGTGATTTTCCTCCCGCCGCACCTCCTTTCCAACGCGTTTCCATGGCCGCCTTTGATCACCTCTGGGTTCAGAACCTCACCGTTTTCGCAGGGTACACGCTCTTGCTGTGGGCGTTGTGGAGCGTCGCCGGGACGGAGCGCTGGAAGGCCGCCTGGAAGCGGTTGCGCGCGGACCAGACGGGGATGGGGGCGCTCGTACTCATCTGCGCCTTTCTCCTGGTGGGGACGCTGGAGAGCTTCTCCGTCCCGCAGGAGACGGGTTCGCGCACCCTCCTGCAGTTGGCCACGGCTGGGATTGCGCACGAGAAGGGCTATTCCGCGCCCATGGCCGCGACGACGCTCTCGGTGGCGAATCCAAAGCCGCTGGCCGGCAGGCACCTGTTTGGAACGGATGCGCTGGGACGGGACACGTTCGTGCAAACCCTCCGCGCAACGCGTTCCGCGCTGTGGATCGGGGGGCTCACCAGCCTCATTTACATTCCGCTGGGGGTGCTGCTTGGAATTCTGGCGGCCTTTTACCGGGGCTGGGTGGACGATCTGGTGCAGTACGTGTACAGCACCGTGGCGGCCGTTCCCGAAATCCTGATGCTCGTTTCGATCCTCATGGTGCTTGGGAAGGGTCTGGGAACGATGGCTATCGCGCTCGGGATCACCGGTTGGGTCGGGATGGCGCGCCTGATCCGTGGAGAAACCCTCCGGCAGGTTGAGCGCCCCTATGTGGCCGCGGCTCGCGCGATGGGGCAGTCGGACTGGAAGATCCTCACCCGTCACCTTCTGCCGAACGTGATGCACCTGGTCCTGATCAAGGCGGTACTTGGGTTCTCGGGCTTGGTGCTGGCCGAGGCGGTTTTGAGCTATCTGGGGGTGGGTTCGCCCGTGGGCACTGCGAGTTGGGGGGCGATGATCGACGCGTCCCGTTCGGAGCTCTCGCGGGAACCGTTTGTCTGGTGGAATATTTCCTCCTCCGCGTGCGCGCTGTTTTTGATGGTGCTAGCCCTTAACCTGTTCGGCGACGCTCTGCGGCGCGCCTTCGATCCCAAGCACGGCTGAAGGACGCGACCCGTTTTTTTAACCTCTCCCGCCCGGTCTCACAAATCCGAACCTCCAGTCCCATGCTCGAACTGCGCAACCTCACGATTGACTTCGGCAAAGGCGATTCCCGGGTACAGGCCGTCAAGGGCATTCAACTCTCCATCGCCCGGGGCGAGACCGTCGCCCTGGTCGGGGAAAGCGGCAGTGGCAAGAGCGTGACCGGAATGGCGCTCACGCGGTTGCTGCCGGAACCTCCCGCGGTGTACGCGGGCGGCGAGATTTTGTTTGAAGGCCGGAACGTGCTCTCGATGAGTGCCCGCGAACTGCGGTCGTTGCGGGGCGGGAAAATCGCCTACGTCTTTCAGGAGCCTTCGACGTCGTTGAATCCAGTTTTCACCGTGCGGAGCCAGATCGCGGAGGCGCTGCGGTTGCACCGTCCCGATGTCCACGACGTAGACGCTGAGGTGGTACGCTGCCTCGACATGGTGGGGATTGTGTCGCCGCGCCAGAGGATGCACGACTATCCGCATCAGCTTTCGGGCGGGATGCAGCAGCGGGTGATGATTGCGATGGCCCTGGCCTGTCGGCCCCAACTTCTTGTCGCCGACGAACCCACCACCGCGCTCGACGTAACGGTGCAGGCCCAGATCCTCGATCAGATGCGCCAGATCAAGGAGCAGTCCGGAATGGCGATGCTCTTGATCACCCACAATTTCGGGATCATCGGGGGGATCGCCGACCGCGTGGCCGTGATGTTCCGCGGGAAGATTGTTGAGGAGGGGCGCACGGATGCGGTGCTTGGGAACCCGCAGCATCCCTACACCAAGGCGCTGATCGGTTGCATCCCGCAGCTGGGACAACACCGCCGCCGCCTCACGACGATCGACCACGACGCGCTCAGCGCGCTGGCCTGATGCCACGGTTCCAAGTTTTCCAGAGAATGCACCCCGGCCCCCCGGTGGACAGGGAACCGCGGGAACTATCGGTGCCGGGCGCGCCGTGTCTTCACGGGACTGCCCGAACACCGGCGAATTCCGCAAGATAAAGCCCTGCGAAGCGGCTCTGGGCCGACAGCACGACGGGAAAAAATCGCTGGGCATGCTGCAGCGCACCAGAGCGTTGGAAAAGGCAGCCCGCGGGAAATAGCAGGCTGAAAGACAGAGCCCGCCTGGAGCTGCAAACCAATAAATTGATGGCGGCGACGAATAGAATCGAGAAACCTCCTACCCATTCATGGTCCCGTCGGTTCAATCCACTTTGCGGCCTTTTGCCATTTTGGGAACGGGTCATGCACTGCCGCCCTCGGTGGTGTGGAGCGCAGATCTCGACGCCGGGTTGGGACTTCCGGCGGGCGCTGTCGAGGGCGCGGGCGGCGTCAGAAAGCGGCATTTTGTGGACAATCACCAAACCGCGGCGGCCCTGGGGGCGGAGGCTGCAAGAGAGGCCATCAAAGCGGGGAATCTTTCGTTTGAAGACATCGATTGTCTCGTCGCCGCAAGCGGGACCATGGACCAGGCGCTTCCCTGCAACGCGGCCCTCATTCACCGCGAGCTTGCCCTCGCCCCACTTTCGATTCCCGCCTTTGATGTCAACGCGACCTGCCTGGGATTCATTGCAGCCGTGGACATGCTCTCCTGGCCCCTTGCCTCGGGGTATTATCGACGCGCGCTGATTGTCGCCTCCGACATCGCCTCGTTGGGACTCAACTGGAACGACCTCGAGTCGAGCGCCATTTTCGGGGACGGAGCGGCGGCTGCAGTCGTGGGAAGCTGCGGTGAACCCCCGGGATCCCGCATTCTGGCCTCAGACATGATAACCCTTTCCGCTGGAGCCGCTCTATGCGAAATCCCTGGCTTTGGCTCGCGCCATCATCCGGGACGGAGTACGCCGTCGGGCCGTGGGAACCTCACCACGTTCCGAATGGACGGCAAGGGGGTGTTCAGGCTCGTGCTTTCGCATCTCCCTCAATTTGTGGAACGTCTCTTCGCGAGTGCCGGGCTCTCCCGAGAGGACATCGACTGGATCGTTCCGCATCAGGCCAGCCTCCCTGCCCTGTCGCACCTGACAAAACGCCTCGGCTTTCGGAACGAACGGGTCGTGAATATTTTTGCGGATTACGGCAACCAAGTGGCAGCGTCCCTGCCCACTGCGCTGGATGTCGCCATCCGTGATGGCCGGATTCAAAGAGGGCATCGGGTTTTGTTGCTTGGCACGGGGGCGGGCGTTTCCATCGGAGGCCTCATTTTGGAGTACTGATGAAAGTCGTTGTGACAGGCGGTACCGGGTTTCTCGGGCGCCACACCGTGTGGCGTCTGGCCGCGGAAGGCATGGAGGTGGTCTTCACCGGACGTAACAGGCAGGCGGCAGCCGAGGTCGTTGGCTTGAGTCCGGCTCCCGTTCGCTGGGCGGAGTTGTGGCACGGGCGTGACGATTCCGCCGCAACGCTCGCGCGGGCAGCCTCGGGCGCGGGCGCG
>JBILKV010000206.1:0-7649 GCA_044376515.1 Chthoniobacteraceae bacterium | reverse complement strand
GCTTCAAGTTCCTGCGCCCCCAGCGGAGACAACAGCGCACCAAAGCGCCGAAGCGCCGGCGACGGGGATACGGGTGCGGGATTCCAGAAGCTCATGAAGGGAAACAGGCGGGGTAGATTGCCCGAGGCGGCGCGGGAGCGCAACCCGCAGTAACGCTTGCATCCGCCCTTTGCCGTGCAAGCTTGGAGTGTCGGTTTTTACTTTCCGGCACCCCTGTGCTCTCTTACCAAAGCGGGCTGGGTTCACTTTTTTTAGCTCCATCTATGAAACCTCCCCGCATCTCCCCCAGTTCCCGTCTCCAAGGCGTAAAGTACGAAATCCGCGGTCCCCTCGCCCGGCGCGCCAGCGAATTGGAGAAGGCTGGCTATGAGATCATCAAACTGAACATCGGCAACCCGGGAGCGTTCGGGTTCAGGGCACCGGAGACCATGCGCCTGGCGATGATCGAAAACCTCCGGGAGGCGGACGCGTACTGTTATCAAAAGGGAATTTTTCCGGCACGCGAAGCGGTGGTCATGCAACAACAGACCCGCGGGGTTTGCGATGTGACGGCGGACGACGTTTTCATGGGAAACGGGGTCTCGGAGCTCATTCTTTTCTGTCTCTCGGCACTGTTGGAGGCGGGCGATGAAGTCCTTATTCCCAGCCCCGATTATCCGCTCTGGACCGCGGCCACGACGCTTCATTCCGGCAAGGCTGTCCACTACCCCTGTCATCCAGAACACGGTTTTGTCCCCGATCCTGCAGAGATTCGCAGGCTCATCACTCCCCGCACGCGCGCGATCGTCCTCATCAACCCCAACAACCCAACCGGTGCCGTATACCCGCGTGAGGTCTTGGAGCAAATCGCGCAACTCGCCGAGGAACACCGGCTCGTGGTTTTTTCCGACGAAATCTACGATCAGATCACCTTCGACGGGGCCGAACACATCCCCATGGCCACGTTGGTGACTAAAACTCTCTGCGCCACCTTCGGCGGCCTGTCCAAAGTCTACAGGGCCTGCGGTTTCCGGGTTGGGTGGGTGAGTTTCTCGGGCGAAAAAGGGGGGGCCCGCGACTATCTTCAGGCCCTCGAGTTGCTCGCCAGCCTCAGGCTTTGCTCGAATGTCCCCGGCCAGTGGGCCGTCCAGACGGCCCTCGGCGGGCGCCAGTCCATCTCCGAGCTCATCCGGCCGGGAGGCCGCCTCTGGAAAACACGGCAGGCCATTCTGGATTCCGTGCGCTCCTCCCAGTTCCTGTCCGTGCAGGCCCCTATGGGGGCGATGTACGCCTTCGTCCGTGTCAACCGCGAGAAACTGCCGAACTTCGACGACCAAAAATTCGCACTCGAACTGCTCGAACGCAAACACGTCCTCGTCGCACCCGGCACCAGCTTCAACGTGCCCTATGCCGATCATTTCCGGCTCACGCTGCTGCCCGACTGGGAAACCGTGCGTGAGGTGTTCGCCCGAATTGAGTCGCTGCTTCAGGAACATTTCGTCGAGGCGCACTCTGAGGCATCGCCAAAAAACTCCGCTTTCGGTTCTCTCACACAGGACGGGGACAAATCGGCGGGTGTGGCTGGACTGGGCGACGGGGAGGAGCCCCGGGTCCCGGCGGAGGAATCGCCGGCCGAGGGGCGGGAACAGCATGCCGATCCGGTTCCGGAAGGGGATTAACCGCACGGTTCGGCTCGCCCCAGCCAAGGCACCCCTAGCGCAGGCTAGTCGGCAAAAAAGTGATGGTTTCCATCAGTTTTATCCGCCACGTGCGCCTTCTTGAGCTAGCTTAGGGGCAGCCATCCCACCGCCCCGTGCCCCGATTTTCAGAGGAACTCATCCAGCAGGTTGCCGCCGCGAACGACATCGTGGAGGTGATTGGTGCGTATTTCCCGCTCAAACGTGCGGGCCCGACCTACAAAGCTCTCTGCCCCTTCCACCAGGAAAGGAGCCCCTCCTTTACGGTCAACCCCTCCCGCCAGATATTTAAGTGTTTCGGCTGCGGCGCCGGGGGCTCCGTGTTCCGGTTCGTGATGGATTACGAGCACCTCGAATTCACCGGAGCAGTCCGGAAACTGGCTGAGCGCGCGGGCATTCGGATCGAAGTTCAGGAACTCACCAGCGAGGAGATCGAGCATCAGGGACTGCGGCGCCGGTTGCTCGCGCTTCACGCGGACGCCGCCGGTTTTTTTCACCAACAGCTGCTCCGCTCCCCCGGTGCCGAAGCCGCCAGAGCCTACCTCAAGACCAGGGGCTTCACCGTCGAGGTCGCAAAATCATGGAACCTTGGCTACGCCCCGCAGGGATGGGATCACCTGATCCGCTGGGCCTCGGAACGCGGCTACTCGAAGGACGAACTGCTGGCCTCGGGACTGGTCTCCCAGCGCGATCCAGACGCCCCGCGCACCGAGATTTACGATCGTTTTCGCGGCCGGGTCATGTTTCCCATCTGCAACGATACGGGCGAGTGCATCGCCTTCTCGGGCCGAATCTTGGAGGCGGACGCAAAAGCGGCGAAGTACGTCAACTCTCCGGAGACGGCGCTCTTCACCAAAGGGGCGGTGCTCTTCGGCCTGCACCGTTCCAAAAGGGCCCTCATTGAAAAGAACGCCGCCATTGTTTGCGAGGGCCAGATCGATCTGATCACCGCGTTTGAATCCGGCGTGCAGAACGTCATCGCCCCCCAAGGCACGGCCTTTACTGCGCGTCAGGCCCGCATCCTCAAACGCTATGTGGAAGAGGTCGTCCTCTGTTTTGACTCCGACACGGCGGGACAGAAAGCAGCCGAACGTTCCCTCCCTGCTCTCCTGAACGAGAACCTTGCGGTTCGCGTGGCCTCGCTTCCCGAGGGCGAGGACCCCGATTCCCTGATCCGCTCGCAGGGCGCGGAAGCCTTCCGCACACGGATGGAGAGCGCTCGCGATTTTTTCGACGCGCAAATGGACCGGCTTTCCTCGCAGCCCACCTTTGACAACCCGCGCGGCCGGAGCGCCGCCGCCCGCGTCCTGGCGGAATCCCTCGGATGGTTGCAGGACCCCGTGCTCCGGAGCCTGTACGTCCAGAAGCACGCGACGTTTCTCGGACTGCCCGCGGCTGATCTGGAAATGCTCGTGACTCAGGCCGCCGCCCAAAACCGAGCCGCCCCCCCCCGGTCGCCGGAATCGAATCAGGCCCAGGAAAAAAGCGCCCGGAACCACGCCTCACCGGCGCCCCAAAACTTCCCCTCCCGGGGCGCGGGGCGGTTGGATCCGACTCTGGAACTTCTTGCCACCGTCCTGTTGCAATCAACCGAAGCCAGACAATGGCTGCTCGAGGAGGACTGGCAGCGGAGACTGGAGGCCGAGCCGCAAGGGGAGTTCATCGAATCCATCCTGAAGGGAGCGCGTTTTTTGGAGGTCCCGGAGGCCGTCCAGTCCTTCCTGATCCAACTCCCGCCGGAGCAGGAGTCCCTGATGGTGGCGCTGATCGGAAACCGCCTGCCGGAAGATCCGCTCTGCAGAGCGCAGGAATGTTGGGACGAATTGGAACGGCGGCAACTGCGGCGCAGAATTGAAGCAGCCAAGGCGAAGCAACGCGACCCAGCCCTCGGGTTGACGGAGGCGGCGGCCCTCCACCAACAAATCCTTGACCTCCAGAGGCGACTCCTTGATATTACGCGGCCTTTTTCCCCTTCGCGGCAGCACTTTGCTGAACGCCACTAAGGGCTATTTGATGCGCCAACACTAGGGTATGCCCTCTCAAAAACCGCAGAACGCCCCCAAGCAGGCCCAAAAACCTGCCCCACCCACCCCGGGTTCCGGCTCCAAGGTCACCAACTTCACCCCTCGCAACAAGGGGTCTTTATCAATGCCATCTGCCTCCAAAACTGCATCGCCCCGGTCGGCCACACCTTCCCAGTCCAAGCCGGTGGTACCAAAGACAGCGGCGAGTGCCAAAACGCTCCCTCCCGCGAAGGCAGCCAAGTCTGCACCGGCTCCAGAGAAACGGGTTCTCCCCAGAACCGCTTCCATGCCTAATTCCCAGCCCAAACCGGCCGCGCCCAAGGTGGCACCACCCTCCAAGACTGCCCAAAAAACGACGGTTCCAGCCCCCCAAAAGCCGGCCCCCTCCAAGGCCGTACCTGCTGCGAAAAAAACGCCAACGCCTCCGGTGAAGTCCGCCACGCCGGCAGCCCAGCCCGCTGCTCTGGCGGCGAAGACGCCGGCTCAGGCCAAAACTTCGGCGGCTTCCAAGACTCCCTCCCAACCCAAGCCCGCTGCCGCGAAAACCGGCAAGGCCACTCCGGCCCCCATCGCGGCTTCGGAGGCTCCCAAAAAGCCTGTTCCTGCGCCCAAAGCCCCGTCCGCGACGCACAAGTCCCCTGCCGCCACGCCGGTCGTACCGGCCCAAGCTTCCACCAAAGGTTCCACCAAAGCTTCCACCAAAGCTTCCACCAAGGCGGCCGGGACGCAGGCGGCCCCCGCTGCGAAAGCCCCCCCCAAGCAGCCCGCGAAGCCCGAACCGGTTTCCCCCCCGAACTCCTCCCACCTGAGCGCGGAGTTCGACATGACGGAAAAGCTGCGCGAATTGATCCGACTCGCCAAGGAACAGGGCTACCTCACTTTCGACGACTTAAATGAGTCGTTGCCGGACTCCTTGAATGATCCCGAGGAGATGGACGCCATCATGAAGAGGCTTCGGGACATGGAAATCGAGGTCATCGAGGCCTCGGACGTGGACCGGCTCAAGGATGGAAAAAAGGATACCGACGACGACGAGGAGGACAAGACCGCCGACCAAAGGGCCGACATTCTCGACGATCCTGTCCGGATGTATCTTAAGCAGATGGGGCAGGTTCCCCTGTTGACCCGTGAGCAGGAAGTTGAAATCTCAAAGCGCATCGAGGACGCGGAGCTCAACGTGCTCAAGCACATCAACAAGTACGGTTTTGTCGTGAACCTTTACCTGGACCTCGCCGAAAAACTGCTTGAAGGCAAGGAACGCTTTGACCGGGTGATTCAGGACAAGAAGATCGAGAGCAGAGAACGCTACATGAAGCTGCTGCCGAAGATGATCTCCGGCCTGCAGGAGGCGGACCGTGAAGTCGACTCCCTGTTTGCCAAATGTATGAAGGAGGGCGACTCCAACCCGAACGGCAAGGCCGTCCAGGAGTTCAGGAAGGCGCATGCCGCCATTCAGAAGCACTACCCGAAATTCTTCTTCAAACAGAAGGTCACCGAGGAGTTCGTCCACGCGGCCGACGAAACCGTAAAACTGGTCGGAAAACTCCGCGATGAAGTCGCCCGAGGCAACCGGGAGGCCACCGCCAAACTGCTCGAACAGCAAAAGATTTGCTGGATGACCACCAACGAGTTTCTGGCCGACCATCAGGAACTGCGGAAGTGGCTCAGAAAGGCGCTGAAAGCAAAGACCGAGATGGTGGAGGCCAACCTGCGCCTGGTGATTTCCATTGCCAAAAAGTACACCAACCGCGGTCTCTCCTTCCTCGATCTGATTCAGGAAGGCAACATGGGGCTGATGAAGGCGGTGGAGAAATTCGAGTACCGCCGCGGCTACAAGTTCTCCACTTACGCCACGTGGTGGATCCGGCAGGCCATCACCCGCTCCATCGCGGACCAGGCGCGCACCATCCGCATCCCGGTGCACATGATTGAAACCATCAACAAGCTCATGCGCGTGCAGAAGCAGTTGGTGCAGGATTTCGGCCGCGAACCCACCCCGGACGAGGTCGCCGAGGAAATCAATCTGCCTGTGGAACGCGTTCGCGCCGTCCTCAAGATGGCCCAGCAACCCATCTCGCTCCAGTCTCCCGTCGGCGAAAGTGACGACACCAGCTTCGGGGACTTCATCCCGGACACCTCCGCGGAAGACCCCTCGGACGTCACCGCAATCGCACTGCTGAAGGAAAAAATCCGCGACGTGCTCGAATCTCTGACCGAGCGCGAACGTCAGGTGCTTGAACAGCGTTTTGGCTTGGTCGACGGCTATAGCCGCACTCTCGAAGAGGTGGGGCGCCAGTTCCGGGTGACCCGCGAACGCATCCGCCAGATCGAGGCCAAGGCGCTGCGGAAAATGCGTCATCCCACACGGATCCGCCAACTGGAGGGCTTCCTCGACGCCTCCGAACTGTAACTCTGGGGTTGGGCGGGGGAAGGAGAACTCGGCGGTTCCGCCGGCACTCTCCCTCTCCCCACCAGACCGATCACCACGCGGGTGGTTTTAGAAGACCGACCATCTCCCGTTCTTGTGGCGCTTGACCAGGTCTCGTGCGTTTTTCGCGCTTTTTTCAAACTCAGGCGCAACCAACCCTTGCAACAGGTGTTTTCCTAGGCGTGAGGCCATTCCCGACAGATTCCAAAACGTTTTCGCCGTCGCTTCAATCGGCACCGAACTCCCCTGCCGCAAACACACCGCCCGAGGCCACGGAAGAGTTCAAGGCCGCTGATTCCGGACAAGACGAAACACTGGATGCCTTGCTGGGACGGGTCCTTCCACCGGTGATTTCGGTTGGGTTTGCTGATCGAGTGATTCACGGAGTCGCCCCCACCGATGCGGGCGCGACAAAGGCTGCCCCTTCGAAATGGATGAGGACTGTCTGGATGGCTGCCGCAGCCCTCGCGCTTTGCGGTGGACTCGTCTGGTGGAACCATTCTCCCTCAGGCCCGCGCCCTCTCGCTCTGACCAACCTACCTGCGGCCCCGACGGAGGAAGAGGTTTTGCTCAAGGCCCTGACCACCTTGGAAATCAACTCCGGGGACCTCGCTTTGGTCGCTCAATTGGGGGAAGTACTGGAAGCGGAACTTGCCGAAAAAACTTCATGGCTGGAAACGGACTAGTCCTGTTGGCCCCCCCCCTGCGACCGCTGCCGCGGTTTGCGCTGGCTCTGTGTTTCCTCGCGCTGAACGCGCCTTCACAGGGGAAACCCGAAGGGAACTCTCCCGGCGGCCCCCCCGCTTCCAGCGGTGCGCCCGCCCCACCGGATCGCAAGCAGCAGGATCCCCTCGTCCAACTCATCCGCTCCCTCACCCCGGAGCAGAAGGCGAAGTTGATGGAGAGCATCAAAACCTGGGAGCAACTCGGCCCCGAGCTCAAAACTGCGCTGCGTGCAAGGGAGCATGCAATCCGCAAGTCGCTCGCCGAGGAAGTGCATGCCGCCCTCGAGGGATCCTCCCTGACGAAAGAACAGCGGGAAACCTTCGAAAAGCGCTACCGGGAGGAAAAACGAAAGCTCGAAAGCTCCCTGCGCGCGGAATTTGACGCCCGTCGCAAAGCTTCGCTGGAGGAATTGGTCGGTTCCCTCAAAAAATCGATTCTCGAGGGTGACCCCAAGTAATACCAACGCTCAATGATAACCGGAGTGTTTCCGCCCCGAAGGGGGAGGCCACTCGCAGCCCATGGCAACGCCGTGGGTTTGATCCCGTTATCAAACATGAAGCCCTGAGGGGCGCCCCACGAGGAAGCCACGCTTTCGGATGGACCGGGCAGGTGAGGGTGCCCTTTCAGGGCGTATTCTTTTTTGGGTACGGTTTTCCCATGGCGTTGCCATGGGCTGAAAGAGAAGTGCCCCTTGCGGGGCGTCAGATTTGGCGAAAATCCGCGCCGCTTTTCTCACGGAACGATTCATTCACGGGGTTCCCATCGCTCATAATCCAGAAAACTCAGATACGGGGT
>JBILKV010000205.1:0-7652 GCA_044376515.1 Chthoniobacteraceae bacterium | reverse complement strand
ACAAGTGAGCGACTCACTACTGCAAAGCGTCCTCCGCAGCGGCGCAGTGAAAGGAGACATCAACGGCCTTGCCTGCAACGACTCGGTAGCCGTGGCGGTCGGGGAAACACCCCCCTCCTCCTCCTCCGAAGACGCCGGAATTTTGCCCGTCATCCAAACCACAAACGATGGGACGACCTGGCAGGCGCGTTCCGTTCCGGAGTGGACGGGCAACATCAAACTAAACGCGGCAACGTGGACGGGCAGTCGTTTTTGCGCGGTGGGAAAAGATTATGACCAAGCGACAAGCAAATGGACCGCCGTTGTCTACATCTCCAACGCAGAGGGCTCCGCATGGGAGAGGAAACTTAAAAGTAACGTCAGCGAGTCCAGCCTCCAGGCTGTCCGCTCGGGGGGCGGCATCACGCTGGCGGGAGGCGAGGGTGGGATGCTGCTGCGCTCCGGCGACCATGGGCAAACCTGGACCGCCGTTTCCCTTGCCTCCGACCTGCTTCCCGCGACCCACACTGTGTCTTCAATTGCCTATGGCAACTCCACTTTCGTGCTGGTCGCCCACCGTTACGCCCAGGGGTCGTACAATGGGCAGGCGAAGGTGCTCGTCTCCGTGGACGGCTTAAGTTGGACCGACAACTCTTCCGGAGCCAACCTTGAACCCAGCCAGGATTTCCGGACCATAGAGTTTTTGAACGGAACGTTTGTCGCCAGCGGCTTCTACTCCAAGTTAAAAGGCTCCGGGGACAACGGAGCCACCTTCACCACCTCACGGACCGCCTCCGAGCAACTCTCGGGAATCGCTTATGGCAACGGGGTGTACTTCGGTGCCGGCGTTCTGTTGTCGGCTTCCGGAGCATCCAACACGAGCGAGACCAACCTCACGTTAATTTCCACAGACGGCGTCCAGTGGACCCGGTCCGCCGCGCTCTCCCCAGACAAGAAGGCGCTTTGCATGGTCTTCTTCAAAAACAGTTTTCTCACCGGTTGCAAGTCCGGTGAGATCTGGCAAAGCCCCGTGGATGCGGGGCGGGCCACGTCACTGGAAATCCTGACCCACCCTGCCTCAATCACAGTCCGGGAGGGCGGTGACGCATCCATGGAGGTGGTTGCCGCCGGGGCAGGCACGCTTTCCTACCAGTGGTATCGGAATGCAAGCGCCATTGAAGGCGCGACCGCTTCAACCTACAGAATCTCGCCGACCGGAACGGCAAGTACCGGTATTTACACGGTACGGGTGCGCTCTTCCAACGGCGGCACCATCCTCGAAAGCAACCCTGCCATCCTGAGTGTGGGAGCGCCGCCCCAAATCACGCTGCAACCGCCGACAGTTGTCTCGTTCTTTGGCGCCTCGAGCGGCATTCTCCGGATGCGCGTCGCCGCCATGCCTTCGGAAATGACCTACGAACTGGTCCCCGTGGATAATTCTCGCCCGCTGCCGGCCGTGCGCGGCAAGGTCGCCGCGAACACGGAGGAAGCGATCATCAATTTGAACGGAATCAGTGCCTCGGGTACCTACAAGGTGCGTTTTGCTCAAACCAATTCGAGTGGAACCGGCCTTTCGGCAGACTCAACCCCCTTCGACATCGTCCTGCGCGGATGGGACCAGGCGGCCGGAACTTACGAAACTCTGCTCAAGGGCGAAACCGCGCTCGAATCGTCTCCCGCTCAACTGGGGACCTACAGGGGATTGCTGGTGGTGACCATTACCAAGCGGGGGACTTTTTCAGGCAAACTTCTCTACAACGAAGCGCCCGCCCTGACAACGGATGGCGTCTCAGCGCCAGCCCCGGGTTTCCCGCGGCGCTATGAACCCGTTTCGCGCTCCTTTTCAGGCACATGGGTGGACTCGTCCACGAGCTCTCTCCTCAAGGTGGCCGCGCCGCGGGTAGGGGTCGGGTCTGCGGTCGGGCGTCAGACCCTCGCACTGGAATTGGACTGGAGCGCCAGCCCTCCAGTCCTGAACGTCAAGGTGCGCGACTTTGCCTCTCAGCAAAACGCATTTTTGGAGACAGGCGCCTCGGGGTGCTCCCGCGTGGTTTCCGTTACGGCCGGAGCGAACCAAGCCGGAAATTTCACGAATCTGCCGGGACGTTACACCATCGCAGCGGATCCCAATGCATCCTCACGAACAGAAGCCTACTGCCTGATCCAAGTGCTCCCCTCCCTGCGGGTTCTCTGGAACACGCGCATGCCGGGTTACACTGGAGCAGGCAGCGGGAACCTCCAGCTTTCAGATCCTCAAAAGCCGTTCGTGCAGTTCTACGAAAGGTCGGTCACCTCGACGAGCACCCTGTTTTCCTCCAATAGCCTGCTAGGGGTTCTGGCATTTCAGGGGAACGACGGCGGTTCATGGAGTGCCGGGTTCGGCGCATCGACCCCAGCGGAGGGCTTGGAAAGACAGACCAGTTGCCTCAACCGGAGAAACGAATTTCCAACGGTCGCCATCCATGACGCGGCATTCGAGAGGGGCGAACGCTGGTCCAGAGTCGAAACCCTGTCCTTCCTGCGGGGCGATGACGCGCGCTGGAGCGGTGGAGCCTTCACCCGGGTTCCCAGCTTTTTCCATCCCTCGGGCCAGACTCCCCCAGTGGGTTCGGTGCCAGCGCAAACGTTGACACTGCGAGATCGTGTCGTGAATGGGGGAACGGTTTCGTTCACGGATTATTCGTGGACCCTCAGCGTTTCAGAAAACGGGACGGTGCGTGTAAAACCCGATGCCACGGCCAACCAACCCCTGCTGCGGCTCCGCTTGGACAAGCTCCGCGGCGAGTGGATCGGGAGCTTCAGTCCCGTCGGGGGGCTTCGCCGCAACCTCTACGGAGCTGCCGTGGACTCGGGCAGCAATTCGACGGTGATCGGGCGCGGTTGGACGGAGCAGGGCTCGAGCGTCCCGAGAACGGTCTCAGGCGGATGGGAGATTCGAAAATAATGCCGCCCATGGTTTCAGCTCGGCTTCACCGCTTTTGACGTGCAGAAGCCTTCCGGTCGGAGTGGCCGTCGGAATACCCTTCGGAGCGTTTTTGAACTTTAGACCCCTCGAGCCGTTGTGTCGCAGACATCACGCATCACACGCTGAACTGCGGAAGGATCAACCAACCCTCGAGGACGTTACGGAAAAACCCGCAGGGAGCCTTCTCTCCCCCGCGCGGGGCCACGCCTCCGCGTGACATCCGTTTTTCCGCCCGAATCATCGAAGATCGGAGAGGGACGCGCAGGGAATCCACCGGGTTCAGCGCGTCTTCCATTTGGTCCAGACCTCCCTGCGTACCCAAGCAAACGCGAGAAGCCCGCAGGCGAAGCAGTAGGCGAGAAAGGCCGCCGCCGCCGCCACCTTCCACTCGGGGAGGACGGGCAGGTCTTTGAGCGTTTTGGACTGCACGAAAGCGTAACGCCAGAAACCAAAGGCGGGGAGAAACGAGAGCCATCTGCTTTCCAGTTCGGCTTGGAGCGCAAAGGAAACCGCGCTCGCCAGTCCTCCCAGAACCGCGTGCAGAGCGAAAAGGCCAAACAGGTTGCGTGTTTTCGGAAGGCAGGTGCGCCACAGAAAAACGCCCGACGCGAGGAAGGCCCCAAACAACAGCAGAAAGGTCTGGAACACGACTGGTTTGACCACCACCAACAGGACGCCCACCGCCAGCGGCAAAATCCAGAGGCCGCCCACCCAGTTGGGCAGAAGGAAAAGGGAGGCAACCCGGCCAAGCCTGCCCGCACGCCAAAAAGGACGCAGGTGCGCCTCAAAAAGCCGCAGTTCCCCAAGGTGCCACGCAAACACCACCAGGCTCAGAAGCCCAAGCACCCAGAGGTAACCCACAAAAACCTCCTCGTTCCCGCGCAAACCGGGGAGCAAGACCGCCCCCCAACCGGGCAGCAAAAGCAACCGGGAAAGAACCGCTCCGTTATCGGACACAGGCCCCACTGCGTCGCCGGCCAACCGGAGCAGCACCACCACCGTCAGAACGCTGCCCCCCGTGATCAAGATCCATTCCCGCCCCATCTGGTTGAATGTCGCAAGTGCGGCTGGTTCGCTCAGCAGCGAGGAGGAGAAACCCCAGTAGATCAAAAAACCGAGGCAGAACGCGGCCCCCATCGCGGCCCTCGCAAACGCCCGCCGCAGCCCGGAAGCGGCAAGCGCCGCCGCCACACAGATTCCCGAAACCGAGACCGCTAGTGCCAGTAACCGCAGATCCAGCGCCAGATCCACGCCGCCCATGTAATAGCGCAGCACAAAGTACGGCAGCAGCGAAACAGCCATCAGGCCGCTTTGGGTCATGAGGGACACCCACTTTCCCCAGGCCAACCGCGTACCCGAAACCCCGGCGGCACCGAGCAACTCCAGCGTCCGCGACTCCCGCTCCGCATGCAACGCGAGCAGCGCGCGCAGAGGCGCCCCCACCAACAGCACAGCGTACACCGCCCCCCAAAAGAAGGCCCCCACGAATTGCGTGCTCTCGGAACGCACACTCGCCGCAAGTCCAAAGGCCTCCACCAACACCACCCCCAGATGCAACGCCACAAGCAGCAGCACAAAGGATCCCGCGCGGAGGCCCTGCCGGAATTCCTTCACCAGCATCGGCGGCAGCCAGTCCGGAAAATCCCGCAACACCCCAATCGGCGGCGGTTCTTCGAGTTTTGTTGATCCGCTCATACGCAAAAAATAAACCTTGGTCAGTGCGGCGCGTTTGCACGCGCCTTAAGCACCTCCACAAACACCTCCTCCAACCGGCGCTGTTGCGGGTGAAAACAACTGACTTGCAGGCCCGCGGCCAGGATCCGGCGTAATTCCCGGGCCAGCGCCTCATCGGAATTCACCGCGAATTCCGCCCTGACTCCTCCGGCAACGCGCTCCGTCAAGCTCCAGGAGGGCTCAGCCTCCAGCCACCGGACAAGCGCCTCCGCCTCCCCTGTGACCCGCATCTCCACCACCACGGACTCCGCCATCCCCCCTGCCCCGCGGAACGCGCCGCGCAGCCCCGAGTGCACAATCCTTCCCCTGTCGATAAACAACAGGGCGTCACACATCTCCTCCAGTTCCGACAGGATGTGGGAGGAAATGAACAGGGTGACGCCCTCTTTCTGCAGGGCGGCCACCGCCCGTTTGAAGTCCATCCGCGCCTGCGGATCCAACCCTGCGGCAGGTTCATCCATGATCAAAAGCCGCGGCTTCGGCAGCAACGCACGGCCCAGACACAGCCGCTGCGCCATGCCCTTGGAAAGCCCGGTGGCGGGCCGGGAGGCCAGTTCACCCAACTGCGAAAACTCCACCACCTCCCGTACCCGGGCGATCCGCTCTTCGCCCCGCAACCCGCACAACCGCGCGTAAAAATCCAGGTACTCCAGAACCGAAAGATGGGGGTACGCGCCATAAGCGTCGGGCATCCAGCCCACCAAACGCCGCACCCGCGTGGCATCCGCCACCGCGTCCAACCCGCACACGCTGACCTCCCCGGAATCGGGCGGTTCCACCGCCGCCATCATCCGCATGGTCGTGGTCTTGCCGGCGCCGTTCGCCCCGATAAATCCCACCACGCTGCCCGCGGCGACCTCGAAGGACACGCCGTCGACGGCCACCACGTCGTCGAAGCGCTTGTGGAGATCGCGCACCCGCAGAATAGGTTCCTCGCTTTTCACCGCTTTTCCTCCTTCCGGACAGGCCCCAGACACACCATCTGGTCCCGGATCCAACGCACTCGTGGCAGGGTGGGAACCCAAAAATCCGAGCCCTCCTCGGCGGCGGTGAAGAACCATTCGCGGCGATGGAGCGCCTCGCGCATCCTCGCCTGTAAATTGGAGCTGGGTTCCGCAATCCGGCCCAGAAACCAGTCCTCAAAATCCCTGGCAGAGCTCCTGACCAAGGCGACCGGGGTTCCGGACACGAACCGCGTAGCCTTCCAATACTGCCCGTCCTTGTCGGCGTAAAACACCGGACCGTCAGGAGCGAACCCGTTGGCAACCAGCACCGGCGCACCGTCCGCATCTCCTTGCAGAAGAACCCCCGCGTCCGTCGCAATCCACCGCTGCAGGATGTGTCCCTGAATCGCGCGGGAGGAAAACCAGTTCCCGACGGTTTCCGATCCGGAACGTAAACTACCGAAAGCTTCATGCCGGGCCAGCTTGCACACGACAAAGGTCGCATCCTCCGGCAGGGAAAAGCTTGAGGAGGAAACCATCCCAGTCCGGGAAAGCTGCTCCTGATAGAGCGCCGCTTTTTCTTTTTCGTTTCCGAGCAGAACCAGCCCGTTGCGGATCCCCATCCCCCCCGTGCCATCCGTCAACACCACCAAAGCAACCAAACCCAGCCCTGCCAGCAGCGAAATCCCGGGCACCGTGACGAAAAGGCGATGGCGTTTCTGCAGGGGAGCCAGCCACATAAAATTCACCGGCAGGAGCAGGACCACAAAACCCAACAAAACCCCCACCAGCAACCGGACATTCACCTCAAAAGGCGGCAGCAACCGAGAGCTCCACTGCGCATAATCCTCCACGCGGCCCGGAAAAGGGCAGTCATCGAGCGCAAGCACCTTCTCAGAAAAAGCCTTCAAGGAAGCGGCCGACAGGGGCTCGCACAAACTCACCCGCCCCAGTCCCAAGGCCCCCAATCCCGGAGCAAGTTCCGCGAGTACCAACGGCTTGGCAGCCATCAAAGAGAGCCTTCCCCCCGCCCGCACCCAATCCTTCACCGCCGTACGCAGGGACGCAGGAGCGGCATTCCAATCAGAACCGTTCAGCCAGAGCCCGCTGATGCTGCTGAAGCCCCGGGGCTCTCGGGGAAGTTTTTCCAAACTGATAAAATCGCCGTCCGAGGAACGCTTCATTCGCGGCACCTTGCCTTGAAATCGCTCCGCCAAGGGGGGAGGCGAATGAAACACCGCCGCGGCCTCGCTCCCGAGGATCTTGGCCAGATCGTGGACGTAATTCTCGGATTCCTGCCCGAGAAATGCAAAGGGCGCGGTTCCATCGTTCCCAGCGCGGTGGGTGAACAGATGATGGACGCTACTGGCAGTCGGTCCCACAGACTGCAGGCGGATCCGGCTTCCGAGTCCGTCCACGTAGGAGGAGGGCAGCATCACCTGAGTGTTCCCCTTGCCGGGAGGCAGTTGGATTTGCAATGAAACGCTTCCGCCATCGCCTCGAGAGCGCCCCTCGAAGGTTCCATTTAACCGGAGCGCGACCTTCTGCGGGGTCGTGTTTTCAAACGACAGCGATAAGACGAGGAATCCTCCGGATGACTTGCCCCCCAGTGTGTCGGAAAACTCCACGTGCAGCCCAGGTTCGGCGTGGGTCCAAACGCTCGTCGCGGCACAGGGCGGCAGGCCAAAGGCAACCCAGAAACAAAACGCCATCCGACGGAGGGCCCCAGTCAAAAAAAGACGCATGAATTTACTCATCTGGGAGTGCTCGACCTCCACGGTGTGGCGCAGGGTTGCCTCGTCAAACAGTGCCCGAGGGCGGTATCTCACGATGCACCCTTTTCAACCCGCCGGGCAGAAAAATGTTGCGCGTATTCTGGAGGGCTAACGCCGCCGGTTACTGAGGCCCCAGGGCGCCCACGAGAAAGAGGGGGCCCGTTCCGTAACGGGGTGGGACGGAACGGGCCCAACGCATAGCGTAGGCATGTGGTGGAGCCAGCACCGTGCCAAACGTACAAAAAACCGGCCCCA
>JBILKV010000388.1:0-7668 GCA_044376515.1 Chthoniobacteraceae bacterium | reverse complement strand
TGGGGGCACCGCCACAAGCGTCGGCACACGGCGGTCGATGAGCGAACCGTCCCCCACGCTCCCGGCGACATTGCTGCCCCAGGCGTAGATGAAGCCGTCGGAAGTCAGCGCCATGGAGCTGTTGTCATCTGCGGCGATGCCAACGATCGTCTTGGAACCAAGGTCACCCGGCGAGACCGGCACGGGGACGTTTGAGCTGGCGGTGCCGCTGTTGCCCAGTTGGGCGCTGCCATTGGCACCCCAGGCAAACAGTTGTCCGTCGGAACTCAGCGCGAGGACGTGGGAGGAACCGGCAGAGACGGCCACCACGGACTTGGCAGCGCCGCCTCCTCCCCCGGAGGAGGGCAGCAATATTTCCCTCGGGGAGGAAGCGACCGTCGTGGTGCCATTGCCAATCTGACCGGACGCGTTGTTGCCCCAGGCATACAATCTCCCGGTGAGGGTGAGTGCGTACGCCGTGGAACCGTTTGCGGAGGCAGCCACCGACACCACCGTCTGGCTGGAGAGGTTGGAAGTGCCTCCCACGAGGACCGGGACGGCGGAAGCCGTCAGGGTTCCATTCCCCAACTGGCCGCTACCGTTGCCCCCCCATGCATAGAGCCTGCCATCCGCACTGATCGCGTAGGACGCGTCCAATCCCGCCGCCACCGAGGCGAAGGTTTTGCCGGCGGTCACCCCCGTGTCCGGTACCATGGAGGGTACGTTGGCATCGGTGAAGGTGCCGTTGCCCAGTTGACCGATCGGATTGGCCCCCCACGAGAGCAGCTTGCCGGCGGTGGTCACCGCGAGGGAATGGTTGCCCCCCCCGGCCACAGCGGCGACGCTGCCGGCAAGTACCAGTTGCGGCGTGTTGGCGGGCACCAGGAAGGTGGTCACCCCGCCTCCGGAGAGGTTTGGGACGGTCGTCACTCCCGTTCCGAGCTGCCCCGAGGGGTTGTTGCCCCACGCGTACAACGACCCGTTGGTCATGACGGCCAGCGCGTGCGAGCCGCCCCCGGCTACACTGCCCAAAGTGCCGCCGGCAAACAGGGACGCGGAGAGCTGGACCGGCACCGTCATGTTGAAGTTGGTTCCGTTGCCGATCTGGCCGAAAAGATTGTAGCCGGCGGCGAAGACGTCGCCGCTTGCGGTCAACGCCACCACATGGAGCCCGTTTCCTGCAACGAGCTGAGTCACTCCGGCAGGAGCAACCGCCGCCACGGGTGCCAGAGCGCGCGCAAACGAACCGCTCCCCAGCTGGCCGTTGCCGTTCAGGCCCGCGCTGAACACCGTGCCATCGGAAGCAAGCAGGTAGGAGCTTTGAAACCCGCCCGCCAAAGCGGCGACGGTCTTGCCCGCCATCCCCGCGGCCGGCGCGATCAACCCGGGAAGCGACTGAGAGCCGGACGCCCCGCCGTTTGCAACCTGCCCTTCGAGGGCGCGCCCCCAGGCGAAGACGTCCCCATCCAAAGTCAATGCCAGGGAATGCGTCGCGCCCGCGGCCACCGCAGTCACAAACTTTCCAACCATGGCTCCGGTCATGTTGACCGCGACCGGGGAAGTCATCATCGCCGTACTGCCGTTGCCGAGCTGGTTACTGGAACCCAAGCCCCAGGCAAAAACCCGCCCGTCATTCGTACGCGCAAGCATGTGACTCACCCCGCAGGCGATATCGGTCACCGTTTGTCCCGCGAGCACCCCGCTGGTCAACACGGCCACCGGCGACGAAGCCGTATTTGTGCTTCCATTTCCCAACTGGCCGCTGCTGTTCACTCCCCAGGTGAAAACACGGCCGTCGTTGCTGAGGGCGGCGCTGAAATCACCGAAGGCTGCGATCTTTGAAATGGTCCGGCCGGCAAGCGTTCCGGAGGTGACCACCGCCACGGGCACCGCCGAAGAAACAAGGGTCCCGTTCCCCAACTGGCCGCTGGTGTTCGCCCCCCAGCCGAACACCTGTCCGTCAGAGCTCAGCGCGAGGCTGTGCCGGTCCCCGGCTGCAATCGCGGTGACCGTCTTGCCCGCAAGCGGGCCGGTTTGGTTGACCGCCACCGGCGTTGCCGAAAAACCGGAGACCACGTTCCCCAACTGGCCCGCAGAGTTACTGCCCCAGGCAAAAATTCTGCCGTCAGAGGTCAGCGCGAGCGAGTGATTGGCACCGGCGGCCACCTGAAGCACCGTCTTGCCCGCGAGCACTCCCGTCTTGTCCACCGGCACAAAGGTGGACCGTCCGATGCCGGTGCCATCCCCGACCTGACCGTTGAGGTTTGAGCCCCAGGCCAGCAGGCTGCCGCCGGTGACCGCACCCACGGGCCCGACCTGCACGTCCACCGCGACACTGGTCGCGCTCCCAAGGCCGTTGGTGACGGTGAGGGTGTAACGGCCCGAAGCGCTCGCAGGTGCGGCACTCAGGGCGTACACCGCCTGGGTCGCACCCGCCAGAGCGACGCCGTCCTTGCGCCACTGGTAGCTGAAGGGGCCCGAGCCTCCGGAGGGGGTGAAGCTCAACGAGAGCGAATCGCCCACGGCAAGGTGCACCGGAGCCGGTGTCTCGGTGAGGTCAAAAGCCGGCGCGGTGGAGAGAATCCCGACCTGCGCGGGCTGCGACACCGCCACCCCGATGGGGGTGATCGCCTCGAGCACATAAAAACCTTCCAAGCTTGAGTCCAGCGAGGCGATGGCATGCACCGGCCCGGTGGCGCCCGCGACCGGCACATCGGTGGTCTGGCCGTTGACCACGATGCGCTTCTTCCACTGGTAGGAGGCCGGCACGCCCATGAGATTGAGCATGCACGAAAGGCTCACTGCGCTGCCCTCCGGCGCCGCCACCGACTGCGGATGGACCATGAAGGCCGGTTTGGCCCCGGACCACGCAAAGGCTGCTCCGTAAGCGAACCCCACCTCATTGATCATGCCCGCGACCCCGCCGGGGACAGACACTTGGACGGGCGCATTCCGCTGCGATACGTTGGTCCCGTCTCCGAGGCCTCCGCCTGTGTTGTCCCCCCAGGTGTAAACGCAGCCGTCGGAGGTGAGCGCCATGGAGGTATTGCCTCCCGCAGCAATGGCGATGATCGTCTTGCCCGCCATGGCTCCCATGAACACGGGCACCGGTGAGTTGGCCGCGGTGGTGCCGCCATTCCCGAGCTGGCCGTTGGAGTTCAGGCCCCAGGCGAACAGCTGGCCGTTGGAGGCGAGGGCAAGCACGTGGGAACTCCCCACGGCGATTGCCGCCACGTCCACCGGGGCGGTGGTCCCCCCAACTGTGCCGAGGAGCGAGACCTGCGTGGGAAGTGTCGCGACGGTTAAGGAACCGATCCCGAGCTGCCCGCTTGCGTTCGCGCCCCAGGAGAACAGTTTCCCGTCGAGGGTGACCGCATAGCCGCTCGCTCCGCCGGCCGCCGCCGCAATAGCCACCACGGTCCTGTTCGCGAACGTCCCCGTGCCCCCCACCAACAGGGGCGTGGAGGAGGCGCTCAGGGTGCCCGTCCCGAGCTGGCCGGAAGCCCCCGCTCCCCAAGCGAACACCCGGCCGTCGGAGGTCAGCGCCAGAGAGCTGTCGCCCATGCCTGCCACGGAAACGAACACCTTGCCGGCGGTGGCCGCGATGGTGGGAACGAGGGCCGGGGTGGAAGCTGAATTGATGGTGCCCGAACCCAGCTGCCCACTGGAGCCCAGTCCCCAGCTCATCAAGCGCCCGTCCGAAGTCACCCCAAGCGAGTGATTGTTGCCGGCCGAAACCGCACCCAATGAGTACCCCGTTGGTATCAACTGCGGAATGTTGAGCGACGGGTACACGGCGCTCGAACCGCCCACGAGATTGGGAATGTAGGTGATGCCGGTGCCGACCTGAAAGTTGTTGTGAAACCCCCATGCGTAGAGCGCCCCATCCGTGGTGAGCGCCATCGTGTGGGATAAACCGCCGCTGACCGCACTGAGGGATTTTCCGCCAAAGGCCGCCGCGGGAAGGAACGCGGGAGTGTAGTTGTAGGGGAGGGTGCCGTCCCCGAGTTGGCCGTTGCCGTTGGAGCCGCTCGCGTAGGCCTCGCCCGAGGCGGTCAGCAGCAGGGCGTGTGTGGCGTTTCCACCGTAGATTTTCGACATGGTCTGGCCCTCCGGCGGGTTGAGTGCCGCCGGAACGTAAGCAGGTGCGAAATCGCCCGTGGCGAGCTGACCGAAATTCTGGGTGCCCCAACCCACCAGACTGCCATCGGTGGTGAGCACCATTGCAGCGGCGGAGAAGACGGCAGTCTCGGAGATCGTTTTGCCCGCCAACGCCCCGTTCTGTCCGATAGCCACAGGCTCTGAGGCGTTGTTGAGCGTGCCGTCGCCAAGTTGGCCGCTGGTGTTCATGCCCCATCCAAAAAGCTGGCCGTCGGTGGTTTGAGCAAACGCACTGCTGGCTCCTGCCGCAATCTTTGCGACCGTTTTGCCGTTCAACGCGCCGTTCATTCTCACCGCCACCGGCACCAGAGAATTCACCGACGCCCCATTCCCGAGCTGGCCGCTAGTCCCGATGCCGCAAGCGAAGAGCCGTCCATCACTGGTGAGCATCAGGGTAAAGGCGGCGCCGCACGCCACGGCGCTCACCGTCTTCCCGGAGAGCACCCCGGTCATGTCGACCGCCACCGGAACGGTACGCGAGGTGGTGGAATTGTCTCCCAACTGGCCCGACCCGTTGATGCCCCAGGCGAAGACCCGGCCATCGGAGGTGAGGGCGACGTTATGGTCGGCGTGGGTGGCAATCTGAACGACAGTCTTTCCCGCCAACACTCCGGTCATGTTCACCGCCACCGGCGTGAGGTTGTAGGCGGTGATACTGTTATTCCCGAGCTGCCCGGACGACCCCAGCCCCCAGGCAAAAACCTTGCCGTCACTGGAAAGGGCAAGCGAATGGTTGTTCCCTGCGGCAATGGCGGCCACCGTCTTGCCGGCAAGCGTGCCGGTGGAAAGCACTTCAACCGGCGTGGCCTGCACCGTCGGACCGGTGTTGTTTCCCAGTGCGCCGTACAGTCCATAACCCCAGGCGTAAACTTTCCCGTCGGAAGTGAGCGCCAGGGAGTGGTTTTGTCCGGTTGCGAGGGACGTGACCGTCTTGCCGGCGAGCAGGCCCGTCTTGCCGACGGGAACGAAGCGCGGCTTTCCGAGGCCGTTGCCGTCGCCGACCATGCCGTTGAGATTGTTTCCCCAGGCAATCAAACTTCCCGAGCCGACCGTGCCGGTGTCGACCGGGCCAACCTGCACTTGGATGGCGGCGCTGGTGGCGCTGCCCAGGCCGTTGGTTGCGGTGAGGGTATACCGACCGGAGGCGTTGGCCGCGGCGGCGTTGAGCGTATAGTTCGCCTGGGTGGCCCCCGAAACGGGCACCCCGTCCTTGCGCCACTGGTAGGTCATCGGGGTGGTCCCCGCACTCAGCGGAAAGCCCAGCGAAAGCGTCTCTCCCACGTTGATGTTGACCGGTGCGACGGTGGCGGTGAGATCGAAGGCGGGCGCGGCGGTCAGCAAGTCCACCACCGCCGGGGCGCTGAGCACGGCACCGGCCGGGGTGACCACCTCCAACGCGAAACTGCCCGCGCTCAACGCCGTCACCGACGGGATGGCATACTGCGTGGATTCCTCCCCGGGGATGGACACCCAAACGGGCACGCCGTTGACCGGAGTTTGCTTCTTCCACTGGAAGCGCACCGAAACGCCGGGCGCATGCACTCCGCCGTTGAGCGTCAGCGGGGAACCCTCTGGAACCGCTGCGGACTGGGGATGGGCGGTGAAAGCGACCCGCGCGGAGTCCAGCGCGTAGAACGTTCCCTGAGAACCGGTGGTTCCCACGCTTGCGGAGGTGGTTGAGGGCCCGGCAAAACCAAGGCCTGAGATCCGGCGACCGGCGAGCGCGCCCGAGGAGGAAATCAACACCGGCGTGCTCCGGTTGGTGAAGGTACCGTCCCCAACCATCCCCATCGCGTTATTGCCCCAAGCATACAGGAGGCCGTCCGCGGTGAGGGCAACGCCGGCGTTGCCGCCCGGGACAAAGGACTGGATGACCTTGTTGGAAAACCCCAGCACCTGGGTTGGCGTGAGCGCGTTGACCGCGGACCCGTTGGCGAGTTGGCCTTGGGTGTTGTTTCCCCAGCCGTAGAGTTGTCCGTCCTCGGAGGTGGCGAATACGGAGCTGTTGCCGGTGAGGATCGCGGTGGCGCGCTTGGAGGCGAAGATGCCGCCCACGAGGACAGGCGTGTTGAACTGAACCACAGTGGAGCTGTTGCCCAACTGCCCCACGCTGTTGAAGCCCCAGCTGTAAATCTCTCCGAGGGAGGTAATCGCATAGGCTGATTCGTCAGATCCAATGGTGCAGTTGGCGGCGATGGTGGTGACCGTCTGCGTCTCGAGGGCACTCAACAAAATCGGCACCGAGGAGCTTGCCGTCGAACCGTTGCCCATGCCGCCGGAGCCTCCCTTGCCCCACACAAAAACCTTGCCGTCGGTGGTGAGGGCCAGGGACAAGGCCCCGGCGGCCGCCACCGAACAGAAACGTTTGCCCACCATCGCGGGCGTGCCCACCACCGCAACCGGCAGGTTGGAGGGGCTCGTCGAGCCGTTGCCCAGCTGGCCTGAGCCGCCCTCCCCCCACGTGACGAGCTGGCCTTCGCTTGTGAGCGCGATGTTGTGCCAGAAGCCCGAGGCGATCGCCACGATCTTCCTGCCCGCAAGCGCCCCCTTGTCGGATATGCTGGCGGGCGTGTTGGAGGGCACGAAATCGCCGCGTCCCAGTTGGCCGTAAAGGTTGCTGCTCCCCCAGGAGTACACCTCCCCTTCAGTGG
This sequence comes from Chthoniobacteraceae bacterium, assembly GCA_044376515.1. Taxonomy (GTDB): domain Bacteria; phylum Verrucomicrobiota; class Verrucomicrobiia; order Chthoniobacterales; family Chthoniobacteraceae; genus Chth-196. Next base: position 877 of record JBILKV010000388.1, on the reverse strand, counting down.
TCAACCCGATTGCATGCGACCGGCCGCCGGTGATCTGTGCCAGATTGCTGCCGCCGAAAAAGCTCTTGTCCACCGCCACGGGGGTCGCGTCCGTCCACGGCACCGGCGAGGACAGACCCCATCCGAGCTGCCCGGCGGTATATTCGCCGAGGGTGTAAACCTCACCGGCGTCGGTCAAAAACGCCCCGGAATAACGCGCCAACGACGAGGACACAAAAATTTCTCCAGAAGGCAGTTCCACGGGAGTCAGTACGCTGCAATTGTCGTAAAAGCCTGTGCTCAACTGGCCGTAGTAATTGTAGCCGAGGGCCCAGTAGGCGTTGTCTGTGGTCCGCAACAGGTAGTTGGCAGTCCCGCACGCGATGTCGGCCACCGTTTTTCCTCCGAGCGGGGTGAGGTCCACCACCGCGGGACTCCGGACGTTACCGGTCGTTCCGGTTCCCAACTGGCCGTAGGTGTTTCCGCCCCAGGCAAAAATACGGTTGTCCGAGGTGAGCACCATGGTGCCGCTGTCGGAGGAGAAGAGCTTGACGACAGTCCTCCCCGCCAGGGCACCCGTCATGTCAACGGGCGTCGGTACCAGCGAGGAGACCGTGGAGCCGTCGCCCAACTGGCCGAGGCTGTTGTCACCCCAGGCGTAAAGTCTCCCATCGGAAGCGAGCGCCACGGTGTGGCTGGGGTACGGCGCAATGCTCGGTCCCCACTGCCGCGCGGCGCGAACGGCCACGATGGTCTTGCCCGCGAGCGCGCCGGTCATGTTCACCGCCACGGGGGCGTTGCGCTGGTTTTTGGAGTTGTCGCCCAGCTGCCCCACGTCGTTGGCACCCCAGGCGAACAGTTGGCCGTCGGTGGTGCGCACCACGCAGTGATGCCCCGC
>JBILKV010000204.1:0-7672 GCA_044376515.1 Chthoniobacteraceae bacterium | reverse complement strand
CTCTCCCAGGCCATTCTGGACCCGGGCTTCGACGGGTTCGACCGGGAGATCACCCCTCAACTGCAGTACGTCACCCTCACGGAGTACAACAGCGCCTACGGGGTTCCGGTGGTTTTCCCGCCGCAAAGCCTCTCGAATATTCTCGGGGAAGTGGTGAGCAGGGCCGGTCTGACCCAGCTGCGAATCGCTGAAACCGAGAAATATCCGCACGTCACCTACTTCTTCAACGGCGGGGTGAAAGATGCGTTCCCGGGCGAGGAACGGGTGATCGTGCCTTCTCCGCAGGATGTGGCCACCTACGACCTCAAACCCCAGATGAGCGCCCCCGAAGTGACCCGGGAGGTGGTGAGCCGGCTCGGCCAACACGATCTGGTGATCCTCAACTTCGCCAACCCCGATATGGTGGGCCACACCGGCGTGTTGGAAGCGGGAATCAAAGCGGTCGAAACCATCGACGCCTGTGTACAGGCTGTTGTGGAGAAGACCCTCTCGCTGGGCGGACGCCTGCTCATCACCGCCGACCACGGCAACTGCGAACAAATGCGCAACCCCGACGGGTCCCCCCACACGGCACACACCACCAATCTCGTCCATTTCCTCTACGCGGCGGCGGACGCGGCCGAATTCACCTGCAAAAACGGCATCCTCGCCGACGTCGCCCCCACCCTTCTGCACCTGTTGGGCTTGGAAAAACCCTCCGAAATGACCGGCCACAGCCTGCTCGTCGCGAAGTGACCCGAAAGTCCAACGCACCGCGTTTCCCGCATACAATCCCCGTAGCCCTTTCCCATGCAAACCACCCCCACCCCGTCGCACAAGCTCCCCCTTTCAGGCCTTGCTGACGAAGCAGCCGACCACATTGAAGGCCAGATTGCCGCGCACCGCGCCCTCGGCTGGAACCGGATTGAACTGCGTCTGATCGGCGGCAAACAGGCGGGGTCCGAGGCGCTCCCTGAAGCCGACTTCGAACGGGCGGCGGACTTGCTGGGTGCAGCGGGAATCGAGGTCAGCGGCTTCGCCTCCGCCATCGGCAACTGGAGCCGCCCCATCGCGGGCGATTTTCAGGTGGACCTCAATGATTTGGCGACCCTCTGCAGACGCATGCAACGGACGGGTGCCCGCATCGTGCGGACGATGAGCTGGGTGCGCGGGGACGCCTCCCTCGACGCATGGCGCGACGAAGCGGTGCGCCGGTACAGGATTATGGCCCCAATCGCCGCGGATGCCGGGATCCTGCTGCTGCACGAAAATTGTGAGGGCTGGGGCGGCCTGAGCCCGGAGAACGCGGTGGAATTTCTCGAGCGCGTCAATCATCCCGCAGTGGCCGCGCTGTTCGACATCGGCAACACGGTCGCTTATGGACTGGAGCCATGGCCCTTCTATCGGGCGGTGCGCCCCTTCATCCGCTACGTCCACGTGAAGGACGCCAAGCGCAACCCGGCCGGAGGCAAAAGCGACGTGTTCACCTATCCCGGCCAAGGAGATGCGAGCGTGGGCGAGATCCTGGCCGACCTGATCGCCACCGGTTACGACGCGGGGGTCACCATCGAACCCCACGTTGCGAGCATCGTGCATCTGGGTGGTTCGCAATCGACCCCGGAGGAGCGTTTTGATTCGTACGTCCGCTACGGTCGCGCATTGGAAGCCCTGCTGCAGTGATTTGCCGGCTACCCGCTCGGACGGACGGCCCCATCAACCTCCCGGCGAACCCGCCAGACGGGTGTCCAATGAGGCCTCCGCCCAAACCATTTCCGCACCCGAATTTTACGTGAAGTCGCAGAGGGGAACAGAAAGTTCCGCTCCTTCGGTTTACGGAAACGTTAGAGGTCGCCCTGGTAGCTTCACCCACGGACTTTTTTCTCAGATGCCTCGGCGTTCTGATCCAACCGCGCTGCGGTGACCGGTAAAAGGAACCGCACACGGTCTTTGGAACCGGTGCACGCCGGGGTTACTCCCCACCCAAGGTCCTGTGGTCGCGCTCGGCCCGTTCCTCGGAATCAGGCACCTCAGTCAGAGTCGCTTCCATCAACAGCAAAACGCCCGCAATCGAAACGGCGTTCTCCAAGGCGATACGCACCACCTTGGTCGGGTCGATGATCCCAGCCTTGAGCAGGTCCACGTACTCCCCCTTGGCCGCGTCAAAACCGTAGTTGCCGGTCCCCTCTCGCATCCTTGCGACGACCACCCCCGCGTCCCTGGAGGAATTCTCCGCGATCTGTCGGGAGGGCGCTTCCAATGCGCGCTGCAGAATAAGCAGACCAGTGTGTTCGTCGCCTTCGCACTTTTGCGCCTCAGCGGCGACCGCATCGATTGCACGCAGGAGGGACAGTCCGCCGCCCGGCACGATTCCCTCGGCCATGGCTGCCTTCGTGGCGCTGATGGCGTCGTCGAAGGCTTCTTTTCGGTTTTTCAACTCCACCTCGGACGGAGCGCCCACCCGGATCACAGCGACCCCGCCAGAGAGTTTTGCCAACCGTTCGCGGAGCTTCTCCTTGTCAAAGCTGGACGTGGTTTCCTCAATGCCACGACGCAATTCGTTGCATCTGGCCGCAATGGCCGTGGACGCACCCTCACCTCCGACGAGGGTGGTGGTGTCCTTATTGATGACCACTCGCTTTGCCCTGCCAAGGTCGGCGATGGAGGTCTTTTCAAATTTAATCCCGAGTTCCTCGGAAACCACCTTCCCCCCGGTGAGAACCGCCAGATCCTGAAGCACGGCCTTCCGCCGCTCCCCGAAGCCGGGCGCCTTCACCGCCGCACACTGCAATACGCCGCGCAACTTGTTGACCACCAGCGTTGCAAGCGCCTCCCCCTCGACGTCCTCGGCCACCAATAACAACGGCTTTCCCTCCTTGGCAATCTGCTCCAAAAGGGGAAGCAACTCCGCCAGACGCGTGACTTTTTGGTCGCTCAACAAAATGAACGCATCCTCGAGCAGGACCTCCATTTTTTCGGAATCCGATACAAAGTAGGGCGACAAATATCCGTGCTCGAACTGCATCCCTTCGACCACCTCGAGTGTGGTTTCCGTGCCCCGCGATTCCTCGACAGTGATGGCGCCTTCGCCGCCCACCTTTTCCATCGCCTCCGCCACGAGGTCTCCCATGACCGCATCATTGTGCGCCGAAATGGACGCCACCTGCGCCTTTTCCGTCCTGCTTTCGATCCGCCGCGAAATCGCGCGGAGGCTTTCCAATGCAACGCGCATCCCGCGCTCGAGTCCCCGCTTGAGGTCCACGGCGCTGGCCCCGGCGGTCACATTCCTCACTCCGTCGGAAAAAATGGCGTGCGCCAGAAGAGTTGCAGTGGTGGTGCCATCGCCGACGGCGTCACTGGTTTTCTCGGCCGCCTGCCGCATCATCTGGGCGCCGAGTTGCTCGGTGGTGTCTCTCAGCTCGAACGCCTTGGCGATCGTGACCCCGTCGTTGCAGACGACGGGGCTTCCCCACTTGCTGCCGATCAACACGCACTTGGATTTCGGGCCGAGTGTAACCCGAACCGCATCCGCCAGCGCCGCGGCTCCCCGCAGCACCTTGTCCCTCGCCTCCGCCCTGAAAAGCACCTGTTTGACCGACATCGCCCTCCCCCCTCCGTTTGGATCATCCCCACACGGCAACCCTCTCTGCGCCAGAGACGCGCCGGTCGCCTGTTGCTGATTCGGCTCAGCGCCCGCTGAGGGCCGCCAACCGGGTGAAGTTTGGCCGTCGGTTACGCCGACGAGCTCCGAGGCAGATCAGCCTTCCGCCGGTTGGTCAGGATTCCGGGCGCACCATTCCCGCCAGGCCTCGCGCATCGCGGCCTCAAAAGACCGCATGTAGGCTGGGGCATCCGTAAATTGCACCGCCATGCGGTCTCGCATGGAGGACCGGATTTCGGCCAATCGTTCGAAGTTGGAGGCAAGTTTCACGGCTCTCTCGACAAAATCCTCCGGATCCTTCGCGATAAACTCATCGAGTCCCAGGGAATGCTGAAGGGAGGCGCCCGCACGGGCTGACGAGGTGTTTCCAGCGATAGTCAGCGTCGGCACTCCCATCCATGCGGCGATGGCCGACACCGTGAGTCCGGCAAAGGGGAAAGTGTCCAAGATGAAGTCCATCTGGTGATGAAGCTCGAGGTAGCCGACAGTGTGAAGTCGCGGGGAGAACGTCACCCGGCCCGCATCGATCCCCGCTTCGGCAAGGGCCGCCTCAAACCCAGTGCCACGGGGTAGGACACAGACAAAACGGCTGTTGGGAACAGCCTTCAACACTCGAATCCAGGCGTTCCGCACTCCGTCATGGGCCTTGGCAAAATTGTTCAGAGAACCGAAGGTGACGTAGCCATTGCGGATCGCAGGCAATGGCATGACTGGGGGTGCAAAGCTGGGCGGTTTGAAAGCGAAAGCGACCGGAAGCCTCACAAGTTTTTCCGAGTGGAACTGCTCGGTCATCCCGGGAGGATCCATCACCCCATCAGTGACCCGGTAATCGACGGAATCCAGTCCGGTAGTCTGCTGCATTCCAATCATGGTGACCTGAATCGGTGCAGGCTTCCGTGCCAGCATCAAAACCCTCGACCCGTTGGAGTGGCAGATCAAATCCACAACGATGTCGATGCGCGCCGCACGCAGCGTTTCAGCCAGTTCCGCATCCGACATCGAGCCGCCGTCAATCCACTCATCACAGTGGGACCGGAGCCTTTCGGTCACATCATCCCGCCAGGTGTAGGAAGGCACCCCGACGACCTCGAATTTGGAGCGGTCATGGTGCTGCAACATCGGCTCGACGAAATAGGAGACAGAGTGCCCGCGCAGGTCCGGAGAGACGTAGGCAATTCTCAAACGGCGCTCAGGGTCGCGGGTGTTTGAATGGGGCTGATGAGGCAACAGTGGGGCTTCGAACCTCTTTGCGAACTCACGGTGCTTCGCGAACACGAGGCCTTGGTCCAGGTCGGGCACGTAGGTCAGCATGTGGAGCAGGTTGCCAAAGAGAGGATGGCTGTCCGGAACAATTGACAACCCCTTTCCGTAGGAGGCCATCGCGGCATCCAACATTCCCAGATAAACGAAACAGTTGCCCAAATTCAGGTGGGCGGCTGCACTTTCGGGCTCCTTCTCCAGCACCCTCTGCAAACACTCTATCGCCTCAACAATCTCGCCACATTTCTCATGGTAGGTGGATAAATTCAGCAGGAGTTTGGGTTCATCGGCAAAACGCACCAAGGGTTGAGCAGTCCGGAGCGCTTCCCTGAATCTCCCCCGGTGGTAGAGGCAGTTTGCGAGCGTGAAATAAGCTTCCCAAATTGAGGGACTGAGCCCGATCACCCGCCGTAGCACCGGCTCAGCCTCCTCCTCGCGGTTCATGGAGGCCAACAAACACCCCAGTGCCAAACATTCCCGGGCCGTCACCCCCGGCTGCTCCGAGGATTTCCTGAACGACTCCAAGGCATCCTCAGCCAACCCCAAGCTCAGTGAGATCCGCCCAATCCAAGACCAGTCGCCCGCGGAAGAGGCGCCTTGCATCGCAAACTCGAAACACCGCTTTGCCGCTTCCGCCCGCCCAGCCAAATGCAACAGTCCGCCCCAGATGGCAGTTTGCCGCCACAACTTACCATCCTCCACACCCCCCGCTTGAAAGGACTCAATCACAGCTCCGACCTCTGGAAGGTCACGCACGCGCTCCCAAGTTGCCGACATTTCATTTCCGGGAGACTCGGACTCGGCCAGTATCCGCACTTCCCTTTCTAATTCAGTAAAAGCCGACCTCTCGCCCCCGTGAGAAAGGCTTTCGCCGTCCGGCCCTCCCTCTGACGACTCCAAATCATAATCGAGGACGGTCGGAACAGGGTCCAACGGTCGCAAGTTTTCCGCAATCGGGGTGTGATGGGGTTGCTCAACCGCCCCGGCAACAGGCACCTCCCCGGTGCGCAGAAACCACATGTGCCGAAAGTGGGATTCAAGTTCACGAGTGTAAGCAAACGCGTCCGCCCACACTGTTTCCATTTTCCCGCGTAGGGATGCCCGCACTTGGGAAAGCACTCCGGGGTGCAGCGCGTGAGAGACGGCAATCCGCAGAAACTCCTCCTCGTTGGAGGCCGCAAAGTCCCCGAGTCCAAGCCGGCTTAGCAACGCGGTCCCCGCCCGACTCGCGGAGGTGTTCCCGGCGAGGGTGACACAAGGAACCCCCATCCAAAGTGCATTGGCCGTGACGGTGAGGCCGTTGAAAGGAAAGGTGTCAAGGATCAGGTCCACCGATGCGTGCGAGTGGAGGTACTTATCCTCAGCCATCCGCCGGAGTATCACGAACCTTTCGCTGGCAATCCCCCTGCGCTGCATCTCCTTGAGGAAGAAACCGTCTGAATCCGCTACAACCTGCATTCGTGCACCCGGCACTGCCGCGAGCACACGAGCCCACAAATCGAACACGGGGCCGGAGACCTTCGCCAGGTTGTTGAAAGAGCCGAAGGTGAAAGGACTTCCGCTCAGGCAGGGAAGCGGGGCGACCACAGGTGCGGAGGGATGAGGTCGAAAGCAAACCGCCCCGGACTGCATCCTCACAAGAACTTCCGTATGTAACGCCTCGGTCATTCCCACGGGATCCAACCATTCGTCCGTGATCCGGTAGTCCATCGCGCGCAATCCGGTCGTCTGCATGCAACCGACCATTGTGACCTGAACTGGCGCAGGCTTTTTGGCAAATGCAGTGAGTCGGTTTCGCGTCGTGTGCCCGGACAGGTCCACCAATACATCAATCCTGTCCCTGCTCACGAGTTCGCAAAATTCCGAGTCGGAGAGACCGTTGACCTGCCGCCAGTGGACGGGAAGCGCTTGGAGTTTTCGCGTGAAGGCGTCCATCCGGACATTGTTGTAGTAACAAAAAATGTCGAATTCTCCCCGGTCATGTTTCTCCAGCACCGGTTCAATGAATGTCGTGACCGGGTGGTGGCAAAAATCTCCGGAAACGTATCCGATGCGCATCCTTCTTGGAAACGGCTCAACGGCTCCGGTGTACGCCGCTCCGGAAGGCCCGGCAGGTTCCACCAAGTTACTGAACATCCTGTAGAGGGAGAACAACTCCTCCGGTTGCTCGTAGGGAAGATAGTTTGCGGCATAAATCATCGAGTTGTAGCCCTCGATGTCGGAGGGATTGAGCGCGATCGCCCTCCTGTACTCGCGAACGGCCTCCTCGGCACGGCCCACACGGACGAGACAGGCCCCCCTGAGCATCCGGTACTTCGGCTCCTTAGGCACACGGCCCACGAGCCATTCAGTCAATTCAAGCGCCTCGCCGGGCCGGTTGGCCTCGCGCAATGCGATAGCAAGTCGGGCAATATCGGGCTCAGAATCCGGTCTCAGCCTGCACAGGGCAAACAGATGAGGAATGGCCTCCGCATGCCTGCCAAGCTGGACCATTGCCACCGCGAGGTTGTGGAGCAATTCAGGCCAATCCCCGCGCAGTTCGGCAGCTTTTTTGTAGGCGTCAACCGCTCCCGAAAACTCCCCTCCCGCAAAAAGCGTATTGCCGAGGTTGTACAGTGCCACACTCGAGCTTGGACACAGCCTCACTGCGGCTCCATGAAACTCGAGCGCCTCCTCCTGCCTCCCCATATCACGCAGGACGGATCCCGCCAGCGTCAGGCTCTCGTCCGAGTAAGGCCGTGTCTCCACCGCACCCCTCAAGGCCTCCAGTGCCTC
>JBILKV010000203.1:0-7729 GCA_044376515.1 Chthoniobacteraceae bacterium | reverse complement strand
CGACTCCCACACCGGAGCGAGTGCAGGGGAGCCCCATTGGGGGGGAACGTATTATTTTACAAGAGATACGCAAGGTTCTCGTCGTCAATGAGCCCGGAGTGAGAAAAGAAAGGAGAAGACATGCCAGCCCACCGCTTCATCAACCTTGCAGCGATCCGGTTAGGGATCCTCCTGTCGGTGGCGCATGCCGCGCTTCCGGCGGATCAGTGGCCGGATCTGCCCGCGCAAAACGCTTCCGTCGAAATCCCCGCCCAGGAGTGGCCCCTGCGCCCGGGCCCGCGAAGCGTGCGGGTGCTGGTACATTTTCCCGGCGGCCGCCTCTCCAACGTCAACCCGCGCACCGGAACGATGTTGACCCTCCACAACTGGGGCGGAACCGACTGCGTCGGAACCGCCAACCCCGCCGTCCTCGCCGAAAACCTCAACGTCGTCGCGCTCTGCGTCAACTACCTGCAGAGCGGGCCAAAGGATTCCATCGAGGGCCCCGAACCCTACGATTTCGGGTACCTTCAGGCCTTGGACGCCCTGCGCGCGCTGTGGTGGACACAAGAGTCTCTGGACTCACACGGGATCAAGTTTGCCAGAGGACGCACCTTTGCCACGGGGGGATCCGGCGGCGGAAATGTCACACTGATGTGCAACAAACTTGCCCCCAAAACCTTTGCGTGCGTCGTCGACATGTGCGGGATGAAAAAACTCTCGGACGACATCGCCTTCAACCTGCCGGGGGGCAGCGCCCTCAATGCCAGATACCACCGGGACCCCGCCAGCCCCTCCCACCTCTCCCCTGACCATCAGGAACTGCGGTTTATCGGAAATCCCGATCACCTTGCGACGATGAAGGCGCTGGGCCAGCAAGCGCACATTGTTACCGTGCATGGAGTCGACGACGCGACCTGCCCGTTTGCGGATGCTGTTGAAATGGTCGAGTGGATGAAGCGTCGCGGGCTCTCGGTTGAGCCCCGGTGGATCAGAAAACCGGATCTGGACGGCAAGGTCTTCACCAGCTCGGGACACGCCCTCGGTGATCGAACCCAGATCGTCTTGACGGTCGCCGAACCCTACCTCACCCCGACTTCGGACCGGGCCCGTGATCGGTACGGTCCCGGCGACTTTGAGCGGCGCGAGACCCTCCGCTACGGGACCTCCGGCGGATCCTTCGAGATCGACTACGCGCAGGGTTTTCCAGTCGGCCGTTTCATTCCGTCCGGGCAACCGCCGGAATACGCGGCACACGACGACTTGAGCTTCTTCCTCACCGGCACGGGTGAGCGGCGCCCGGTGCACACCGCAGAGCACTGGCTGCACCGCCGCGATCACATCCTCCGCCACTTCCAAAGGGTCGCCGGCGCCCTGCCCAGCCCCCTGAGGCGCGTGCCGTTGGACGTCAAGGTGCTTGAGGAGAAATCCATCGGCTCCGTCACACGCCGCAAACTGAGCTTCCAATCCGACCCCGGCAGCCGGGTCAATGCCTACCTTTTTTTGCCGCAACCATCCGGCCCATTCCGGCGGCATCCTGCTGTCCTTTGCCTTCATCAAACCACCGCGGCAGGCAAGGAGGAGCCCGCGGGCATCCTCGGAGCGGACAGCCTCAAGTATGCCCTGGAGCTGGCGGAGCGCGGCTACGTGACACTCGCTCCGGACTACCCGGGTTTTGGTGAATATGCCTACGATTTTGATCCCGGCCACGGGTACGCGAGCGGCACGATGAAAGCCGTTTGGGACAACATCCGTGCGGTGGATCTGCTGGAGGGCCTTCCGGAAGTTGACGCCGGCCGGATCGGTTGCATCGGCCACTCCCTCGGTGGCCACAACGCAATCTTCACCGCCGTCTTTGACGAGCGGTTGAAAGCGGTTGTCTCCAGCGCCGGATTTTCATCCATGCGAAGGGATGATTTGCAGAGCTGGACCGGCCCGAAGTACATGCCGCTCATCTCCAGAGAGTTCAACAACGATCCAAACCGGCTGCCCTTCGACTTCCACGAGTTGGTTGCGTCGATTGCACCCCGCGCGCTCTTTACCTCCTCCCCCACCGGGGATTCAGATTTTGCTGTGGCCGGCGCCAGGGAAGTCGTCGCCAGTGCCCTGCCCATTTACAACCTTTTTGGGAAGGCGGCGAACCTTGAGGCGGTGTACCCCGAAGCGGAGCACTCTTTCCCCGAAGGCGCGCGCCGGCGCGCCTTCGCATTTCTGGACCGTGTGCTTCGTCAACCCGAGTGAGCAGCGCCGCGTTTTCGCTGTTGAGCGCGGTCCGCGCTTCCTGTGAACATTCCGAGGTGAATTCCGAAGATTGCGAAAAGGTCCGCATCGGCTTGCAAAGGGCGGGCATTGCAAAAGCCCGGCGCCATTTGTTTCTGTGCATCGGACCGGAATGTTGCAGCGCCCCCGAGGGCGAGCGACTCTGGGAGCGCGTCAAGGAGCGGGTCCGGGAAAGCGGGTTGGAGGTGATGCGGACCAAGGCGGCCTGTTTCCGGATTTGCACCGGAGGCCCCTGGCTCGCCGTGTATCCCGATGGAATCTGGTACGGGCAGGTCAGTCAGGAGCGGTTTGAGAGGATTTGGACCGAGCACATCGGCGCGGACCAACCGGTTGAAGCGTGGGTGGCGGAGGTCAGCCCATTGAAAATCTGTCCTCAAAACCCGCTCGAGGATGGCGGTTAAAAAAGAACACCGGGCACCAGCGTTGCGATTCGGGACAGAGACCGGATTCGGGACGGCAGGTTGACCAGTCAACGCGACGGTTGCCTGGGATTTTTCCGGGCCGCAGTGTTCGAGTCCGCAACCCGTCAGACGGACGAGCCTCCCGTGCTTCGTTTGCGCTCCCGGACGAAAACGCCCCTACGCCTCTCCGTGAATCCATTTTCGGATTCAATCCGCCGCGTCCGGGGGTGAGGAAGAATCCACGGCCTGTGCCCGGGCAGTGGGCACAAGATCCGGGTCGTTTTCCAGCGCGGTGAAAAAGTCAGGATAGCGCAAATTCCAACCAAGCTCGCGGAGCCGGGAGTTACTCACCTGTTTGTGGGTCCAACCTCGTTTACGCTCCGTGTTGACCGGCCCCTCGGGCGGCAGGGGCATCGAGTAGCGCCGCGCCAACCCCTCGTAGAGCGCCCTTTGCTCTATCGGACGGCTGTCTCCAAGGTTGAAGACCCCGGGCACGCGCAATCCCGCCAGCAGCACGAGCCCCGAGGCGGCATCATCCCGGTGGATCTGGTTGATCCACCGGCGCCCGTCCCCCTCGATCACGGCATCGCCCGTGAAAAACTTGCGCAACAACACCGAACGCCCGGGTCCGTAAATTCCCGCCAGACGAGCGACCGTTCCCCCCTGCGCCAGCACCCAATCCTCAGTTTCGCGCAGGATCCGGCCCGTCTCCCGGGGCGGTTCCGCGGGGCTTTCCTCGGTGACCCAACCGCCTTCAACCTGGGCATAGACCGAAGTGCTGCTGGTGTAGAGCAACTGCCGGGGTGCGAGCACTCCGCCCAAAACCTGAACCCCCCTCAGGTACACCTGGCGATAGGCGTCCGCCCCGCCCTTTCCCGAACTGGCGCAGTGCAGCACCAGGTCCAGGCCATGTGCGGCGCCCAGCGCGGTCTCGACGGCCGCCGGATCGCTGATGTCGCAGGCCACCACCGGAAACGGTTCCCCGGAAAGACAAGCCGCCGAATCCGCGGAGTGGGTGCACCCGGTCACCCGCCACCCGGCCCCGTGCAGCAGGCGGGCCGTTGCCAACCCGACAAACCCACACCCCGCCACCAGCGCCGAGCGCGGCGGTTCGGGGGGAATGGCCCCGTGGAACCGGACGTCCTTGTACAGCATCTTCTCACCGTCGAACACAAACGAACCGGTGAAGCTTCCCCCCTCGAGGACGGCTGGCAGCCATTCCCGGTCGTCCGCCCACATCCGTTCATAGGGAACCGCGTCAAGGGCCACCCACATGGGGTCGGCCTCTTCGGTCGAAACAGGTTCGCCTTCCAAATCGCGCGCCACAAACACCCAGCAGCCCAGCGCATACCCGTCCGTAAACTGAAACCGCAGGTAACCGCGCTCCTCCAGATGCAGCGGGGTGACGCCGACCTCCTCACGCGTCTCCCTGACCGCTGCCTGCATCGCCGTTTCCCCGGGTTCCAGCTTCCCGCCGGGGGCGTTGATTTTGCCGGCTCCGAGACCCCGTTTTTTCAGGATCAGCAGGACCCGCCCCTCCTTGATGATGAAGCAAAGGTTGGCGAGTTCGGTCGGCTTCCAGAGGGTCCAATCCATAACGCCTAGCAAACCGCCCGGCGGGCCGCGAGGAAAGCACTATACGGCCACACCCCACTCCGCCCCAGCGACCGGTCGCCCGCACCCGCTGAAATCCCTGCCCTGCCCGGACCCAGCCGCTCGGATGGCACTTTTCGTGCTGCGTTGGAAGGTTATGTCCAGCCACCCCTCTTACGGAGTCAAAAGCATCGGAGCAAAAATCGTCATCAGCGGACTCCTCATCGCACTGGCCCCCCTTGTCATTACCAGCACGATCGCCGTGCGGAAGGCCTACCGCGACCGGGAGCAGTCCCAGGGAGTCGAATGCCAGGGTGCAGTGGAACAGGTCGCTGACAAAATCGACCGCCTCCTCTTCGAGCGCTACGGCGATGTGCAGGCCTTCGTCTTCCACCCGGGCGCGGCCGCTGAAGACCCCAAGGTCATCTCCAACACAGCCGACACCTACACCAAGATGTACGGCTTCTACGACCTGATGCTCATCGCCGACGCCAACGGCAAGATCATCGCGGTCAACACCGTCGACGCGGACGGCAAGCCCATTGACTCCGCGCCGCTGATCGGAATGAGCGTCAAGGACGAGCCCTGGTTTCAGGCGTGCATGTCGGGCCAGATCAAGGACGGACAAAGCTACACCGCCGACCTCGCGGCGGACCGCTTTGCCGCGCAGGTCTACCGTTCGCAGGGATTGTCCCTCAACTTCTCCGCGCCCGTCTTGGACGCCACTGGCAAGCCCTTCCGCGTGTGGAGCAACCGCGTCTCCTGGGAGCGTTCGGTCCGGGAGGTGCTCTCCGGTCTGGATAAAAACTTCAATTCGGCCGCCGCGAACGATGCGGCGCGCTCCCGCATCCAGGTCCTTTCCGCGAAAAACGAGGTGCTTGAGGAATACCCCAAATCCGCCGTGGGCACCTCTGGCGGCGCCGAAACCTTCACCCATTCCCAGTTGACGGGCAAAAGCGGTTTCTTCCGGCACCAGCCCGCCGGGGGACAGGACGTCATCATCGCGCACGCTCCATTCTCGGGCTTCCTCTCCTACAAAGGGGAGGGCTGGCGGCTTGTGCTGCAAAACCCGGTGGCGGCTGCCATGAAGGAGCCCAAGGCCCTGCGCGACCTTTTTGTGCTCCTCATCGGCGCCTCCGTGGGGGGCATCTGCCTGCTCACCCACCAGACCACCCGGCTCTTCCTCATCCGTCCTCTGGGAACGCTCACCGAAAAAACCAAGCGCCTCTCCGAGGGCGACTCCAATTTCGACCTGCCCGAGGTCAAACGCGACGACGAACTCGGTGCCCTCGCACGCGCGCTCGAGATCTTCCGCCAAAACTCCAACAAGATCCGGACGATGACCGGCCACACCGCCCTCTCGGTCGACGAGGCCAGCACAGCGGTGGCCCAGATCTCCGACGGGGCGCGCACCCAAACCGGCCAGCTCAACCTGGTGTCCACCGCACTGAGCGAATCCTTCTCGGCCATCAAGCTGGTCACCAGCAACGCCGTCCGCGCTCGCGAACGGGCCGAGGGCGCCTCCGCCGCCGTGGAGAACGGCCAGATCGCCGTCGGCCAGTTGGTGCCGATCGTGGAGGCCATCGCGCAAAACAGCCGCAAGATCACCCAGATCACCCAGGTCATCGCGCAGATCGCCAACCGTACGCACATCCTCTCGCTGAACGCGGCCATCGAGGCGGCCCGCGCCGGCGAACACGGAAAGGGCTTCGTGGTGGTCGCCCAGGAGGTGGGCAAGCTCGCGGAGAGCTCCGCGCAGAACGCCAAACAAATCGCCGACATCGTCGAACAGGCCTCCGCCGATTCGCAGCGCGGCAAGGTCGCCACCGAAACGGTCAGCGAAAACATGGCCTCCATCGCCTCCGGCACCAAGGAGACCACCGAAATGGTCCGCTCCATCGCGGTGGCCATGGACGAACAGCAGGCCACCCTTTCCCAAATCAGCGGCAACATCAGCGAACTGCGCAACATCGCCATGTCCAACTCCGCCGCCTCCGAGGAGATCACCGCCACCATGATCCAACTCTCCAAACTCTCCAACGACACCCGCCTCCTTGCCGAATACAAAACTTCCTAAATGCCGGCACGGACGCCCCGTTTTCCACGCGCCTCCCCACGCACCCGGGCCCCACGGTCCCCATGGCTGGCAAACCCCGTGGAAAGAGCACGCTTAAACACGGCGATCTTCGATCTGTCATGAACCTCGCCGAACCACTCATTGCCGCCGTGCTGGAGCGCACCGGGCTCCGCAGGGAGATTGCGACTCCGAAGGTGCAGGCGCGTCTGGATCTCATTCCCGAGGCAGACCGACCTCAGGCGGTCCAGCGCCTCCTCAACGCGGATCCGCTCAGCCCTGAGTGGCTGGCTTTCGCAGAATTCTGCCTCATTCACGAAACCTACTTTTTCCGGCACGAAGGCCAGCTCGAGTTCCTCGCCAAGAAAGTCGTCCCCTCCCTGCTGCAGGAGCGCATGGCCGCCGGCCGTCACGAGTTCAAAATCTGGTGCGCCGCCTGCTCCTCCGGAGAGGAAGCCTACACCGCGGGATTGATCCTGCGAGACGCCATCCAAGCCTCCCGCGAGGCGGCTGCGAAGGAATGGTACGTCTCGGTGCTCGGCACCGACCTCAGCGCTGAAGTCCTCGCCGTCGCACGGCGCGGCGAATACTCCACCAACACCGGACTCAACAGCTTCCGCGACATCCCCGCTTTCGCCAGACACCACTTCATGAAGGTGCTCCACGGCGGCGAGAAAACCTGGCGCGCGGACGATTCCCTGCGCCGCACCACCGTGTTCCAGCAGCGCAACCTCGTCACGGACCCCGCACCGGTGGCGGGGGCGGATCTGGTACTTTGCCGCAACGTGCTCATCTACATGGACGAAACCCGGATGCAGCGGGCCGTCAAAACCCTCGTCGGCGCCCTCCGGCCGGGCGGCGTGCTGGTGCTCGGCCCCGCCGACATGCTCAAACAACCCGAGGCCTACGCGTTGACCCTGCTTCAGGATCCCCGCGCGATGTTCTGGAAAAAGGAGGCTCCAACCCCATGAAAGTGCGCGTCTGTCTGGCGGTCAAATCCGCCTTCAACTCCGTGGCCCTGCGCCGCACCCTCGCAGCGGACCCAGACCTCCAACTCGTGGCGGAAGAACGCGAATGTGCAGCGGTCGCCCGGATGCTCCAAGCCAACCTCGGGGCCGTGGCGCTGGTTGACCTCGAATTGCTCGCCGATCCGGACGGACACTCGCTGCAGGTCCATCTGGCCGCCCGCCGCGACCCCACGGTGCTCATCAATGCCCGCGGCGCCGCCGTTCCCGAAAGCCTCAGCCTCAAGCGCACGATCCACGTGCTTTCCAGCCGCAATCCGGGCGAACTGGACATCGGCCACGTTCAGGACAATCTCCTCGCCGCCATTCGCACCGTCCGGATGACCAAGGTGCAGGAGTCCGCCGCCCTCAGCGCCCTCAGCGCCCTCAGCGCCCTC
>JBILKV010000003.1:0-63004 GCA_044376515.1 Chthoniobacteraceae bacterium | reverse complement strand
TGATGGTCGTTCCTCCCGTGTAGGTATTGGCGCCCGTGAAGACCACCGTGCCGCTCCCCGCCTGGACCACCCCGCCCGCTCCGCTGATTGGCGTCCCAAAGTGGGTTCCCTGCACGATGGTGTCGCTCCGATTAAACCGGAGCGTGCCTCCCACCAGGGCGATACTCCCCGCTCCGCTCAGGCTTCCAGTCGTCCCGCCGGTGCCGAGTTGTAGAATGCCGTTACTTAGGGTCGTGGGTCCCGTGTAAGTGTTGGCGCCGGTGAAGGTCAGGGTTCCCGGACCCATTTGCCTCACTCCGCCCGAACCGGAGATGAGCGAGTTGAAGTCAGTTCCCTGAAACAGGTGGCTCGATCGGTTGAAGGCCAGCGTTCCACCCTCACCGACAACGAGGGCGCTGCTCGCACTGATGGCGCCCGTAACGCCGCCGGTTCCCACTTGGAGGGTCCCGGCAACCACGTGGGTGGTGCCGGTGTACAGATTGCTGCCGGTCAGGATGGTTAAACCCGACCCGGCCTGCAGTAGACCGCCGGAACCAGAAATTAGGGAACTGAACTCTCCACCCTGAGTGAGTGTGTTGGATCGGTTGAAGGCGAGGGTTGCGCCAGAGAGGACGGTGATGGAGCTGTTCGGATTCAGGCTGCCGGTGGAACCTCCGTTGCCAATCTGGAGCGTGCCGCTCTGGATCAAGGTCGCGCCCGTATAGGTGTTGCTGCCGGCGAGTGCCGTCAGTCCGGTGCCAATCTGGCGGAGGCTTCCCGAGCCGGAAATAACCGCTCCAAAGTCATTGCCCTGGGTGATTTTGTTGGAACGGTTGAATGCGAGAACTGCCCCCGAATCCACCCAAAGAGAGCCAGAGACACTCAGAAGTCCCGTATTTCCGCCATTCCCGATCTGCAGGGTGCCCTGACGGATGGTGGTTCCGCCGGTGTAAGTGTTCGACCCGGTGAAGACCACCGTGCCGCTGCCCGCCTGCTCCACGGCACCGGCGCCGCTGATGGGCGTGCCGAAATGACTCCCCTGGACGATGGTGTCGCTCCGGTTGAAACGGAAGGTGCCACCGGCGAGGTTGATGCTGCCCAAAGCGCTCAGACTGCCGAATGTTCCGCCACTGCCCAGTTGGAGGATCCCGTTGGTTACCCTTGTCACGCCCGTATAGCTGTTTGCACCGGTGAGGGTGAGCGTTCCTGGCCCCATTTGTGTCACTCCGCCCGAGCCGGAAATGAGCGCGCTCAAGTGGGTTCCCTGCAACAGGGCATCGGAGCGGTTGAAGGCCAGCGTTCCACCCGCGCCGACCACCAAGGCGCTGTTCGCCCTGATGGAACCGTTCGTGCCACCCGTCCCGATCTGGAGAATGCCGCCGGTCACCCGAGTGGTGCCGGTATACAGATTGGATCCCGTCAGAACGGTGGTGCCGGAGCCCATCTGGGTCACCCCACCCGAACCGGAAATCACGAGTCCAAAGTGGGTCCCCTGAGTGAGAAGATCCGTTCGGTTGAAAGCGAGCGTGGCGCCACTTCCAACGGTAAGCACGCTGTTGGGACTGAGAGATCCGGCGGTGCCGGAATTCCCCAGTTGGAGGGTCCCGTTTTGGATGGTCGTCGCTCCCTGATAGGTGTTTGCGCCGGTGAAAACTGTCGTTCCAATGCCTCGCTGCACCACGGCGCCCGAGCCCGAGATGACCGTTGCGAAGTGGGTTCCCTGAATGATGGCATCCGAGCGGTCGAAGACCAGGAGACCCGGGCCATCGATGACAATGCTCCCACTGGCGCCGGTGGTTCCCGAAGTCCCTCCCGTCCCCAACTGCAGGGTCCCCTGACGGATGGTGGTTCCGCCGGTGTAAGTGTTGGCCCCGGTGAAGACCACCGTGCCGCTGCCGGCCTGCTCCACGGCACCGGCGCCGCTGATGGGCGCGCCGAAGTGGCTTCCCTGAACGATGATGTCGCTCCGGTTGAACCGGAAGGTGCCGCCGGCAATGTTGATGCTGCCCGAAGCGCTCAGACTGCCGGTTGCTCCGCCACTGCCCAGCTGCAGGATGCCGTTGGTCACGCGTGTCAGGCCCGTGTAGGTGTTGGCGCCGAGGAGGGTGAGCGTCCCCGGGCCCATTTGCGTCACTCCACCCGAGCCTGAGATGAGCGCATTAAAGTGGGTACCCTGCGACAGGGCATCGGAGCGGTTAAAGGCCAGCATACCCCCCGCGGCCACGATCAGGGCGCTGTTTGGACTGATGGAACCCGTCACTCCACCCGTACCGAGTTGAAGCATGCCGGCACCGACCGTCGTGGCTCCGGTGTAGGTGTTGGTGCCGGTTAAAATTGTCGTTCCCGTGCCGGAATTCGTCACAGCACCCGAACCGCTGATGACCGGCGCAAAGTCAGTCCCCTGCGTGAGGGGGTTGCTGCGGTTGAAAGCAAAGGTGGCACCTGAGGCCACGGAAACTGCACTGGCAGGATTCATCGATCCAGACACGCCAGCGTTCCCCAGTTGGAGGGTGCCCGCCTGAATGAAAGTCGCTCCCGTGTAGGTGTTGGTGCCGTTGAGAATCGTCCTGCCGCTTCCGGCTTGGATCACGACGCCCGAGCCGGAAATCAACATGCCGATTTCCAAAGTCTGCAAGAGATCGCTGGACCGGTTGAACACCAACCGGGCGCCCGTCGCCACCTGCACCGGACCGCCGCTGCCGAGTCCACCCGCGGCCCCACCGGCACCGAGCTGGAGCGTCCCCGCGCTGATGGTCGTCGCGCCGGTAAGGGAGTTGCTGCCGGTGAGAACGACGGTGCCGCTCCCCGCCTGCACCAAGGTGCCCGCGCCGCTGATCAACATGCCGAACTGAGTCCCCTGCGTGATGGTATCCGAGCGGTAGAAACGGAAAGTGCCTCCCGAGGCGACGCTGATGCTACCCGCGTTACTGAGGCTTCCGGTGGTCCCGCCGCTACCCAACTGCAAAATCCCGCCCGCCACGCGGGTCGGCCCCGAGAAGGTGTTGCTCCCAACCAACACCAGCACGCCTGAACCGGACTGGGTGAGCCCCCCGCCGCCGGAGATGAGCGGATTAAAGTCCACTCCCTGGGTGGTGGTGCCCGAACGGAGGAAAGCCAGCGTGGCTCCGGAGCCTATGCTGAGCGCACTCGAAACGGTGATCGAGCCGGTGGCTCCGCCGTTCCCAATCTGAAGGGTTCCCGCGCTGACCGTCGTCGCACCGGTGTAAGTGTTGGTACCGGTCAGGATGGCCGTTCCCAGTCCGAGCTTGGTCACCGCTCCCGAGCCACCAATCACCGACGAGAAATGAGTTCCCTGAGTGATCGCATCCGAGCGGTTGAATGCAAAGGTGGCTCCGGAGGCCACAGTGATGGAGCTTAGCGCATTGATCGAGCCGGTTCCCCCTCCGTTGCCAAGCTGCAGGGTGCCTGCCTGCACCAGGGTGGCACCGCTGTAGGTGTTGAGACCGGCCAAGACCGTGGTGCCGCTGCCGGCCTGAGTGACGGAGCCTGAGCCGGCGATGGCCGCAAAATGAATTCCCTGGATGATGGCATCCGAGCGGTTGAAGACGAGGCGGGCACCCGAGTCGATCTGCACCGTGCCAACGCCGCTGAATGCACCCGTGACGCCCCCCGTCCCGAGCTGGATCGTCCCCGCACTGATCGTCGTCCCGCCGGTGTAGGAGTTGCTTCCGGTGAACACGACGGTGCCGCTCCCCGCCTGAACCACAGCCCCCGCTCCGCTGATCGCCGTACCGAAATGGGTCCCCTGAACGATGGTGTCGCTTCGGTTGAAACGGAACGTGCCTCCGGCGAGATTGATGCTGCCCGCGCTGCTCAGACTCCCGATTGTCCCGCCGATGCCCAGCTGTAGAATGCCGTTGGTTACCCGTGTCAAACCCGTGAAAGTGTTGGCTCCAAGAAGAGTCAAAGTCCCCGGCCCCATGTGCGTCACTCCGCCCGAGCCGGAGATGAGTGCGTTAAAGTGGGTGCCCTGCGACAGGGAATCGGAGCGGTTGAAGGCCAGCGTTCCACCGGCACCGAGCATCAGGGCGCTGTTCGAAGTGATGGAACCGGTTGTACCGCCCGTCCCGATCTGAAGGGTGCCGCCGGTCACGAAGGTGGTGCCGGTGTACAGGTTGGATCCCGTCAGGACGGTGGTGCCGGAGCCCATCTGGGTGACCCCACCCGAACCGGAGATCACGAGTCCAAAGTGGGTGCCCTGAGTCAGAAGATTGCTTCTATTAAACGCCAGCGTGGCCCCACTTGCGACGGTCAGCGGGCTGTTCGGACTGAGCGATCCGGTGGCGCCGGAGTTGCCCAGTTGGAGGGTCCCGTTCTGGATGGTCGTCGCTCCCAGATAGGTGTTGGCGCCGGTGAAAACCGTGGTACCGGTGCCACGCTGCACGACGGCACCAGAGCCGGAGAGAACCGTTGCGAAGTGGGTTCCCTGAATGATGGTGTCTGAGCGGTCGAAGACAAGGAGACCCGGGCCGTCAATGACGATGCCTCCGGTGGCGCTGGTGCTGCCCGAGGTTCCACCGGTCCCCAACTGCAGAGTCCCCTGACGGATGGTAGTTCCGCCGGTGTAAGTGTTGGACCCGGTGAAGACCACCGTGCCGCTGCCTGCCTGCTCCACGGCACCGGCGCCGCTCATCGGCGTGCCGAAATGGCTCCCCTGAACGATCGTGTCGCTGCGGTTGAAGCGGAAGGTGCCTCCGGCAAGGTTGATGCTACCCGCCCCACTCAAGCGTCCGCTCGTCCCGCCGCTGCCCAATTGCAGGATTCCGTTGGCCACCATGGTCGGGCCCGCATAGAAGTTGGATCCATTGAGGACCAGCGTTCCGGACCCAAGCTGCGAGATGCCGCCAGAGCCGGAGATGGAGCCCGCAAAATCCACCCCCTGAGTCACGGTATTGGAGCGATTGAAGGCAAGCGTGGCGCCGGAGCCAACGCTGAGAAGGCTGGAAGGGTTGAGCGACCCGGTGAGCGAGCCGACGCCCAGCTGGAGCGTGCCGCTGCTGACGTTTGTGGTGCCTGAGTAATATTGTGCGGCGGACAGCACAAACGTACTGGTTCCGGTCTTGTTCAATGACCCAGGGCCGGTCATCGATCCATCAAAGGTGGTGGTGGTCGCGAGCGTGCTGCCGACGGTGAAAACCATCCCGCCGTTGAGAACGAGCGAGCCGGTTCCCAGCAGGGAGCCGACCGCGTAGTTGGAGTAGGTTCCAAAGTCAACCGCGCCGCCGCTGATGACCAGGGTGCCCGAGCTGAGTTCCGTTGAGCCGTTCCCCGCGAACCGGATTGTTCCCGCCAAAACCCGCATGGAGCCGAGGAAGGCGTTGGTTCCATTGATCACCAGGACGCCGCTGCCCGCCTGCACGACATCGCCGGAGCCGCTGATCGCAGTGCCGAAGTGATTGCCCTGCGTCACAGTGTCGGAACGGTTGAAGAACAGAGACCCGCCGGCGTTGACCAGAATCGTGCCGGCCTGGTTGAGGGATCCAGTGGTGCCGCCGCTGCCCAACTGGAGAATCCCGGCACTGACGGTAGTCAAGCCCGAGTAGGTGTTGGAACCGTTGAGGACCACGGTGCCCGAACCCACTTGCAACAAACCGCCCGCACCAGAAATCACCCGGTTGAAATCCACTCCGGCCGTGGCGGTGTTCGTGCGTCTGAAGCTGAGGAAAGCTCCCGCTCCGACGCTGAGCGATCCGAGTCCCGACAGCGATCCCCCGGTCCCGTTGTTCCCGATCTGCAGGGTCCCCGCCGTGATCAGCGTGGGACCAGTGTAGGTGTTGGTGCCGGTCAGAATGGTCGTCCCGGAACCGGCCTGTGTCAGGCCACCTGAGCCGGAAATGACAGGCCCGAGATCGGTGCCCTGCGTGAGCGTTCCGGACCGCAGCAACCGGAGGGAGGCCCCGGTGGAGACATCGATGTTGGAGGCGGAGCTCAGGGACCCGGCCAGCCCGTTGGAACCGATCTGCAGGGTGCCCGCCTGCACGAGGGTTGGTCCGGTATAAGTGTTGGTGCCCGTCAGCACCACCGTGCCGCTCCCCGCCTGAACCAAGGAGCCCGTACCGCTGATCGTCGTGCCAAAGTGGGTCCCCTGCGCAATGGTGTCGCTCCGGTTGAAACGGAAGGTGCCCCCGGCCAGATTGATGCCCCCCGACGCGTAAAGACTCCCGAGTGTGCCACCACTGCCCAGTTGCAGGATCCCGTTGGCCACCCTCGTCATCCCTGTGTAGGTGTTTGAACCCGACAAGATCAGGGTGCCGCTGCCGGCTTGCACCACCTCTCCCGCACCGCTGAGCACCGGCGCAAATCCGACTCCCTGCTGAAAGACGTCAGACCGGTTGAAGCGCAGGGTGGCCCCGAGATTGATCACCAAACTGCTTGAAACATTCAGGGAACCGGAGCTTCCTCCGGAGCCCAGTTGGAGAATCCCGCCGCTCACCGTCGTCGTTCCACTATAGGTGTTCGCACCCGTGAGGACCAGGGTGCCGCTCTGCTGGGTCACGTTGCCGGAACCGGAGATAACCTCGTTGAAATCCACCCCTTGGGTGACGGTGTCCACCCGGTTGAATTGCAGAGAGGTACCCGTCCCGACACTCAGCGTGCTCAGGGGATTGATCGAGCCGGTGGTTCCACCGGTTCCAATTCGCAAAACGCCCGTAAGCACCTGCGTAGGTCCGGTATAGGTGTTGGTGCCAGTCAAGGCAAGGCTACCCCCCCCGGCTTTCACCACCCCCCCAGAGCCCGAGATTAAACCGAAGTCGTTGCCCTGAGTGAAATTGGCGCCTCTGTTGAACACCAGTTGCGCCCCCGCCGATGCCAGTGCGATGGTCGCGTTACCGCCGAAGTTCCCTTGGCCTGCTCCGCCCCCGGTTCCAAGCTGCACGACGCCACCGTTCAGCACCCAAACAGTCCCTCCAAAACCCGAGTTTGCGTTGAAGATGAGCGACCCTGGGCTCAGCTGCACAACGTTCCCAACCCCTGTAACATGGCCAAAGTCCACCCCCTGTGTGAGCGTGCCGGTCCGGTTAAAAACGAGGGTTGCACCAGTAGAATTTACCCGCAGGAGACCCGAACCGCTGACGGATCCCAAGGTTCCACCAGTCCCGATTTGCAAGGAGCCCGCGCTGATGGTCGTCCCGCCCGTGTACGTGTTGGTGCCTGTGAAGATCACCGTGCCGCTCCCCGCCTGCACCACTCCACCCGACCCGCTGATGGACGTGCCGAAATGAGTGCCCTGCACGATTGCATCCCCCCGGTTGAAACGGAGCACCCCGCCCGAGGCGATACTGATGCTGCCGGTGCTGTTGAGAGTGCCACTGCTTCCGCCGGACCCCAGTTGTAGGATCCCGCTGGCGACGGTCGTCAGCCCGGAGTAGGAATTGCCGCCGTTCAAAACCAGGGTGCCACCGCCGGATTGCATGAGCGAGCCCGTACCGGAGATTCCGTTGGAGAATTGCAGGCCCTGGGTGATGGTGTCGGAGCGGCTGAATGCCAGCGTCGCACCAGAATCTACGGTGAGCGTGCTCAAGGAGCTCAAAGCGCCGGTAGTGGATCCGCTGCCAATCCGCAGCGTTCCCGCGGCGACGCGCGTTGCTCCGGTGTAGGAGCTGGCCCCACCGAGCGTGAAAGTGCCGGTTCCCGCCTTGGTGAGGGAGCCTGAACTCCACAGCGAGCCCGAGTACAGGGGACTGGAGTTGAGGGAGTTGCCCACCGTCAAAGTGAACCCCGGATTGAGCGTGAGCGCGCCCGCACCCGTGAGCGAGGAGAGGGTGTAGGCGGTGTAGGTGTTGAAGTTGAGGCTGCCACCGTTGACAACGAGCGAGCCCGAGCCGAGTTCCGTGCGTGAGGCTCCCGAAAGACTGACCGTCCCAGAGTTGAGGGTGAAGGAGGCCATGTTGTTGCCGTCGCCCAGAACCACAATCCCCGCCCCGTTTTGGACGAGGTCCCCGGAGCCGGTAATTCCGCTGGCAAAATCGGCGCCTTGGGAAAGCGTGCCCTGCCGGTTGAAGACCAAGCGGGCGCCAGCGCCGACGGAGAGTGTACTGGTCGGGTTGAGCGAACCAAGAGTGCCCCCGTTACCGAGTTGCAACGAACCGCTCGAAACAACGGTCGCACCTGAGTAGGTGTTGGTGCCAGTCAGCACCACCGTGCCAATCCCCGCCTGCACCAAAGCGCCCGAGCCACTGATCGTCGTGCCAAATTGGGCCCCCTGCGTGATCGTGTCGATCCGGTTGAACCGGAGGGTCCCTCCGGCGAGATTGATGGTCCCCGCCGCATACATGGTTCCGCTGATGCCGCCACTGCCCAACTGCAGGACTCCGTTGGCCACACTCGTAACGCCCGTATAGGTATTGTTTCCAGAAAGGGTGAGTAGTCCGGAACCCTCCTTTTGGAGACGGCCGTTTCCAGTGATCGCCCCCGAGTAGTCAGAGGAGTAGTTGGTCGCAAGACTTCCGATTGTCAGGACAAAGCTTCCGGAGTTCAACGCGAGGCCACCGGCCCCGCTGAGACTGGAGAGGGTGTAGGCACTGTAGGCGCCAAAATCCACGCTGCCGGCGTTGAGCAGCAGTGAGCCACTTCCCATTTCGCGCATGGAAGATCCCGCCAACCGGATCGTCCCGGCATTCAAGGTCGTCATGCCCGTGAAAGACGCGTTGGAACCTGCGAGGACCAGCACCCCGGGGCCGTTCTGGAGGAGCCTCCCACCGCCCGAAATTTGGGAGCCAAAATCCACGCCCTGCGTCAGCGTGCCGGACCGGTTGAAGGCCAGGGTGGCGCCTGCCGCAACCACCAAGGAACTGGATGCGCTCAGCTGCCCGGTCGTCGCACCCGCACCCAACTGCAGGGTGCCCGCGGCGATGTTGGTCGTTCCCGAATAGGTATTGGACCCGCTGAGCACAAGCGTCCCGGTGCCCAGCTTCATCAGGCCGCCCAGGCCCGAAATCGACGGACCAAAATCCACTCCCTGGGTCACCGTGTCGGAACGGTTGAAGGCCATGGAGGCGCCGCTTCCAACAGAGATCACGCCCGCGGAGTGGAGGGAGCCAAGCGTCCCGCCGGAGCCCAGTTGCAGGGTCCCGGCATTGACTGCCGTTGTCCCCGAGAAGGTGTTGACCCCGTTGAGGACCAAGTTACCCGACCCGAGCTTGGTCAAGCCGCCAGAGCCCGAGATCACAGAACCGAAGTCCACTCCCTGCGTGACGGTGTTGAGACGATTGAAACTCAGGGTTGCCCCAGAACCAATCGTGAGGGCACCCGCGGTCCCTATGCTTCCCGTTGTCCCGCCTGATCCAATCTGCAGGGTGCCCGCGGCGATGTTCGTCGCTCCCGAATAGGTGTTGAAACCGCTGAGCACGAGCGTCCCGGCGCCGAGTTTGATCAAGGCTCCCGCCCCCGCTATTACGGAGCCAAAATGCGCACCCTGAATCAGTGTGTCGGAGCGGTTGAAGGCAATGGAGGCGCCGCTTCCGACAGAGATCGAGCCCATGGAGTTCAGGGAGCCAAGCGTCCCGCCGGAGCCCAGTTGCAGGATTCCGGCGTTGACCGAGGTTGTCCCCGAATAGGTGTTGGATCCGTTGAGGACCAAGGTCCCAGACCCTAGCTTGGTCAGGTTGCCGGAACCCGAAATCACGGATCGAAAGTCGACGCCCTGGGTGACCTGATCCAAACGGTTGAACGCTAGGGTCGCCCCGGAGCCGATCGAGAGGGAACCAGCGGTGCTCAGCCTTCCCGTTGTTCCACCCGATCCAATTTGCAGGGTACCCGCCGTCACATTGGTCCCGCCTGCGTAACTGTTCGTCCCGCTCAACACCACCAGGCCGCCCCCGCCGATGCTCAGCGTGCTGGCAGTGCCGCCACTGATGGCGCCGGACACGTGCAGTGTTCTGGCCGCCTGAACCACCCAGCTCTGGGCCGCATTGAGGAGCACGTTCGTTGCCAGCGTTCCGATGGTGAGGGCGGCACTCATGTCGATTCCGAGGCTGCCGAGCGAAAGCAGGGACCCGTTGGAAAGGATATAGAGCGGTTGGGGAAGAGTCGTCACACGGATCCCACCCCACGCCACCGTCCCAGAGGTACCCGTGCCCAGGGTCAGCGTCCCTCCCAGCGCGTACGTCCCGCTGAAGATCGCCAGATCGCCTCCGGTCGGGGCGGCGTTCCCCACCCAGGCCGTCCCCGACGTCAGATCCGTCCCGGTGTTGCTTTTCGTGATTGGTGCACCGTGTCCAACCCGGACCCCAAGAGCGAGGACGCAAAACAGCAGGAGGCTCAGTACAACCGCCCCCGCGTTCCCCGGGGGGGTACCGGTTTCAGGCGCCTTCGCGCGTCGACTTGACGAGCCGACCCCCTGAACGCCCCCGGGAGTCGGGGCGTCCGCAGGCGCGATGCATCTGTGGGAACGGTTGCGCATCTTCAAACCCTGTTTCCGGCGGCTCCGGCCGACACACACCCGAACGGTCCCGACGGGATTTCCCAAATTTGCATGTCCAGAATTCTCAAACATGCGACCAGAGAACCAATCCCTTGAGAATCCCGGGGCACCTGAAGAAGGGGCGCAGGGAAGAACCTGTCTCCAAAAACCAAATTTCTTTTCCCGACGGATGGCAGACCGGGCGGGATTCCCCAGCGGCACACAGATGCACCGCCCAGCGCCCAGAGCTGCCGGGGGGCGGTTGGAGTACAGAGGGGAATGTGCCGGAGTGTAGCCATTCGGGAATCGTCAGCAATTTGAGGCGCTCCGCATTTATGAGGGGGATGACATGTCCATTAACATTGAAGCAAGTTGAATGCCAAACGCCCCAAGGCTGCTTCACAGCGCGCAAGATGCAGCTGCGTCAGCCCCGCAAAAATCCCAGAGCAGCGGTTCCCGCAACCACAATTTTCGAGGGCGCCCCTCGAGTTTTTGGAGTCCCTGCGGCCCCCGCTCGCCTTCAGCGGGGCTGCACGAGCTGGCGGTGGGCCAGCATGCGTTCAACGTACTTGGCCAGCATGTCGTACTCCAAATTGACCGGATCTCCGACGCGAAGTTGGCCCAGATTCGTACGCTCCAGGGTATGCGGAATAATCCAGAGCACAAAACTTTCAGTGCCGACAGCCGCCACCGTGAGGCTGATGCCGTCCACGGCCACGGAGCCCTTTTCCACCAGGTAGGGTGCCCCGCCCTCTGGAAGGGAAACCTCCAGACGCACGTCGGCACCCTTGGGTTCCATGGCGACAATCCTCGCGGTGCAGTCGACATGGCCCTGAACAAAGTGGCCACCCAGACGGCCTCCAGCCTTCAAAGCCCGCTCCAGATTGACGCCCCCGCCGGTCTGAACTCCGCCCAAGCTGGTGCGCGCCAGAGTTTCCTGCAGGAGGTCGAAACGCAACATTTCGTTTGGTTTGGCCGCAACCGTGAGACAACACCCGTTGACCGCCACGCTGTCACCCAGCTCCGCGTCCGAGGCGACCAAGGGAGCGCGGAGCGTAAGACGCACTCCGCCCGACTGCAGCCGCTCCAGGGAGACGACCTCTCCCACCTCCTCAACCAAACCGGTAAACATAAGGGCTTTAGGTTTCGATGGAAACCCCCTGGCGCATGAAGGTGGGCACGTCCAGATCCTCCCCGTCGACGATCGTCGGGTCGGTCTTTTCGAACCGGCCGCGGTTGACGGGCTCAAAGCGCATCTGCTCCTGCACGTTCTCCTTTGCCTTGCGGGCGGCCATTTCCTGGGCGGGAGCCGGGACCTCATGGGTCCGCTGCCCGTGAACCGGTGCCGCCATGGAGGCGGAGTCCGGCGCGGCCTCGTCGTCCATCCCGAGTTGCAGGGGCGGTACAGGATCCATCGCCGGACGGGGCGGCTCCACCGGCGGAGCCTCCGCTTGGGAATCCACGACCGCCTCAGGTGGAGGCTGCGCCATGGAGTACGGTGCCGGTTCACGTCGCCGCTCCTTGGAGAGTTCAAACGGAGGAATGGGCAGGTTGCGCGACAGAGGCTGAGGAGATTCCTTCTCGGCCCACGATTCTACCTCGGGCAACTCCACCGGTTCGGGATGTCTCTCCGGCTCCGCTGCCCGCGGAGCGTCCGGTTGCGCCCAACCCGACTGCCAAGGCTCCTCCGTAGCGGGCAGGTGAACCGCCCCGCCCATGGGGCGGGCATCCTCCAGAAAGGTCGGCCGCGTCGGTTCGGGAACGGCGGGCACCTCGACCATGTCGGTTGAGATCTGGGCAACCGGTTGCGGCGGGGGAGCAACAACCGACGCAACCGCCCCTGCAGGGACGCGAGGCGCCGGAATCGAAGCCGGCCCCCCTCCGGAGGGAACCCCGGCGAGCAGAGTCACCGAGACGGCCCCGCCCATCTGAGGATCCACCGCAGCGCCGAAATAGAGGCGCACCGTTTCGGGCAACCGGTCCGAGACCTCCCCCATGAGGCTCTGCACTTCGGAAAAGCGCAGGTCCGGCCCGCCGGCGACATACACCCAAAGGCTGGAGATCGACTCGAGCGCGCCATCAAAGTTGAGCAGCGGGTTGGAAAAGGCACGCGTCACGGCCGCCAGGGCGCGTTCCTCGCCATCGGCGGCGCCATATCCGAACAGGGCGGTACCGCGGCGACCGGCGACCGTGGCAGCGATCTCGTCCAGACCACTGTGAAGCACGTTGCGGCGACGCGTCATCGCGGCAAGGGAGCGGACAGACTGGGCCAGCAGGGAATCCACTGCCTGAAAGGCGTCCTCAATGCCACTGGCGGGGTCCGCCACCGACGACATCCGGTCGTTTTCGAAGCAAATGACCAGATCCGCCTCCCCCTGCAGGGCGTCCAGAGCCTCCAAAGCCTGATCACGCCGGCGCCGGCCCTCGAAGGAAAAGGGGAGCGTTGCAAAGACGGCGACATGCGCTCCCTGGTCGCGCGCGATCCGGGCGATGCAGGGCGCTGCACCCGAGCCGGTTCCTCCGCCAAGCCCGACCATGAGAATGACCAGCGACGCGCCCATCAGGCGCTCCCCCACCGCGGCTATAGATTCCAGCGCAGCGGTCCGCCCGAGTTCCGGATCCCCGCCCGCCCCCAGGCCGCGGGTGAGCGCTTGCCCGAGCAAGATCCGCTCGGGGGTGAACGCGGTGTTGAGCGCACGAGCGTCCGTGTTGGCCACAAGCAGTTCCACCCCGGAAAGGCCGTCCCGATTCAGGCGGTCCACCGCTTGCGTTCCTGCGCCGCCGACGCCGAGGACTTTGACTCTCCAATCAGTCGGGACTTCGTAGGTTCGCGTGATTTCAATCATGGCATTCAAAAAGGAGTGGCCGCCGGGGGAAAATCAAAGGGACTGGGTCAGAGAAGAAGCAGGGAGCGTCCTGAGAAGGTCTGCCAACAAGCGGAAAGGAGGTGGCGGCATGGGCTCAGCGACCGGAGAGGAACCGGCCGAAAAACTTGCGCAGCGGTTTGACCACAGGTTCGGGCTGCATGGCCTGCGCGTACTTAATCAGGCCGATCGCGGCCGAGAGTTGCGGATTTTCAAACGCGGACGCCGGCCCGGAGACCGCGTGGGCATGCGTGAGGCGCACCGGCACGCCAAAGACGTCGGCCGCCAGATCCTCGACTCCCTCGAGTAAACTGCAGCCTCCGGTCAGGAGGATGCCGCCTCCCAGGTACTTGAAGGCGTTGACAGCATCCAGTTCGCGTTTGACCAGTTGGAGCGTCTCGCGAACGCGGCACGCAATGATCATGTTGAGCTGCCTGCGCTCGATGGAGCAGCCAGCGAAGCCCGCCTCCGGCTTAAGGACGACCCGCCCCTCGGCCGGTTCGCCACTCAGGAGCACGCCTCCTTCGTTGACCTTAAGCCACTCGGCGCGCGCCATGGGAATGCGCACCCCGAGGGAAATGTCATTGGTGATGTGGTCGCCGCCGAGGGCGATGCTCCCGCAGGCCCGCACGGCACCATGGTTGTAGGCGACGTAGTCGGTGGTCCCGCCCCCCATGTCGATCATCACGGCACCCGCGTTTTTCTGGTCGGCGTTGAGCACCACCTGAGCCGCGGCGACCCCATTGAAGACGGGATGGGTCACCTCCACCCCCAGCTCGCGCACACACCGGATGGAATTGCTGATGCGCTTGCCGGCCCCGTGGACGATCTGGAAATCCGCCTCCAGACGGCTTCCGTGCAGGCCGACCGGATTGAGCACCTCATCCTGCCCGTCAACGTAGTAATGCTGCAAGATTGTGTGCAGAAAACAGTGATCTGGAGGGAGTTTCACCTGTCGGGCATCCTCCTGCACCTGGTGGATGTGTTCCAGGTCCACCTCCCCCTGCTCCTCGGTGATCTCCGCTGAACCCCGGCTCTGGACGGAGCGGATGTGCGCCCCGGAAACGCCCAGGTACACCGAACGGATGTCCACGTCGCTGTGGGTCTCGGCGTCCGCGAGGGCATCCCGCACGCACCGGGAGGCGGTGTCCAAGTCCACGATCTCCCCCTTGCGCACGCCGCGCGAGGGCGTGAGTCCGACGCCAAGAATACGCAGCGGTTGGTCCGGGCGCACATCGCCCACCACCACGGCAACCTTGGAGGTGCCGATTTCCAATCCGACAACGATCTGCTCTCTAGCCATGGGGGTTGAAAAGTTTTCTCAGGGTGTCACTTGGAAGGATACTCGAAGGAGAGGCCGGCGGGGACGTGCGCGGTTGCGGTTCTGACGGCGCTTGCAGGGCGGGCTTTGACCGCGCCTCGCTCTTGGGAGGCGGTTCGCTCGCCCTGACCGCCTTTGGTGGACGCTGGGGTTCCTCGTCCTCCCGCTCCCTTTCGCTCTTGCGGCGCGCCGGCTTTTCGGGCGCCTCCTTCGGGCGTGCGGGCGGCGGTTCGGTGAGTTTCGCCATCTTCAAGACGCGCTCGGGCTCGGCCTTGGTTTTCTTGGGCGCCGGGGGGTCCAGCTCTGGAATACGCGGGGGCTCCGACCGACGCACCACGGGGTCTGCAACAACGGCAGGCGCCTTGGCGGCGACGGGAAGCGGCGCGCCTACACGGGGCGTCGCGTGCGCGGGCAGTGCGGTCACCGGGTTGGGGATGGAGGCGCCCGGCGGCTGAACCACCCCGCCAGAGACACCGCTCTGGAGGGCTGGTATTTGCACCACGGGTGACCCCTTGACGCCGGGCTTGGGCTTGCCCGTCTTGGGATCGACGACCTGAAGCGTGGGGGGTGCGGGCGGCGGCGCGAAAACCACGGGAATGTTGCGCTCCAACATCAGGTTCACCGACTGGAGCTCCCGGTTCTGGGGCTCCACGTAGTCGAGCAATTGGCGCAGCCTGCCAAGCTGCCCCTCAATATTGTCGAACCCGAAGGTGACTTTCGCCCGGCGGTCATCGGAGACAACGAGACAATAGCCCTTGCTGACATCCACGACCCTAGGCTGCCAGCGCAGGTCCTCCACGCTGAGCTTGATCAATTCCAGCGCAGCCAGAGCCTCCGCGGTGGGGAGTTTCTGGCCGGGGGCCACGTCCTCCATGACCACGCCAATAATCCGCGGCAGAGCCAGATGTTCGGGGAGCACCTTGCGCGTGCGCATCACAAAGCCGCGAGTGTCTACCAGCAGCGAGTCCACCCCCACGCCGAGCGGGACATCGGCCGAGGCCGCCACCCACGCCACTGGCTGCCGCTCGACGATCTTGATCTCAAGGCGGTCGGGCAGGTACCGACGGATCTCAGCCTTCTCCACCTGCGGCAGGGCATCCAATTCCCGTTTCAGCTTGGCGACGTCCACCGTGAAGATGTTTTTGCCCTCCCAAACCTCGAGCAACTCCAAGACCTGCACACGGGTGAGCAGGCCGTCCGTGGCCACCCGGATGTCGGCAAGCGCGTACGAGGGGTTTTCCCAGATCAGGCGATTGACCAGACCACGGCCGCCAAAGGCCAATCCTGCGACAAGTCCCACCAGCAGCAGCACCTTCACGACAACCGAAAAGCGGCGCCGTATCTGCAGGCGGTTCTCACGGTGGGGCCGCGTACTGACCTCCAACAGGTTGTGGGCGCGCTTTTCCCTGCCGCTCTTGATGCGGCGGTTTGAGGTGGTGCTTGAGAAGAAGCTCATTTGCTGGAAACTCTTCGTTCGGAAAGGGATAAAACCTCCGCACAGAGGGCCGCATAGGAGATCCCGGCGGCTGCGGCGGCTTCAGGCAAAAGACTGACCTGCGTCATACCCGGAATTGTATTTATCTCAAGCACGACCGGTGCATCCGCGGCGTCCAAAAGAATGTCCACCCGGCTGTAGACCTCCAGCCCGAGGGCCCGGTGCGCCGCCAACCCGACCTGCTGGACGCGGCGGGTCACCTCCTCGTCGAGGGGGGCCGGACACCAGTGGTCAGCCCCCGCGGCCTGTGGATTTAAAAACGGGTACTTGTTTTGAAAGTCGTAGAACCCCTCCTTGGGGCGGATCTCCACCACGGGCAACGCGCGCTCCCCCAGAACACCCACCGTCAACTCCCGCCCCGCCACGTAGGCCTCCACGAGGATTTCATCCGCGTAGCCACGCACCTCGGCCAGGCGCGCCTCCACCTCCGCAGCATCCCGCACGATGTAGACCCCCACGCTGGATCCCTCCTTCGGAGCCTTCAACACGAAGGGCAGCGGCAGCGAGGGCCGCTCCCCCGCCCGGAGCACCTCGAAGCGAGGCGTCGGCACGCCATGTTCCACCAGTCGCCGCTTGGTCGCGATCTTGTCGATGGCCAGCTCACTTCCGGGCACTCCCTCGCCCGTATACCGGATCCCGCGCCCTTCCAGGAGGCGCTGCAACTGACCGTCCTCCCCAAAGGTTCCGTGGACCACATTGAAGGCAATTTCAACTCCAGCCGGCACCACAAAGCCCGCGTCCCGCACATCCACCTCGAACACCTCCGCCCCAAGGCTGCGCAATGCCGCCGCCACCCCCGCACCCGAGGCCAGCGAAACCGGCCGCTCGGACCCCGGCCCACCCATGAGCACTGCAATGTGCCTCCCGCGGAGGCCCGGACCCTGTGTGGCTTTTTCAGACATACGCAACCTTTTCTTCCCCAACAATCTGCACCTCGGTCTCCAGTTGGATCCCCCGTTTTGAAAGCGCAAGCGCCTGCACCCGAGAGATCAGCGACAACATCTCTCCCGCCGTCGCATCCCTGTCGTTGACCAGGAAATTCCCGTGCACCTCCGATACCTTCGCCCCTCCGGCGCGGCTGCCTTTCAATCCAAGTTCCTCAATAAGGCGTCCCGCAGGCACCTCCGCCGGGTTTTTGAAAATGCACCCCGCACTGGATTCCCGCGGCTGGGAGGTGCGCCGCTTGCGCACCGAGGCCTCGAGCCGTTCCTCGATTCTCTCGGCCGCCGCGGGCTCTCCCGAGAAGGTTGCTGAGACAGCGTAGTTCTCCCTTAACAAGGGAACGCTCCGGTAGTGCACCTCAATTTCGGCCGGCGTCCGCGTGTGGAACTCTCCTTTGCTGTCGACATAACGCATGCTCACTACCTGAGCAAAGGTCTCCGCCCCCATGGCACCGGCGTTCATCCGGAGCGCTCCCCCGACATTTCCGGGAATCCCCTCAAACCACTCGAAACCGCCGAGGCCTGCATCCCTCGCCGCAAGCGCCAACTCTTTCTGCCGGACTCCCGCACCGGCGATGATCTGGGTGCCGCGCACCTCCAGGTGCTTGAACTCGCCCCGGCCCAAATACACGACCACCCCGCGGATCCCGCCGTCACGCACCAGCAGGTTGGAGCCACGCCCGATGACAAAGAGGGGCACGCCCTCCCGGTGGCAGTACCGCACCACATGCGCGAAACCCTCCTCCGTCTCGGGTTCGAGCCAGTATTGCGCCGGACCGCCAATGCGGAGGGTGGTGTGCTTTGCAAGAGGTTCGTAAAGGCGCGCCTCGCCGGCCCCCATGGCCTGCTGCAGCGCCTCGAGCACCGTCAGGTCGCGCGCCAGACCCGCCGCCTGCTCGTGGATGTTGCCCGCCCCGAGGGTCAGCACGCAGTCTCCGGGACGCAGGCTCCTGCCCACCTCCAGCAGCAGGCGGGTCCGGTCGGGCTGATAGTGGGCGGCTGGATGTCCGTCGCGGCGCATTTCCTCTACCAGCACCTCCCCGGTGACTCCCTCCATCGGCGGTTCGCTGGCTGCATAGATCGATGTCACCCAAACCTCGGCGGCGTCCGAAAAGGCCCTGCCAAACTCCTCCTTCAGAGCGGCGGTGCGGCTGTAGCGGTGGGGTTGGAAGACCACAAGCAGGCGCCCCGCCCCGGCGTTGCGCGCCGCCGCCAGCGTCGCACGTACCTCGGTCGGATGATGGCCGTAGTCGTCGACCACCATGAATTTCGGGGAGCGGTACTTGATTTCAAACCGGCGCTTGGCACCACGAAAGCTCTCGAGCGCGCGCGCGATTCTGGCGAAGGGCACCCCCAGTTCCGTGGCGAGCGCCACGACACTTACAGCGTTGCTCGCGTTGTGGCGGCCGGGAATGTTCAGGGTGATCGCCCCAAGCGGCTTGCCGTCGCGGACCACCCGGAAGTGGCTCTGGAACGGCTTCAGGTGCAGGTCGTCAAACCGGTAGAACGCGGTGGATCGTTCCCCGTAGGATACCGCGCCCTCGTGTCCCGCGCACAGCCGCGACGCATGCGGATCGTCGGCGCAGAAAAAAACCTTGCCGCGCGTGTTGGCCAGAAGCTGGAGGAAGACCGCGTCGATGGCTTCGATGTCCCTGTAGTAATCCAGATGCTCCTCCTCCACGTTGAGCACAATCGAGTGTTCCGTTTCGTAAAGGGCCAGTGTCCCGTCACTCTCGTCACCCTCGGCAACGAACCATTCGCCATCGGCATTCCAGTGCGCGTTGGTGCCCAGCAGGGGAATCTCCGCGCCCACGTAGTGCGAGGGATTCAACTCGCCGGCGCGAAGCAC
Source organism: Chthoniobacteraceae bacterium (assembly GCA_044376515.1). Lineage (GTDB taxonomy): Bacteria > Verrucomicrobiota > Verrucomicrobiia > Chthoniobacterales > Chthoniobacteraceae > Chth-196. The sequence continues at coordinate 44,132 of JBILKV010000003.1, read as the reverse complement.
ATGCGCCGCCATGGCGGAGGTGGTCGTCTTTCCATGCATGCCCGCCACCACAATACCCCGCCGCGTGCCGAGCATGGCGGCAAGCGCCTCGGCCCTGCGCACCATCCACACCTTCAAACCGGAGGCCGCTGCAAAATCCGGGTGTTCGGCCCGGATCGCAGAAGAGTACACCACCAAGTCCGCCGCGCCCGCCGCATCCGCGTTTGAGGGCGAGTGAAAATCAAGCCCGGCAGTGCGGAGTCTTTCAACCTCGACCGTGGTGACCTTGTCGGAGCCGCTCACCCGGTGTCCCAACTCCAAGAGCAGCGCGGCGATCCCGCTCATCCCCGATCCGGCCACGCCAATGAGGTGTATCCGGCGGCTCCCTCCCTCAAGCCAGCGACCCAGGTCGCCGGTCTCGTCGCGGCCGCCAAACGATGCCCCGGCAGGGGCGCTGGAAAGCAATTCTTTCATTGGTGTTCCCTCCCCTCTGCTGCCTGTAAAAGAACACGCGCCACGCGCTCGGCTGCGTCGCTTTTGTACAGCGCCCTGCAGGCCTTTGTCATCGTTTCCCACACCCGGGTGTCCCCAAGGATCCGTGTGATTTCAGCCGCCAGAAAAGGGCCGTCTGCCTCCCGTTCCTGCACCAAAACCGCGGCGCCGACGCTACTGAAAATCTTTGCGTTGAAAGTCTGGTGGTCCTCGGCCGCGTACGGGTACGGGATAAGAACGGAGGGCAGGCCAAAGTAGGAAAGTTCCGTGAGGCTGGCCGCTCCGGAGCGTGCCACCGCGATGTCTGCGGCGCTGTAGGCGTCCTGCATGGCGTGGTGAAAGGCGGCGGTCCACGCGGGTATTCCCGCTTTCTGGTAAAACGCAGCCACCGTTTTTTCATCAGCCGCGCCGGTGATGTGCAAAAACTGGAACCCTGATTCCGCGAGGTGCGCGGCGGCTTCCATCACCGCCTGGTTCACTCCGGCGGCGCCTTGACTTCCCCCCATGACCAGCACCGTTTTGCGGTCCGGTGAAAGACCGAAGCTCCGGAGGGCTTCCGTCTGGGAAGGGCGCTTGAGGAATGCCCCGCGCACCGGAGTGCCCGTCACCTCGCAAGGCACCGAGGGAATTCGCTGCACGCACTCTTCAAAACCGGCGAGCCAGCCGCCGGCCAATCGCGCGTTGAGCCGGTTGGCCTTTCCCGGAATCGCGTTGGATTCGTGTACGAAAACGGGCAACCCGCTCAGGCGCCCGGCGAGAATCGGTGCGATCGAAGTGAACCCGCCCATGCCCAGTACAGCTGCGGGTTGAAAATCGGAAAACAGGCTCCGGCACTGCAGGATTCCGCGAGCAAAGCGGGCCAGGAACTTCAGGGTCTGCAGCGAGAAGCCGCGGGGCAGTCCCATCCCCGGAAGGCGCGCAATCCGGAACTCGGACCGCCCCTCGGTCGCAACAGCGTCGATGTGTTTTTCGGAGGTGAGCAAGAGCACCTGATGCCCCCATGCGTGAAGGACTTCGGCGACGGCCAAGCCGGGAAAGAGGTGTCCTCCGGTTCCGCCCGCAGCTATGGCAAAGCGTTTCATATTAGAGTCGCACGGGTCTCCGTTCGGATTGAAGCACGAGTTCGAGCTGCTCCAACTGCTCCTCTTCCTGCTCGGTCAGTCCCTGGCGGTAGATGTTGATGAGCACCCCGACGCAGGCCAGGCAGAAGAGGAGGTTTGAGCCGCCGTAGGAAATGAAGGGCAGCGGCAATCCCTTGTTGGGCAGTAGTTCGGTGGTGACGCCGATGTTCACCGCAGCCTGCGTGGCGATGATCATTACGATTCCCATTCCAAGCAGCAGCCCTGCTCGGTCGCGCGCCTTCACCGCGATGGTGACCCCGCCGAGGATGAACAGGATGTAGGCCAGCACGATTCCCAACGTCCCCGCCAGCCCCAGTTCCTCGCCGATCACTGGGAAAATGAAGTCCGTGTGGGCAAATGGGAGGTAGAGAAGCTTCTGCCTTCCGTTTCCAAGCCCGAGCCCCGAGATCCCGCCGCTGCCGAGTGCGATCAAGCCCTGCGTGGTCTGGTAGGCGTCCTTCGGATAGCGCTCGGGATGGAGGAACGCAAGAAAACGGCCCATCCGCTCGGGCATCGCCATGATCGCTCCACCGATGACGCTGACACCGGCGACGATGATGGGAACTACAAACTGCCAGGGCGACCCGGCGACAAACATGATTACCAGCGTCGTAGCGCCGATCAGGGCGGTCGACCCAACATCCACCTCCAGCACGATCAGCCCCATCAGAACGCTCACCAGACCAAGGGGCACAATGAAGCCCTTCAGCTTCTGATCCTCCACGCGTTCCTCGCGCGAGAACCACCATGCCAACATGGTCACCGCCGCGAATTTCGCCAGTTCCGAGGGCTGGAACGTTCCAAACCCGAGCCGGATCCAGCGGGAAGAGCCGTTGATCCTCGCTCCGATCGGGGGGATGAAGCACAACACAAGGAGTACAATCGATGCGACGTACGTCCACCGCCAGTGCCTGATCCAAAGATGATAGTCCACCCGCGACACACCCCAGCACACCACGGTTCCAACCGCCAGCCAACCGAGTTGGTGGTGCAGGAAAAAGTACGGGCGCCCGTGGGCGTCCTCCGCGAATTCGCCAGTGCTCGCAAGCATCACGATCCCGACAGCCAACAGCCCCCCCACGGCGAGCAACAGCGCTAGCACACTTCGGCGGTTCATCGGAAGGCGTTGTTTGGAGGCCTCAGCCCGTCCCGGGCGGCGAGGCCACCCGGGCTGATGGCTCTAGTGCCCGTTTGCTTTGGTACGAACGGGCAGCTTGAGCACCTGCCCGATCTGGATACGCTTGGGGTTGTCGACCCCGTTCAGCTTCAGTAGCTCTTCGTAGCTGACGCCCATCCGTTTGGCGATCACCACCGGATTGTCTCCCTTCTGGACGGTATAGGTCTTTTGGGAACCCTCTGCCGGGGAGCCGTTGGCGGGCACTCCGGCCGCGGCCTTCGCCGGCGTGCCTCCACCGCCCGCCGCAACAGGCGCAGAACCCGCCGCGCCCGGTGCCTTCGCGGGCTGCGGCACCACCGCGGAGGGGCCGGCAGGCGCCTTTTCCATCGGGAGCGCTGCCGCAACCTTCGCGGATTGAGCGGGCGTGGGTGCGGGAACCGGCACGGCTGCCGTCTGTGCGGGCGGAGCAACCGCAGGCTGAGGCTTCGCAACAGCATCGGCCTTGGCAGCGGCTTCCTTGTTCGCGCCGGCGGCGGCGGTCAACGCGGTGCCATCCGCCTCGCGGCGTTTGGCCTTGATGCTGTGAAAAGCGTAGATGCCCCCGACCGCAACCAGATGGAGCACCAACACCACCACAAACGCAGTGGAAAGCTTGGTGGTGGGCTCCTCCTCGTAGTCGTCAAAGGCGGGTTGTGTGAGACGCGCAGCCAGACGGGTGGCCGGCTTGCGCGGCTTGGAGACTTTCGACTGGGGAACCAAAGATTTCAGGCTCAGCAGTTTTAACTTTTTCATGGGCGGCGGACTTGGGCGGTGGGTGGATCAGTGGTGTGGGTGTGTCTCTTTTTAGTGGGACGAAAGGGTGGTCAACGCGTGCGGACTGCCCGCATCACTCTGTTTGCAATGCGCTTGAACAAGGGCGCGAAACTGGTTTCCCCGGTCGGCGTAACTGCGAAACATGTCAAAGGAGGAGGTGCCGGGGCTCAGCAGAACGACATCCCCCGCCAAGGCTGCGGCCCGCGCGCAGGCAACCGCCTCGGCCAAGGTTCCCGCCTGCTGGCAGGGAAGTGCGCCTCCCCACTGGGCCTCGATCCGCGAGGCCACCTCGCCGATGAGCACCACACTCCGGCAACGCTCGGCCACCAGTTCCGTAAGCGTCCCAAACTCGAACCCCTTGTCCTTCCCCCCGGCGATCAACACCACCGGACGGTCCTCGCTCTGGAGGGCTTTTTCAACAGCGTCCGGATTGGTCGCCTTGGAGTCGTTGACGTACTCCACGCCGTCGAGGATTCCCACCACTTCGCAGCGGTGCGGCAGGCTGCGGTACCCGCAGAGCGGCGTGCGCATGACATCCCAGGCGAGCCCCCATGCGTGGCCGGCGCCGAGTGCGGCCATGAGGTTCTCCACGTTGTGAAGCCCCCGGATCTGGGCGTCCTTCACGCAAAGCACCGGTGTCCCGCGAAAGAAAATCACTCCATCTGCCAGCTCTAAGTCTCCACCCCGCTCGTAGGCACTGAAGGTGAGCGTGCGCGCCCGAAGTCCCGAGAGGTTGTCCCGCTTGTTGACGACCGCCCAGTCGGACTCCTGCTGGTTTTCAAAGATCCGCAGCTTCGCGCTGCGGTACTCGTCCATGGAGCTGTGGCGGTCGAGATGGTCCGCCGTGAAATTGAGCCACACGGCGATTTTTGGCCGGAAGGTCTCAATGCTTTCCAATTGGAACGAGGACGCCTCCACCGTCATGAGCGCCAACTCCGAGCTCTGGTTGACGCAGTTCGAAAAGGCCGGACTGATGTTCCCGCAGGCAACCGTCGGTACACCGGCTCCGTTAAACATCGCCTCGAGCAGCTGGGTGGTGGTCGTCTTTCCGTTGGTCCCCGTCACGGCGACCACCGGACACACGCAGCGTTGAAAGGCGAACTCCAACTCCCCGACCAGCCGCACCCCCGCATCCGCAAAAACCTGCACCAGCCCAGTTTCAGGCGGAAGCCCCGGGCTAAGCACCGCAAGCCGCGTCCCGCGGGGAACCACAACCGGCTGCCGCCCGCACACCAGAGGGATCCCCGCCCCGTCCAGTTGCGCAGTGCGCGCTCCGAGCGCCTCGCGGGGGGCCGCGTCGAACACAGTTACCGGAACGCCCTCCGAAGCGAGCAGCAGGGCGGCGGCCACGCCGCTTTCGCCGGCGCCCAGAACCGCAACAGGCGGGTGATGGAGATCGGTGGCGCTCATCTGAGTTTGAGGGTTGCGAGGCCCAGCAGCGCAAAGAGGACGCTCAGGATCCAAAAACGGACGATCACCACGTTCTCCGGCCAGCCCTGCAGTTCAAAATGATGGTGGATGGGCGACATCCGGAAGACGCGCCTGCCCTCGCCGTGGAGGCGCTTGGTGATTTTAAAAACCACCCGCTGGATGAGCACCGAGGTGGCCTCGATGACGAACACCCCGCCCACAAGCACCAGCAGCAGTTCCTGTTTGCAGCAGATCGCCACCACGCCCAGCAGGCCTCCGATCGCAAGCGAACCCGTGTCTCCCATGAACACGCGCGCCGGGTGGGCGTTGAACCACAGGAAACCGATGGAGGCCCCTGCCAGCGCAAGGCACACAATGCTCAACTCCCCGGCAAACGGATAATAGGGGATCTGAAGATACTGCGCGACTTTGACGTTCCCCGCCGCGTAGGCGATGACGCCATAGGCGAGGGCCGAGGTGGCGGTGCAGCCTGCGGCCAACCCGTCGAGGCCGTCGGTGAGATTCACAGCGTTGGAAGTCCCCACGATCACCAGTGCAAAGAACACGACCGACCACCAGCCCAGATTCTCGATCACGGGGGCCTTGTAAAAGGGCACATACAAGGCTCTTGCCTGCACCTCGGTGGCGGGGTTTGTCAGGAAAAAGCAGGCGACCACCGCCGCGACCGCGAACTGTCCCAGCAGCTTGGAGCGCTCGCTGATACCGCCGGAGTTTTTCTTGCTCACCTTGAGCCAGTCGTCCCAGAACCCGAGGAGGCCGCAGGCTACGATCGTAAAAAGCAGCAGCCACACCGCCGAGTTGTCAGGCCGCGCCCAGATCAGCGTGGAACAGATCACCGCCCCGTGGATGAGCACCCCGCCCATGGTCGGCGTACCCGCTTTTTTGCCGTGCAGTTCGAAGAGCTTGTGGACCTCCTCCGCCGTGCGGATGGGCTGGCCGACTTTGAGCGAAATGAGCCTGCGGATTACCCAGTCACCGAAAAGAATCGAGAGCAGAAACGCCGTGATGGCCGCCGCCACCGCACGGAAGGAAATGTACTGCAGCACGTTGAAGCCGTGCATCCAGTCGGCGCTCCCCTCACTCAGCCTGTAGAGGTAGTACATCATAGGCGCGCCACCTCCTCGATGACCCGTTCCATCCGCGCCGAACGGCTGCCCTTCACCAGAACCACATCCCCCTCCCCGAGCGCCGCCGCAAGCGCCTGCGCGGCTGCGGCGGTATCCTCAAAGTGATCGACCTCCGGACAGCCCGCATCGCGCGCGGCGGCCGCGATCCAGTCCGCCTCAGGCCCCACCGTCAGGAGCCGGTCAATCCCGACGCCCGCGTCACGGCCAACGGAGGCATGGCCCTCGCGTGCGAACGAGCCCAGTTCTCCCATCCGCCCCAGGACCGCAATCCGTCGGCCCCGGGCCGGCCAGTGCGCGAGGGTCGCCAGCGCCGCCTTCATCGAATCGGGATTTGCGTTGTAGGTGTCGTCGAGAAACTCCACCCCGCGGACACTGCGTTTTTCCATCCGGCCCTTGGTGAGCCGGATGCCGCGCAGTCCCTCGGCGGCCGCTTCCAGAGGCAGGTCCAGCGCCAGCGCGGCCGCAGCGGCCAGCGCGGCGTTGCGCACCATGTGGAGGCCTGCCACCCCCAGTTCCACTTCCACCCGCTCCCCCTCGTGAAGCAGGGCGAAACGGCTTCCGGCCTCCACCGGAGCGACATCCACCGCCTGAACATCCCCGCGCCCCAGACCGGCCGTCAGGATCCTTCCGGCAGCGAGTTGTTCAAGCACAGGCAGAAAATCGTCCTCCGCGGGAAGCACCGCAGTCCCCGCGGCCGGCAACGCTGCCACAAGGCAGCCCTTCTCCCGGGCGATGGCCTCGCGGCTGCCGAGATACTCGATGTGCGCCACCCCGACGTTGGTGATGATCCCCACCTCGGGACACGCCATCGCCGCCAGCGGGGCGATCTCACCCGAGTGGTTCATCCCCATCTCCACCACGGCAAAGGCGTCCTGCGCGTTACCGGCCAGCAGCGTGAGAGGGACGCCGATGTGGTTGTTGAGGTTTCCCTGCGTACACCACCCCCTGAGGCGTGTGGAAAGAATGGCGTGCGTGAAATCCTTGGTGGAAGTCTTCCCACTGGAACCCGTGATCCCGACCACCCGGGCAGGGAGTGTTCGTCTCCACGAGGCGGCGAGCGTTTGAAGCGCCAGCAACGTGTCCTCCACCTCCACTGTCGTCAGTCCGACCGGACGTTCCCCCCGGCCGCGCTGTACGAGACAAGCCGCGGCACTCTGACCGGCCACTCCCGCGATAAAGTCGTGTCCGTCGAAGCGGTCCCCCTTGAGCGCCACAAACAGGTCCCCGGCCTGAACCGCGCGGGAATCCGTCACCACGCGGCCCACCAAGGCGCCGGACGGCCCCGAAAGGCTTCCGCCCGCCCATGCGGCGATCTGCTGGATGTTGGTCGGATTCACGGTGGAAAAAGCGGTTAACGGCCGAAATCGGAGCCGAGGTTTTCGAGCAGTGAGCGGGCGATGGCAACGTCGTCAAAGGGCTCGGTTTTGCCAGCTGTTTCCTGAGTTGTCTCGTGGCCCTTGCCGGCGATCAGGACGATGTCACGGGGGCCGGCCATTTCGATGGCGCGCTGGATGGCCGCCCGCCGGTCGAGGAGCACCTCGTGCCTGCCCCGCGACATGCCGCGGGTGATGTCGGCGGCGATTTCATCGGGACTCTCGCTACGGGGATTGTCGGAGGTGACAATGGTCCAGTCGGATAACTCCTCGGCGACGGCCCCCATGAGCGGCCGCTTGCCTTTGTCGCGGTCGCCACCGCATCCGAACACGGTGAGGACGTGGCGCGGTTGGAGGTCGCGCAGGGTGCGCAGCACGGTGCGCAACGCGTCGTGGGTGTGGGCATAGTCGACAAACACCCTGAACGAACGCTTTGCAGGCACGGGCTCCAAACGGCCCGGCACCGGCGGCGCGGAGGCGAGGGCGAGGACCGCGGTGCGCACGTCGACGCCCAACGCATGGGCGGCGGCAATGGCACCGAGGGCGTTGGATATGTTGAACATCCCGCTGAGTGGAATGCGCACCAGCCAGGAGCGCCCCACCGCGTCCAGCTGGAAGGAACTTCCCTGTGCGTCGGTGCGGCAATTACTGGCGCGGAACTCCGCCCTCTGGCCCAGGCCGTAGCCGACGGGCTGCATGCCCGCCTGCAAGACCCGGTCGTGGAGCAGGGTTCCGTAGCGGTCGTCCACGTTGATCACCGCCACCCCCGCCTTGAAGCGCTGCGAGCCGATGCCGAGCACCAGTCCAGCCTTGCTCTCGAAATAGGACTCCATCGTGCCGTGGTAGTCGAGATGATCCTGGGTCAGGTTGGTGAAGACGATCGCGTCAAACTCCACCCCGCGCACGCGCTCCTGTTTGACTGCATGGGAACTGACCTCCATCGCCACGGTCTTGCAGCCGGCATCGCGCATCTGCGCGAGAAGTTCCTGTAATTCCAAGGCATCCGGCGTGGTGCGCGCGGCCGGCAGGATCCGGTCGCCCACCTGATACCGCACCGTTCCAATGAGGCCGCAGCGCTGCAGGGCCACGTCGCAGATGTGCTGAATGAGGAAGGTCGTCGTGGTCTTCCCGTTTGTTCCGGTCACGCCCGCGACGCGCAGCTTCTCGGAGGGACGCTCGTAGTAGGCGCAGGCAAGCTCCGCCAGCGCCCGCCGCGCGTCGTCGACAACCACCACGGTCACGCCGTCCCGTTCCTGCGGGAGTCCATCGGCTCGCTCGGTTACCACCGCGACCGCGCCGGCCAACACCGCCTCGCGGATGAAATCCCCGCCGTCAAGGCGCGAGCCGGAAAGCGCCACAAACAGGGCGCCCCGCTTCACCCGTCGTGAATCCGCGCACACCCCAGAAAGCTCCACCTCCCTGGTACCGCGCACCGACTGCACCGTCGTCTGTCTCAGCAGGTCATCCAATCTCACCGTTTCCCCCTGTCTTCGTTTTTTGCCAGCGATCCAGCCACCTTCAAGAAGTCGGGGTTTGGAGGCAGGTTGAGATGACGCACCACGCGTTGTCCGATTTTGGAAAAGATGGGCGCTGCGATGTACCCGCCGTAGTAAGGGGTATTGCCGGGCACCGGCTCGTCGAGAACCACCAGACAACAGACCTCGGGTTTGTCCGCTGGAAAAAAGCCTGCGAAGGAGACCACGTACTTGTTGTGTTCATAACCCCCACCCGGGGAGGTTTTTTGGGCTGTGCCCGTCTTGCCTGCGACCTCGTAACCGGGGATGTGCGCGAGTGCGGCGGTACCCTTCTTGCTGACCACTTCCTTGAGGGCATGAGCGATGGATTCGGCGACTTCAGGGGCGATGACCTGTCGCACCTCCGCCCGCGGAAAAGCGGCGACCTCGACACCGTTTGCATCCGTGATGGAGGAAATGATCTGGGGGGTGAGGAGCCTGCCCCTGTTGGCGATGGTGCACATCGCGTTGATGACCTGCATGGGAGTGGCGCCCACCTCGTGCCCCATCGGAATGTGGGTGATCGAGATCTTGCTCCAGCGACTCGGCGGATGAATGATGCCCCCGATCTCACCCGGCAACTGCACCCCGGTGCGATCCCCAAAACCGAAGCGCCGGATGTAGTCGTGGAGGCGCTGCTCCCCGAGCAGGATTCCCAGCTTGGCCACTCCGATGTTGCTCGACTTGACGATGATGTCGTTGACCGACAACTCGCCGTAGCCGTGGTGGCTGTCGTGAAGGGTCGTGCCTCCGTAGGTGAAGCGGCCGTGCTCGCAGTAGATGCCGGTCTCCGGTCGCACCAGTTTGCTCTCCAGTGCTCCCGCTGTGGTGACCACCTTGAACGTCGACCCCGGTTCAATCATGTCCATGATCGCCCGGTTCTTGCGCGACTCCACGGGGACGCCGTCCCGCTGGTTGAGGTCATAGTGCGGACGGTTGGCCATCGCCAGGATCTCTCCCGTCGAGGGACGCATCAGGATGCAGGTCGCCATCTTGGGCCGAAACTGCTTCATCGCCGCATTCATTTCACTTTCAACAATGTCCTGCAGCGCCATGTCGATGGTAAGCCGCACCGTAGCCCCGTCGCGCGCGGGGCTCTCCATCCAACGGAACGCCACCATCTCGCTGCCGCGCCGGTTGCGCTCGGTGTAGCGGAAGCCGTCGTGGCCCTTGAGCCACTCGTCCATCGAACGCTCCACCCCCTCCATCCCCTTGTTCTCGCGGTTCACGTAACCCACCACATGGGAAAGCATGCTTCCGTTGGGATAAACCCGCACCGCATCCTGCTCGAAAAACATCCCACGGATCCTCTTGCTCTCAATCTCCGCAAGAAGCGTTTCGGCGACCGTTTCAGACACCTCGTGCTTGATAACAATGTAGCGGCTTGGTTTCAGTTCCGCGGTTTCGGCGGACGCCACCTTCCGGTTCAACCGTTCCCGCACCCCCGCCAGGGGCATTTCCAGGTGCCTCGAGAGAGTTTCCGCGAGCGCGTCCGGGTTTCTCACCACGCTCGCATCCACCACCACCGTCTTGACCGGCTCGTTGCTGGCCAGAGGCACGCCGTTGACGTCGGTAATCCCTCCCCGCCGCGCGTGAATGGGCTGGCGCACCGAGTGCTTCTCGAAGGCAAGCGCCTTGTAATAGTCGGACCGGGCGACCTGCAGCTCAATCAGACGAAACGAGAACACGGTGAATCCGAGGGCTACAAAGCCCCCCATCCACATTGCCCGTTTTCTGGAAGATCCGGCCATTTATCGCACCGTCTGGGGGTTGGACACCTGCCTCAGCTGGGATTCCGCCGGGGAGAGCACCCGGTCGGGCAGCCGAACCACAAGGGTGTCAGCCACCGGAACCAGCTTTGCAAAAGCCTCCCGCTCAATGGACTGCCGCTTGCGCAACGCCTCGTATGAACAGAGTTTGAAGATACGCGACATGACCACCTCGTCCTTGGTGGCGACCGCCAGCAGTTCGCGCTCCAACTCCTTTTTGCGCTGCCCCTGCCGGTGCACTTCGTTCTTTGCGTTCACATAGTAAAGCGCCCCTCCTCCAATGGTCAGCAACAACACCGCCACCAACAGAATCTTGGCTACGGGAAGCAGGTTCGCGTTTTTGCGGCGGTTGGAGGACATGGGGTTTGGATGGGATGGGGTTGAAAAATGTCTGGCAGCTGGGCCGCACTTGGCTGCACCGCTATGGCTTGCGCCCAGCGAGTACGCTGCTCCGGGAATCGGGCAACCGCTCCACCGCCCGCAGTTTGGCACTCCGGGAGCGGGTGTTTTCACGCTGCTCCTCCGCACCGGCAACGGCGGGCTTTCCAGTCAGCTTGCGGTAGATGCAGTCCGGATTACGCCGCGGCGCGGGCCACTCCGGCCGGTCAAGGGTAGGGTTGGAGCAACGCTGGAAGAGCTGTTTAACGATCCTGTCCTCCAGCGAATGAAAGGTGATGACCGCCAGCCGTCCACCGGGCGCAAGCAGCGCGCCGAGAACGCCCAGCGTCTGCTCGAGCACCTCCAGTTCCCGGTTCACCGCAATCCGGAGCGCCTGGAACACCTGCGTCGCCGGATGAGTCCGCCCGCGCCGGGGCACCACCCTTTCCACCCCCTCCGCCAGCTCCAGCGTCGTACGGAACGGGCGCACCGCCCGGTCCTTGACCAGTCGCTGGGCGATCCGTCGTGCCTGAGGTTCCTCGCCATACTCCCGAAACATCCGCTCCAACTGCTCCGGGCTCGCCGTGTTCACCCAGTCCGCCGCAGTGACCGTCATTTCGGGACTCATCCGCATGTCCAAAGGGCCGTCGGCACGAAAGGAAAAGCCACGTTCGGGGGAATCGAGTTGGTGGGACGAGACCCCCAGATCAAGCAGACAGCCATCCACGGAACTCACCCCAAGTTCACCCAGCACACGCCCGATGTGGCTGAAGTTGGACCGAACCGAACGAAAACGGCTTCCGAATCGGCCGAGCCGTTTGGAGGCGAACGCAATCGCCTCCGGATCCTGATCAATCCCTATGACCTCGGCCCCCGCCTCGAGCAGGATTTCCGAATGCCCTCCCCCCCCGAGGGTACAATCCACAACGAGCCTGCCGGCCACGGGCTCAAACGCACGCAACACCTCTGCAGGAAGAACGGGCGCGTGGTAGCCGCCTCCGCAGACACTGTTTTGTTTGGAAATCTTCATTGCCGCGATCATAGCCCGATCAGTTCAGCAACCCGCTCGTAGCTTGCTTCGCTGGAGCGTTTTGTGGCTTCCCACGTTTCCGGATTCCAAATTTCAAAGGTCTCAAAGGCCCCCACCAGCACCACCTCGCCCGAGAGTCCGACCTGCCTGCCCAACTCCTCCGGGACCAGCACCCGCCCCTGTTTGTCCGCCGCCACCTGCTGGGAACCCGAATAAAAACGGCGTAGAAACTCCGCCCTTTCTTTGGGGGAGATCGCAGGATTCCCGTTTAACTTGTCGCCCACCGCACGGAACTGCTCCGGCGGCATCACCCGCAGAAAGCGACCGGAACTGTCGGCCCGCACATAATATTCGTCGGCCTCGCCGGCGCGCCACTTGGAAGGGATGGTCACCCGGTTCTTGGGATCGAGAGCATGGCAGAATTCGCCCGAGAAAATCGGGGTGAAATTCTGCGCAATGTTCATTTCTAGAGAAATTTAGGTGTTTTGGACGAGGTTTTTGGAAGCCTTTCGGGAAGGGGTGCACCCGCGGTGAATTCTGCCCCACGCCGCCCCACTTCGCCCCACTTTGTGCCACCAGCCCCCATTTTGGTCAATGCTCCGCACCTGTTTTCCACCTCTTTTTTTCTCTGAAAAACGACCGCCCCGCGCCCCGCCCGCGATTGCCGCCCCCCGGTCACCGTTTTCCCCTCCCCACGAACCCGCCTCGCAGGCTCTGCAGCGCCGGAAATCACCGTTTTTTGGAACGCCCCCTCCCTTGCTCCCGCCTCCCCACCCCCAACCGGCACGCCGTCCGCCCTTCCGGCACGCTGGCTTACTCCCACCGCCGAAAAATCCCCGCCGGTCGCGCCCGGTGTCCCCCTGCGTAGGAACCGGGTTTTTAGCGCTGCAACCGCCTGCGCCACTCGGCACGCAGATCTCCCATCAGAAGCACAATCGCGTCACGCACCTCAAAAAGCCTGCCCCGCAGTTGCTTGTCACGCACCCTGCCGAGGAGATGCTCGCGGTGCACCTCCGAATAGGCGTTCAACGCCAGATTGGCAGCCCGCAGCGCGCGTTTGAGGTAGGCGATGGTCATTCCGATCTCGGACTCCTCCGGCCCGCTCAAGGCAGCGGCGACCTTGCCTCCCAAAATGCAGGCCTGTTTGGCCAGTTCCATCGCAGCCGGGTGTTCGGTCACGCGCCTGCCACGCGCCTCCAGCACGCCGTCAAGCCACACGGTGAGCTCAAAAGTGATCCGGTAAAGCGGGTGGCCCTCGACTTCAACCTCCTCATCCTCAGCATCCTCAGCATCCCCACCCGTCTCCGCATCGAATCCGGACCCATCCAGATCGGGCGCGTTGTGAAAATCAGCACAGGTTTCCTCTCCGACGCCCTCCCCGGCTGGACAGTCAAACCAGCCCATTTCCCGGGCAATGATCACGTCGCGCTCCGGATGGTCAACGTACCGCTCAAGCAGCTCCAGATAGCGCTCAGTCCGGAGATCTTGGTTTTGTAAAAACCGCTCCCACTCGTACTCGTCCCACTCGCGCTCCGGTTGCTCGTGCTCGTCTGCCATGAAACCCGTTCTCACCACAGTCCTCCGCGCGTGTAAACCGATTTTTTTTATTTGCCCGAGCCATTCAGGGAATTTCCCGTGCCGTTTTCCCGCCAAGCGCTTAGCCGGCGGCCCTCCGGTTCAAAGCACCTCCCCCTCCTGAACAATCCGGGTCTGACGGCGCAGCTGTCCGCAGGCCGCGGCAATGTCATGGCCCTTTTCGCGGCGCAGTGTCGCGGCCACCCCGGCGCGCTTTAGGACACTCATAAACAGCTCCTGTTGCGCTTCCTCCGGCCGCTCCCATTCCAGCCCCTCGACCGTGTTGTAAGGGATGCAGTTGACCTTCGCCCCGACGCGGCGGGTCACCTCCGCCAGGGCAACCGCATCGTCGGGCCGGTCGTTGACGCCGCGGATGAGGATGTACTCGAATGTGATCCGCTGCTTGCGCCGTTGGGCGAAATACTCGCAGGCTTCGAGCAGTTGGGAGAGCGGATACTTTTTGTTCACCGGCATGATTTGTTCGCGCACCCCGTCGGTGGCCCCGTGCAGGGAAACGGCCAGACGCACCTGCATGGGCAACTCTGCCAACTGGCGAATTTGCGGCGCCAACCCACTGGTGGAGATGGTGATCCGACGCGCTCCTATCTCCACCCCCCACGGTGCGTTGAGGATCTCGAGCGCCGGCTGCAGATTCTTGAAGTTGGCCAGCGGTTCCCCCATCCCCATGAAGACCAGGTTGCTCACCCGCTCGCCGCTGAGCTTTTCCACACGCACGATCTGGCCGACGATCTCGCCCGGGCCCAGGTTCCGGCTCCACCCGTCCAGACCGCTTGCGCAGAACTTGCACCCATAAGCGCAGCCCACCTGGGTGGACACGCAGAGGGTGCGGCGGTCGGAGGCTTCTCCGTAAAGGGCGGGCGAGGCGGGGATCAGGACCGTCTCGATGAGGGCGCCATCCCCGAGGCGGAAAAGGTATTTGCGCGTGGTGTCCTCAGAGCCCAGCACGCGCACTGGTTCGAGTGTCGCGAACTCAAAACGCTCCTCCAAGGCGCCCCTCAGGGCGGCGGGGAGGCTGCTCATCTGGGCAAAAGACTCCGCCCGTTTTTTATACACCCATTCGAGCACCTGGGCGGCGCGGTAGTTTGGCTGGCCCCATTCCCCCATGCATTCCTGCAACCCCGAGAGGGTGGTTCCGTAAATTGATTCCTTTCGGCCTGCATCGCTCATGGTCTCATCCTCTCCAAAGGCCACCGCACTGCAATCGACTTTCGGCTTCCGCTTTTGCTGCGGACTTCTACCCTTGCCCCTCTTTTTTATGCTACGCCCTCACGAAATTTTCGCCCAACTGCCCACCGAATCCGCCGCGCAGCTGTTTGCGGAACTCCATGAGGTCCAGAAGCCTGTCTACAAGGCCGCCCTCGACAGCCTCGCGAAAGCGCACAACCTCCGGCCGGTATTTTTGGAGCGCAAACCGCGCAAGGACCAGCACCTCTGGCTGGTGGATAAGGTGCGCCGGCGTCTGCACGACTCCATCGCCGCGCATCTGCTGCAGGCTTGGCTGGTGGGTTTGCACAAGGGACTGTTGTGCGATTTTCTAGACGGCTTCGGGATTGCCCACGACGAAAACGGCACAGTGGAGGAACTGCCGCCCGCGCCCCCCAGGGAGGATCTGCTTCGGGTGATCGACGGCCTGCGCAGCCGCTACGCCCCCGGATTGCTGGCCATCTACCTCAATACCTTCCAGTCGATGGACTCGGAGGGCTGGGACACGCTGGGTGCGCTCATCCAGGAGGACCCCTCGTTGCAGCTGGGCTCCGCAAAGCCTTTCCACAGCGCGGCCTAATCCCTCCGCCCAGCGGCGCGGGGCCCCCGCCGCGAAGGGCTATCTCGGCTCGCCCGGCGCCCTGAAGAAGTTCAACGCCTTCCGCACCGGGGCGAAGCGCTTCCATGTCTCCTCGAGGACGTCCGCCGAAGCATCCGAAGGTTCGGGCGGGTTGAAGAATCTGACGCCGGAGGAGTAAAACTCGCGCGCATTTCTGCGACCTTCCTCGGACTCGTCGGTTTCCTGCGATCCAAGCCGTATTTTGGAGGCCAGCAACGCACCGGTCTCCGTGAGGCTGCCAACCCGCACGTAGGTGTTTGCAAGGCAGGCGAGCGCCCTGTCGCCCCCGGGTTCGAGACAGACCATTCCTCGCCCCACGATCAATCTTGGCCCCGCTTTCCCGGAGTTGGCATCCTCACTTGCGGCGACGACCTCCTCTTTCAGGGGCCCGGCAAAGTGGACGGCTGCACTCTGATTGCTGGAAGACCGCCTGCCGCCGCCGCTGACCGAGAACTCGCCCCCGCTGCGCACAACGCACACGGCGCCGCCCTCAAAATCCTCGTAGTAACCCGTAGGATCCCCGGCGAACTCCGGGGGGTTACACCCCAGAACCGCACGCGAGTAGCGGTTCACGGTTTTCTGAAAAGCGTTCCAGATCATTAGGTTGTAAATCTGGGCAAAAGCGCCGCGTTCCTCCGCAAGAATTTTTGTGTCATCTGTCTTCTCAAACACGTTCCGGAGGAGTCCTTCAGATTGAGCGAGCACCCGGCCCTGGATCTCCTCTGGAGAGCGGATTCCCGTATTTACAAGACCCTGCGGCGGTGAGGCTTCTGTCCCCCGCTTATACTCCCTGTAGAGCTTCAGGCTTTCCTCACGAAGACGGAGGTTTTCTCCGCGCAACGGTTCCAGCGTTTTGGCGGGCACGCCAGACTGCTCCATCAGGAGTGCCAGCTCGGCGGTCCGCAACCCGGTCAACCAGCTCTTCCAGAAGTTTTCGGACTGCGAAGGGTTCAGCTTTGCGAAAAGCTCCGCAGCGCGGTCTCGGTATTTGATCCACATTCTCTGGACAGCCCGCAAATCCTCGGGGCCATCAAACTGGAATGTGTCCGGTTTTGCCGGGTCCGAACTGGAGAACTGCCTGCACTCGAAGGCGAGCCAGCGCATGGCCTGCGTATACATGAATCCGAGCGCTGCATCCGAGCTTTCGAGCGAGGCGACATTTGCGGGCAACTCTCCCTTGAGACAATTGGAAACCTTCCGGAGGAAAGCCTGTTCCCTGAATCTGAGAAATTGGGTCCGGTTCGCCTCCGTCTCAAAAAAGCCACGGTTGCCGCTGAAATTCCCAGCCTCCATCTCAAAGAGTTGTGTCGCCGAGGTGAGAGCCTTTTCGAAAAATTTTCGGTTTGAGGCACCCGTTCCAAGGGATTCGAGGAGCGCGGCCGCAGTGAGGGGCTCCGGCTCCGTCATCCGGGCGCTCCTTCCCGCCAGATAGGCGCTCCCCACCAGGCTGGAAAGACAGGACGCCATGCGAAAGGGCTCCCCCGTGCCGTTTTTCCAAAGGGAGTGGGCAAGCTTGATCGCCTCCGCGCGCTCGGCGACACAGCCGCCACCGCGCAACACCAGGGCGAAGGCGAGTGCGGCATCCGGTGGGCCGAAGCGCCCGCCTCTGGAGGCCTCCTCGGCGAGTTCCCAAAACACGTAGGGCGACTTTTCGATGTCCGCCCGGCCAAGGCCGTTTTTTTTCAGGAACGCATCGACATCGAACGGCGGGCAAGTCGCGGCCATTTCGAGCAGGGGAACGGCCTCGGGGCCGATTCGACAATCCGCGAACAGGTCGTCCGAAAGCACCTCGTCATTTGGGTGATATGATAAGATAGCGGGGGCTTTCGCACTTCCCATCCGGTACATCTTCCAAGCAAACGTCGGCTCGACGTATACGCTCGCCCGCAGCGGGGAAAGCGCCCCCAGTGCATACTGCATGTCCGTGCCGGACCCCTGAACTGCCCGCGTGATTCGCACGGCCAGAGGCACTGCGCCGCCCCGGGTGTTTTCAAAGACGGAAGCAAGCGGCGGCCCTCCCCCGATTGCGGTTGCGCATCGCAGGTAGGCTTCGCGCGCCTCTTTTGTCCTCCCCGCCTTCAGGGCGTCGTCTCCCTTGCGGGCAAGGTCCAAAACCGCCTTTGCTCCCTTATCCAAGTAATCGATGCGCGGTTGAACTTTCTGATACGCTCCATTGAAATGCGCCCGCATGCCATGAAACCGCTCCGCGTTGCTCTCAGAAACCAGAAGCTGTCCTGATGGGCTGACCTCCAACAAAATCTCGGCAGGCGGGTCGTTGTCGTAGCGCTCGCCAGAGAGGACCTCGCGAAAAAAATAACGCCCATTCCCCTTTGGCTTCGCAAGACCGCCCAGCGCACCAGTGTGGGCGGTTGGTCCGCGGACTACTTCAATACTGAACCAAACGCCCTCAGTAGTTTCTCTCAAAGCCAGATCGCCGCCCTGAAAGTCCGTGTAGTCACCGGAAAGCCCGGGGAGGAGCGAGCGCCCCCCGAAGACGGTGAGCAGCAGGAGGCGTCCCCGGACGCCCTCCACCATTCTATCCCACGCCTCGATGTCCGTGACTCCCATCGCATCCTTGCTTTCATTCCGCAGGTTGTTCGCCCACTCACGCGGGTCCTGAATTTCCCGGGAGATCTCAGCAGGAACCTCCGCCCGCATCGTTGCAAATGCCTTTTCGCAACGCGTGACCAGGGCGTCGAAACGCTTTTTCTGCCTCTCCTCCAGCGACGTGGCGCTCAGGACAAAATTCTGAAAGGAAGGAGCCTTCTCCCTCTCCCGCTTTTCGGGTGAGCGCGGCGACCTCGGATCCAAGGATACCCGGAGGCGTTTTGCACCCGGCTTGCCCTCCAGCTCCAACGTGGCAAAGCCCTCCCCCGTATCAACATACTTTCCCTCGCCTGTCGGAGACAAAAATCCGTCCGCTGTGTTTTCGAAAACGTCCCCGCCCGGTCCGAGTTTTCTGAAACGATATGCGAGGCCCCCCCCGCCGGTTTGGGTGAGCCCAAGCTCGTAAAAGGGTTCGACAACGTAAACCCAGTCCGCAGGGCCCCTGCGTCTGTCCCGCATCTCCTCTTCCCTGGCATCCAACGACTCCAGAATCTCTCGGACCCGTCGACTGCTTTCCCCGGTTGCATCCGCCTTGGACTCCACCGCCTGCGGACGGAGCGGCGAGGTAACAAAGAAACAGGCAATAACGAGGAGGAACGGGCGGAGGTGAAGCAGGCGGGAGGGCGGCATGGTTATGCTTATTCCGCCAATGGATAAAAATGCCACTTACAAAGATCTGGAGCTCACGACCGGAGGGCTAAGGACAGATCTGCGAGGGAGAAATCAGCTTCTGGTCTGAGTCGCTCCACTGGCGGCCCGCAGACGGCCACACCACAACCTACTGCGGAAGCGCGAAGGCCATGTAGGCATCACCGCTCCGCGTGCCACACTTGCCGCCACCGCACGCAATCACCACAAACTGACGCCCGCCGACGGCATACGTGGCCGGGGTGGCATACCCGGCCGCCGGCAGTTTGAACCGCCACAACTCGCGACCGGTCTTCCGGTCGAAGGCGCGGAAATGCTCATCCTTGCTAGCCGCAATAAAAAGGACGCCCCCCGCGGTCACCACCGGCCCGCCGTAATTTTCGGCGCCCGTCGGCGGAAGCCCGCGGGCAGTCAATTCGGGCAGTTCACCCAACGGCACGCTCCAGCGATACTCGCCCGTGTTCAGGTCGATGGCGTTGAGCGTGCCCCACGGCGGCTTGACGGCAGGGTAACCCTCCGGATCCAGCCACCGGTTGTAACCGGTTGTGGTGTAGGGAATCTTGTCGAAGAGGTCTGCGCCGGCTTCCTCCTGTTTCGGGTCCGCCCCCGCTCCTCCGCCAGCCTGCCCGAGTAGGTGGTCTGCGATCATGGCCTTCTGCGCCTCCGAGAGGAATCCAAAGGCGGGCATCACCCCCTTGCCCGTTTTGAGAAGCGCCACAATGTCCTGCTTTTTGAGCCTCTGTTCCACGCCGGTGAGGGGCGGTACGTTCTGTGCCTTGTTCCCCAACCGGTCGATGCCGTGGCAAGCCGCACAAATTTGCGTGTAAATTTTCGCGCCGCTCGAAAGGCCTGAGTCTCCCGCCTGCTTTGTCTCCACCATGGTGAGAATCCAGGCCATCTCATTGCCGTTCACATAAAGCACCCCCTCGGGATCCGCTCCCGCCCCGCCCCATTCCGCACCGCCGTCAAAACCCGGGAAAATGATGGTCCCTTCCCTCGAGGGAGGCGCGAACGGGACGTGTGGGCGCAGTTTTGAAAACCGTTCCAAAACCTGTCTGCGTCCTTCGGGGGTCACATCCGTGATCTCCGAATAGGAAAACAGTTGGCGCGAGAAAGGCGCGGGTTTTT
This sequence comes from Chthoniobacteraceae bacterium, assembly GCA_044376515.1. Taxonomy (GTDB): domain Bacteria; phylum Verrucomicrobiota; class Verrucomicrobiia; order Chthoniobacterales; family Chthoniobacteraceae; genus Chth-196. The sequence goes on along the minus strand of JBILKV010000003.1, from coordinate 24,187 downwards.
GGGGCACCGGCTGCGTCGGCCACGCCGCCTCGCCCAGAAGATCGGAAGCGGGCACGGGAATTTCCTCGATCCCGAACAGCGGCTCGCCCGTCTCGCGGTGGAACACAAACACGTGTCCCGACTTGGTCACCTGCGCGACCGCATCCGTGGCGACGCCCTTGTGCCGGACGGTTAACAGCGTCGGGGGCGCCGGAAGGTCGCGGTCCCAGAGGTCGTGGTGGACGAGTTGCTGGTGCCAGAGCCGCTTGCCCGTGGAGGCGTCCAACGCGATGAGGCAGTTGGCGAACTCATTGCGCCCGACCCTGTTGCCGCCCCAGAAATCAAACGCCGCCGAGCCGGTCGGGCAAAACACAATGCCGCGCTTTTCATCCAGCGCAAAGCCCGTCCATACGTTGGCGCCACCGACGGTTTTGTAAGCTTCCGCCGGCCAGGTTTCGTAGCCCGCCTCCCCGGGCTGGGGAATCGTGTTGAACCGCCAGACCAGCGCGCCGGTGCGCACGTTGAAGGCGCGGATCGGCCCGGGCGCAGCCGGCGCGGGCCCTTCACCCAAGCGCATTCCGATGATGAGCAGGTCCCCGTAAATCACCCCGGGCGAGGTGACGTTGAGCGCCAAACCGCCAATGTCGCGCCCCATCTCCTGTTTGAGATCGATGGCGCCGTTTTTTCCAAAGGCCGTAACGGGCCGCCCGCTTTTCGCGTCCACCGCGTGGAGAAAATTGCTGTTGGCGTAGTAAACCCGCCGGTCCGCCGCATTGGCCGGGTCCTGCCAGAACATGAGCCCGCGGTTGACCCCTCCCTTGGAGAGACCGGGAACGGAAGCCGGGTCAAAACGCCACAATTCGCGACCGGTGGCGGCATCCAAGGCAAAAAGCACCAACTCGGGCGAAGTCCCATAGAGCACCCCGCCAACAACGAGGGGGTTGCACTGGATCTGGGTGCGGTTGTTGGCGGAGGCGCCTCCGGCGTGATAAGTCCAGACCGGCGTCAGTTTCTGCACGTTCTCCGGAGTGATCTGGCGAAGGCCCGAGTAGTGGGAGGCCGCCTTATCACCCAGATACGCACTCCAGTCGGATTCAGCGCCGAAGGCGGTGGACAGTGCGACACAGAACAGGAGGGGGTGGGTCCGTCTCATGTCCGCCACAATGCCCTCCGGACGGTTGCGGAATCCATGAAAATTCAGCACCCCCTCCCTGCACCGGGGCGCGGGTCAGAGGACTTCGACGAAAACCGCCACATTGGGAGGCCCACTCGCTTCCCGCGGAAGGGACGCGTGCCGCTCCTTGCCAGCCATGCGATTCAGCCTGCCAGAGAATTCCGCGGGGACCGAGCCACAGCGTCCTTCCATCAAAGCCCCGACAGCCTCCCGCCTCGCCTCCTGCCATCCGGATTCCCTCTGCCACCCCTCCCCCCTCTTCGCAACGCACACAACGCGCCCTCGTGCACTAGCCCAGTCCCCACCCATACCGGGACACCATTCAAAAACAGACCGCCCCTCACCCCCCTCACCTCCAGCCATCTGTGCCAGCGGCGAATCTCCGAAGGAGGGCCCGCCGCCGCATCCTCCGCGTCACTCACCGGCGAGATGCCGGAGCGCCTCTCGGATGGCAGGGAGCAAGGGCGGAAGACACTCCCCGATCGCCCTGGGATTTCCTGGCAGGTTGAGAATCAAGGTACGCCCTCGGATCCCGGCGGTTGCACGCGAAAGGATGGCCGTGGGCACACTGGCGAACGAGACCATCCGCATCGCCTCGCCAAATCCCGGAAGTTCCTTCTCCAAAACGTCTCGCGTCGCCTCGGGCGTCACATCCCGAGCGGAGGGACCCGTACCCCCGGTCGTGATCACCAGCGCGCATTCCCCCCTCTCACACACTCCGCGAAGCGTTTGCGCGATCAGTCCGCGCTCATCAGGAAGCAGGTGCGCCTCAAACTCCACCACCGCCCCCCAGCACTCACAAAAAACCCGCTCGATCTCCGGACCGCTCCGATCCGCATAGACTCCCGCACTGGCGCGGTCACTGAGTGTCAGGCGTGCAACCTTCATTGGTCAAAGTTTCTCCTTTCGGACCACCCTCAGATTGTTGATGGCCATCGTTTTGTCCGCAGATTTGAGCATGTCATAGAGGGTGAGCGCCGCCACACTTGCACCCGTGAGTGCTTCCATTTCGACACCGGTTTTAGCGCCCGTGCGTACCGTGCACTTAACCTCAATCCCAGACGAGCCCGGCACCAAATCCACCAGCACCTGGTCCAGCGGCAACGGATGACACAGCGGTATCAAACCTGCCGTGGCCTTCGCCGCCTGAATTCCCGCCACCCGCGCAACGGCAAGCACATCCCCCTTGGGCAAGGCGTGTTTCCGGAGCGCCTCCAGGGTGGAGGTTTGACAGAGCAGTTCGCACCTCGCCTCGGCCACGCGGACCTGAACGCTCTTGTGCGCCACAGAAACCATGCGGACCGCGCCGTCTTCAAGGTGGGAGAAGGGAGTATTCATGGGGCAAGTCTCAGCGGTTCCCGCAGCAAAGCACCTCCACCGTTTCACCTGCAAGCGGTTGCTTGCCCGAAGGCACGCGAATCAGGGCGTTGACCCCGACCAGCGCGCCGAGGTGACCGGAGTCCAACCAGGCAAGCGCATCTACCCCGGACTCATCCAGAAACGCAGGCCAGAACGTCTCCCTCGGATCCGGCCTCAGGACGCTTCCATGCCGAAGCCAAGCCCGTTTCCAAGCAGGAGAGGAAAGCCCCCCAAGCAACGCCAAAATCTGACGTACAAACACATGGAAGGTGGCAAAATGCGACACGGGATTTCCAGGCAGTCCCACGGCCACGCGCCCGCTAGCGATTCCAATAAGCAGCGGTTTTCCGGGTCGGCAGCTCACCCTCTGACACACAATTTCAAAGCCCAACGCCTCCAAAACCTCCCCCGTGTGATCGTGGGTGCCCACGCTGGAACCGCCAGAAATCAGAAGCAAATCCACTCCCTCACACTCGGCACCCCTGCAAATTTCCAATGCCTCTCCCGGATCCTCCCCCACATGGCGCGAACCCGCCCACGCGGCGCCGTGCTCCTCCACAAGCGCCCGAATCAAAGGGGCGTTGGTGTTTCGAATCCGACCCGGCCCGGGGGCAAGCGAAGCATCGATGACTTCGCTGCCCGTGGTCAGGTGGAAAACGCGCGGTCTCGGTGTGACCAGCGGATGGACAGCCCCCGCGGAAGCCAGAACCGCCAGCACTGTTGGCGTTAGTCGAGTGCCCTTGGGCAGAAGAACATCCCCCAGATGTGCGGCGCTTCCCCGCAACCGTACATGCGTGGATCCGCCAAGACGCTCCAGCACGACCTCACCCCCTTCCACCCGCGCGTCCTCCTGCATCACCACCCGAACGCCCGGAGGAAGCGCAGAGCCCGTAAAGACACGCAGCGCCTCGTGGAGGCCGACAGCCGGGGGCTGCGGTTGGCCCGGCAAACACTCCCCGACAATCTTGAAGCGTCCGGGCGAAGACTCGAAGTTCACGGCAAATCCATCCATCGCGGAACGGTCAAACGCCGGCTCGTCCTCCGGGGCAAGAAGGCATTCGGCAAGGCTCAAACCACGCGCCTCCACCAGAGGAACCCGTCTCGCGGGAAGGGGCCCGACCCGGAGCGCTATCAACTCCCGGACCTGATCAACGCTTAACACGGGAGCACCTCCGCCTTCCAAATAGGAACCTCCTGTTTGAGCCTGTCCATCAACGCTGCCAGCATGCCGAACGCCTCCGCCCGGTGGCGCGCAGTAACTCCCACATACACCGCCGCCTCGCCTACAAGCACCTCCCCCGAGCGATGCACCACCGCAACCCCCGCGCACGGATACGGCCCCTCCAACTCGGAAAGAATCCGCACCAACCGTTTCTCCGCCATCGACTCGTAAATCTCGTAACGCAGCCCGCGAATGCCCCCCCCGGACTCCGTTTCCCGCACCGTCCCGAAAAACTCCACACGCGCCCCGGTGCCTGGAGAATCCGCAGGCAGAAGTTGCACCCGGCTAATCGGGCCGGAACAAAAGCGGATGTGCACGTCCATGGTCAGCCTCCCGAAACGGGAGGGAGTACGGCCAGCTCGTCCCCGGCTGCAATCAGCTCGCCCTCTGCAAGGTATTCCCCATTCCGCGCGAGCCGGCACACGCCGCGGATTCCTGAGACTGCGGGGTGAAATTCAAGAATCCATCCCCAGAAAGCGGACGGCGGCTGAGGCTCGGCGACGGGCCACTCGCACGCATGGGTCCCGGCGAGAGCCGCCGCCTGAGCAAAGAAGAGGACGCGTACCATGACAATCTCACCCGCCGATCGCTGTCATTGGACGCCCCGGTTCGTAGCATTCCGCAAACTCGTGATTCTCCGGCTTGTTCCCAATGGCTTCCCGAATGCTTTCGCCAAGGTCACCGTGCCCGCGGAGCACCGGAAGCAGGTCCAACTCACCGTGCCGGCCGAGACAGGGCCGCAACTTGCCGTCGGCCGTCAGTCGCAACTTGTTGCAGGTGGCGCAGAAATCCGGCGTGGTCATCGCCCCGATGAAACCCACACGCGCCCCGGTACGAACCATCTCGTAGTAGCGGGCCGGACCGTTTCCGGGACGGTAGCCGGGGAGGGGCGCGAGCGCGTCGTGCCGGGAGAGAATCCCCATCGCCTCCTGCACTGACAGAAAGCGGGCGTCTTCGAGCACCCCCGCATTTGAAACGGGCATCAACTCGATGAATCGCACCGGCATGCGGCGCTCCGCCGCGAACTCCACCAGTGGCCAGAGCTCGCCCTCGTTGACTCCCCTCATCAACACGCAGTTCAGTTTGATCACCTCAAACTGGGCCTCGCCGGCGGCCTCGATTCCCCGCAGCACCTCCGCCACATTCCCGCCGGTGACCGTCCGATATACGGCGGGCGAAAGCGCATCCAGAGAGACGTTGAGCGAGCGGACCCCTGCCTGTTTTAGGCCCCCTGCGTGTCTCGCCAGTCGCAGACCGTTGGTGGAAATCCCCAGCGTTTGCACCCCGGGAAGCGCCCAGATTCCGGCGGCGATCTCCTCGATGTCCTCGCGCAAAAGGGGCTCCCCGCCGGTCAGCCTGAACTTTCGGAAACCCAGCACACACGAAGCCTCCACAATCCGGATGATCTCGGCAGCGCTCAGGTGATCCGCCTTCCGCGCCCATCCCTTGTACCCCTCGGGCATACAGTAGAGACACCGTTCGTTGCAGCGATCGGTGACGGAAATACGCAGGTAGTCAATGGTGCGGCCAAAGGGATCCATCGCCCCATTAGCTGACACCATCCCCCACTGCGTCTCAAGCAGTACTCGCAGGGAGATTGGCCTCCAGGCTCGCTTTCCTGCCACGACCTGACACATTGGCGCCAATGGAAGATGCCTGCCAAATTCTCGCCATCTACCTTTCCCCCGCCCACAATTTCTTCGGCCGCCACAATCAGATTCCGCACAACCACGAGGTGATTTCGGTGCCTGAGGTGGAATGTATTGCCGGCAGCGGGCTGGTGGGCGACCGTTTCTTTGACCACAAACCGGGTTACAAGGGGCAGATCACTTTTTTTGCCAGAGAGGTATTTGACGACCTCTGCCTGAGCCTCGGCGTGGAAGCAAAGGAACCTTCCTCGGTGCGCCGCAACGTGCTCACTTGCGGGGTGGATTTGAACGAGCTGATCGGGAAAACATTCTCCATTCAGGGGGTGCTGTTCGAGGGCACCGAGGAATGCCGGCCCTGCTACTGGATGGACACCGCGATCGCTCCCGGCGCCGAGGCTGTCCTCCGGGGGCGCGGCGGTCTGCGCGCGAAAATCCTCAAGGACGGCCGGCTCCGAGTCAACGGATGAGACCCTGCACCGGTGCACTTCTTTGCGGCGGACGCTCCTCGCGGATGGGCAGGGACAAGGCGCTGCTCGAGGTCGGCGGCCAACCCCTCTGGAGGCTGCAACTGACCAAACTAGAGAGCGTCTGCGACGAGGTGTTTCTTTGCGGAAGTCAGTCTCAGGCGTTGTGCTTCGCATGCAAAGACGTGCACTTCGCCGCGGACACAACCGCCGGCCTCGGACCGCTTTCCGGCATCGCCCGAGCTCTGGAAACAGCCCGCAGCGCCCATGTGCTCGTTCTGGCTGTCGACATGCCAAAAATGTCGCCCCTTTACCTGCGTGGCCTGCTCGCATCGGTGGAACCCGGCTCTGGTGTGGTGCCGGTGAGGGCCGGCACGTTTGAGGGCCTCTGCGCGGTTTACCCCGTAGAAATGCTTGCGCAAATTCACCAACTTCTCGCGGGCGACGATCGCTCGCTGCAGACGCTCATCCGCATCGGCCTTCAAAAACAGCTGCTTCGGTCACGCCCCATCGCCGCCCCCGAACTCGCACTCTTTGAGAACTGGAACACACCGCGAGACCTTCCTCATCCGGAGCCAAGCTCCTCCGGTTCCGCGTGAGAGCGTTCCTCATTGATTCCCAACAAAGAAGGTCATGCGAAGACGCGGAGGAGTGGAAACAGTCCGGCTTTTTTTTGCAAAGATCCTCTGCGCCACCCGCGGCCAGCGTTTCAGCTTACCCCATTCATGAAAACTCACCCCTACTTTTTCGCGGTCCTGTTCCTGACAGCCGCAATTTCCGCACGGGGTGCCAACGAAAACCGTCCCCCCAACGTGGTGATACTACTTGCCGACGACGCCGGCTGGGGGGATTACGGCTTCACCGGAAACCAGCTCGTCCGCACCCCCCACATTGATTCGCTCGCCCGTGACGGGGTGACTCTCTCCCACTTCTACGTCTGTCCGGTCTGCTCGCCCACCCGCGCGGAATTGCTCACCGGTCGCTACTATCCGCAAACCGGCGTGCGCGGCGTATCCCTCGGTCAGGAACGCCTCAACCTGGACGAGACCACCCTCGCGGAGGTCTTTCAACAAGCCGGCTATGCTACCGGCATCTTCGGCAAGTGGCACAATGGAAGCCAGTGGCCCTATCACCCCATGGCCCGCGGATTCGACACCTTCTTCGGCTACACCGCCGGACACTGGGGCGAGTACTTTGACCCCCTTCTGGAGGACGGCGACCGCCTGAAAAGACAACCAGGCTACATCGTCGACATTTGTACCGACCGCGCGGTTTCATTCATCGAGAAGAACCGCACACGTCCCTTCCTCTGTTACGTGCCCTTCACCACGCCGCACACCCCGTGGGGCGTCCCGGGCAAACACTGGGACACGTGGAAGGATCGCCCACTCACGCAGGCGGCAACCAATCCCTCGGCAGAGAATCCGGACGAAACCCGCTGCGCCCTAGCGATGATTGAAAATCAGGATGAAAACGTTGGGAAAATCCTCTCAAAACTCTCCGACCTGGGTCTCTCAGACCACACCATCGTGCTCTACTTCTCTGACAACGGGCCGAACACCGCGCGCTGGAACGGCGGCATGAAGGGCCGCAAAGGCTCGGTGGACGAAGGCGGCGTCCGTTCTCCTTTTGCCCTCCGTTTCCCTTCGCGCATCGCAAAGGGCGTCAAAGTCGAACACATCGCCGGCGCCATCGATCTGCTTCCAACCCTCGCTTCCCTCGCTGGAGTCCCGCTTGCAACCAACAAACCCCTCGACGGCCGGAACCTCGCTCCGCTGTTGCTTCAGCCCGACTCCCCCTGGCCTGAGCGCAACCTTTTTTCAACGTGGGGCGGGAAGCTGAGCGTGCGCAACCAGCGCTATCGTCTCGATGCTGAAGGCCGCCTGTTTGACCTGGTCGCCGATCCTGCACAGACGACCCCCTGCAACGCGACCCAACCCTCCGTCGCATCCTCCCTGTCGGATGCCGCAACCGTGTGGCGCACTCACACGGAATTGGATACACAAAAAACCATCAAGGGCCATGCGGTCGACCCGCGTCCGTTTCCAGTCGGGTACAAGGAGTTTCCCGTCACCATCCTGCCCGCAAGGGACGCCGAGCCAAGGGGTGGCCTTCAACGCAGCGCCCCCGCGCCCAACTCTTCCTACTTCACCCACTGGCGGTCCACTGAAGCCGCAGCCGTCTGGAATGTTTCCATCCGCACCGCGGGCCTCTACGCGGTCACGGCGGACTACACCTGCGCGGCGGGTGACGAAGGGACCGTTCTGCAGGTGCAGTTCGCTCAGGCCTCACTTTCCACAAAGGTGGACCGCGTCTGGGATCCCCCCCTCTACAACAATCAGGACACCCTCCCCCGCTCCAAGGCGGAGTCCCGACTCAAACCGTTTACCCCCCTCTCCCTCGGCCACCTCAGGCTTCCAGCGGGCCAAGGCGAACTCACACTCCGTGCCACCGACATTCCGGGTCAGGCTGCGATTGATCTCCGCCGCTTGACCCTCACTCTCATACGGCCGGACTAAAAATCCCGATGCCGCCCCCCCTCAGGGGGCGCCCCCCCCAGAAGAATACAATCACAAAGCCAACGTGCATCAGGAAAAACGGATCTCCATCCAAGCCGCGGAGGCCGCAGACAATGGTTCTTCGCTGTTTTCGATGGATGTACAGACAAGTCTTGTTTTTGCGAACTGAAGGGCGGCCCGACCCAAAACTGCTCGGAATGATGAGCACTTGGAGAGCGCTGAGGCATCGCGTTCGGAATTCCCGGGAGGGCAGGAGTGCCGCCTGCCCGTGCCAAGGCTTGCGGGATGTCTGCTGCACGCTCTACCGCTCTTGATGAGGAAACCAGAAAGTGGGGCAGGCAAGATGCCTGCTCCACTCTCCTAAAACTCTTTAAAGATTGAACCTCCCCTGTCTCCGAGCCAAACCTCCCGAACATTTAAAGAGGTGGTATCGGATCTCTCAGGAGGCGGCCTGAAGCATTCAGTGGGATGGTCCCCTCGGCGCCGACCAAGGCCAAAGGTTGGCAGAAAAAACCTTCGTACCCACTGAAAGTAGCGAAGAGCCCGGACGGTGTTTGTAACACAACCAAAGTGAACGTCCCTTCCGGCGCGTCTCCGCGTGGAAGTTTTCTTCCAGACTCACCCGCCAAGGTTCGGCAAGAGGATTGAGCTGCAAGGCATGCGTTTACCCGCTGCAACCAGCGGGAACAGAGCCGGAACTCTGGAGATCCTCACGATTCGGCCGCAGCCGCAGATTGCCCAAGGTTGACGCAGGTTGGAGCGGCACCGGTCGGCTCGTCCCCTAATCGTCCGGCCCCCGGAGCGTTCGGCCGCACTCTCCCAACCCGCCGGCAGCGTCGAACCCTGATACCAGAGCATCGCCCCTAAAAACCACGCGGGCAGGGCGTCCCCCCCCGCAAACCACGCTTCACGGAGGAATCCGACCGGGAGCCAGCTCCCGGACCACACCGGCCAACTGCCGGGGCGAGCTCACCCAGTGGACGGAGTCTGGGCTGCAGACGCCCCCGATGAGACGCTCCAGCTCCGGCATGCCGTGTCGGTGAATCCACCGCATCGCCTTCACTAACTGCCAACTCCTGCGCGCCAGCGGACACTCGTCAGGACCAGCGGAGCGCCTGTGCAAAATACCGGCGCACTGCCGTTTGAGCGCCCAGAAACAGTGCCTCCAGAGAGGGTGCTGGACGACCACCACCGCATCCGCCCGCAGGAGCCTCTCCGCAATGAGCGCCATGTCCCCCCAACCGTCAACCACCCACCCTGGTTCCTCCATCCAGCCACGATGAATCCGCACAAACTCCTCCTGCGGCGCGAACCGCCACCCCGGCAACCAGAGCCCCTTGTCCACCGAGTGGTAGGGCACCCCAAGCCGCCGGCTCAATTCCAACGACATCGTCGACTTGCCCCCTGCCGCATTTCCCAGCACCGCTACCCGCCTCACGGCGCGCGCCGCGCTGCCCCTCCACCCATTCCTCCACCCATTCCTCCACCCATTCCCGTCTTCGCCGGACGCACCCACCCGAGTCCCGCCCCTTTTTGGTTCGTGAACGGCCTCCCCGTCCAACCCGTCTACCTCCATTCCACTGGGCCGCGGTGCCGCACCCAAGTTCCGCAACGCAGAGCGCAAGCCCGGAAAACGGGAACGCAAAATCCCTGCCTCCCTAAAATCGCCCGCCCCGCCGCTCATTTTCCCACACGATGCTTCGCCCCGTTTCACAACCCTCGCTACGGAAACGGCGTGCAAAAGGCCTGAACTTTTTTGTCCTTCCAGACCATGCCCTCGGGACCGACGAATCCGACTTCTTGACGCCCACGAGAGGCGCACCAACCGCGGAGAACGCTTCAAGAAAAGGCGGGGTTGTCCAACCCGCCTTGCGCGGCAGGGACGAACTGAAAATTCCGTCCTCCCTTTTTACTAACCTTCCAACCTCGCGTCTTCCCAAGACTGCAGAGACTTGCATCCTGTCAAATTCATAGTCTCCTCTGTGACTCTACCCCTATGCGCTCCCATCGACTCCTCGCCGCACTCCTCATCACAACCCTTCCCCACGTTTCCTCTGCGCTGGACTGGCCCGGATTCCGGGGCGCGGACCGGGAGGACGTTTCCAAGGAAACCGGCCTCCTCAAACAGTGGCCGACAAGCGGCCCAAAAAAGGTGTGGTCCAACGACAAGGCGGGACTGGGCTACTCCAGCTTTTCCGTCGTGGGAAGCACCCTCTACACCATGGGCCTCAACGGCGATTCGGAAGACCTGCTTGCCTTTGACGCCAGTACTGGGGCCCTCAAGTGGAAAACTCCCGTGGGCCCCATCTTCACCAACAAGTGGGGCGACGGCCCGCGCGGCACCCCCTTTGTCGATGGCGACCGGGTGTACGCTCTGAGCGCCCAAGGGTATCTGCTGTGTGCGAACACCGCCACCGGCACCGCACTATGGACCCAGCCGCTCAAGGATTTCGGAGGCAAACCTCCCGGCTGGGGCTACACCGAGAGCGTGCTTGTCGACGGCGACCTCGTGCTCTGCACCCCCGGCGGAGCGCAGGGAACGGTGCTCGCCCTCGACAAGTCCACCGGAAAGAAAGTGTGGCAGTCCGAGGGATGGACGGACGGTGCCCAATACGGATCCATCGTGCCGGCAGTGCTGAACGGCACCAGGCAATACGTCGCTCTGACGATGCAAAACGTCGGCGGAGTGGACGCCAAGACTGGCAGAAAGCTTTGGCTTTCCCCGTGGCCCGGCAGGACGGCGGTCATCCCGACCCCGATCGTGCGCGGAAACGAAGTCTTTATCTCCAGCGGTTACGGCGTCGGATCTAAGCTGGTGAGCGTCGCCGCGGACAGCGCAGCCACCGACGTCTGGAACAACACCAACCTGATTAACCACCACGGGGGAGTCATCCGCGTCGGCGACCACCTCTACGGCTATTCGGACAAAGGCGGATGGACCTGTCTTGACTGGAAAACGGGCGAGGTCAAATGGGCCGACAAGTCGCTGGGGAAAGGAGCGGCGCACTGCGCAGAGGGGATGCTTTACCTCGTTGACGAAAGGGACGGTTCGGTGGTGCTTGTGGAGGCTTCCCCTGCCGGCTGGAAGGAACACGGGCGCTTCAAACTGGACCCGCAAACCACCCAGCGGAAACCTGATGGAAGAATCTGGACGCACCCGGTCGTGAGCGGGGGGAAGCTCTACCTGCGCGATCAGGAACTGCTTTTCTGTTTTGACGTCCGGGACCCCGCGCAAAAATAGGAGCGGCGGTCGATAAACCGAGACTACCGACCGCACCCGATGCGCCAAGGTTGCCCAGGCGTGCTCATCCGAGGCTTGACGGGTTTGCCGGCGCGATTTTGAAAAAAATCACGTGGCACGTCTGCGTTCCTGGCGGAGGTTGGATTGAAATTTGCCCTCCGAGCGATGCCCTCCCTGCCGTCCATTTACACCGCGTGGTCCAGTTGTTTTTGCCGACTCCGGTCTGTTTGGGCGGCGGGGCTCCTGCTTTTTGCGCTTGGCCCGCATGGGGAAGCGGCGACCGTGGTGCTGGATGCGGGGCATGGGGGGCACGACCCGGGCGGGATTCCAGGCCAGCGCCACATTGAAAAACACGCCGCTTTGCGGGTTGCAAAGCTTGTACAACTACGGTTGCGTGCCGCCGGTCACCGGGTGCTCATGACGCGCACCACTGACGTTTTTGTAGAGCTCTCCAAGCGGGTGGCGATCTCAAATAGAAGCTCGGCCAACTCGGTGTTTGTGAGTATCCACTTCAACTCCGCACCGAACCGTGACGCCCACGGCATCGAGACCTACTATTACAATGAACGCAGCCTGCCCTTGGCGCAGGCAATTCACCAGCGAGTCCTGCGCGCCACCGGCGAGGATGATCGCTCCGTGCGGAAGGCGCGCTTTTACGTGCTGCGCAACAACCGCCAGATCGCTGCTCTCGCGGAGTTGGGCTTTCTTACCAACGAGCAGGAGGGCGGGAGGATAGCGCGTTCGAGCGACTACTGCCGTCGCCTTTCGGCCGCGGTCGCGGAAGGCATCCTCAGTGTCCTGCGTTAGGCCCTCCGCATTGGGGGTCATGGACCGAGCCTCCCCTCCTCCTTCGGTCTGCCGCTCGTCCGGAGGGAGCCCCGACAGCGGATCCGGGGCTGGAACCGCTCCCACACCGGATGGCGTTTTCCCCTTCGCAAAAGAAAGGGATGTCCCTTAAATGACGGGTTGGCGCCACCCGCTTTACGGAACGCCCAATCTTACTGCCATGCCGGAACGCATCCTCTTCACCACCGCCATCGACTATACGAACGCGGCCCCGCACATCGGACACGCCTACGAAAAGGTGCTCACCGACGTGCTCACCCGCTTCGAGCGGCTCCGCGGGCGTTCCGCCTTCTTTCTCACTGGCGTGGATCAGCACGGTCAGAAGGTCCAGCAGTCGGCCGAGAAGGCGGGCATGAGCCCCCTTGAATTCGCCAGCCAGTGCACCGAAAAATTCATCGCCCTCTGGCAGAAACTCGGTGTGCAGTACGATGGATGGGCCGCCACCACCCATCCACTCCACAAAACCCTCGTTCAAAAAGTCCTCGGAGCCCTCTTCGACCAAGGGCAGCTCTACAAACAGGCGCACCGCGGCTTTTACAGCGTCCGACAGGAGCAGTTTCTTACGGACAAGGAGCGGGACGAGTCGGGCCAATTCGGGCCCGAATGGGGCGAAGTGGTCGAACTCGAGGAAGAGAACTGGTACTTCCGCCTTTCCGAACACCGCGACTGGTTGCTGGGTTTCATCGATGCACACGAGCTGTGCGTGGTGCCGTCCTTCCGCCGCGCAGAACTGCGCAACGCTGTGGAAAAGATTTCCGGCGACCTGTGCATTTCTCGTCCAAAGGCCCGTCTTTCCTGGGGCATCGAACTGCCTTTTGACCCAAACTTCGTCACCTACGTCTGGTTTGACGCCCTGCTCAACTATATCTCCTTCACCGGGTACCTCGCGGAACCGGGCAGTAACCTGCCCGCTTTCAAGACCCTCTGGCCCGCCCGGGCGCAGGTCATTGGAAAGGACATTCTGATTCCGGCGCACGGCATCTACTGGACGATCATGCTCCACGCGATGGGGTTCTCCGACGACCAGATTCCCACGCTGCTGGTCCACGGCTGGTGGAACATCTCCGGCGCGAAAATGAGCAAGAGTCTGGGCAACAGCGTGGACCCCTCCTTGCTCGCAGACCGGTACGGAGTCAACGCGCTGCGCTACTACCTCATGGCGGACATCAGCACCGGCAAGGACGCGGACTTCTCGGAGGAACGGCTCCGTATGCGCTTCAACGAGGAACTGGCTAACAACGTGGGCAACCTCCTCAACCGCACCCTCAACATGGCGCACCGCTACCGCATGGGTACCCTGCTGCGCTCAGAAACCCAAGACTCCGACCTTCTCGCGATTTCCCAGACCGACGCGCCCGCGACCGTCGCTGCATTTACCGCAGCGATGGACCAGTACCAGGTGGACGCCGGGCTGCGCGCCGTGATCCAGTTCGCCCGCGTTTGTAACCAACTCATCGAATCCGCAGCGCCTTGGAAGCTTGCCAAGGAACCCACACAGTCCGACCGCCTCGACGCGGTGCTCTACCACCTCTCCGAATCGCTACGGATTATCGCGATTCTCCTGACGCCCGTCCTGCCCGACACCGCCCCGGCCATGCTGGCCCAACTTGGCTGGCCGCACGCGCCCGCCCTCGCCGACGCGGGATGGGGAGGCCTGCCCCACGGCCACCTCCTCGGCAAACCCGTGCCCCTGTTTCCGCGGCTCGAGGAAACCGCCCCAGTCACGGAGCAAAGCTAAAGCGCAAAGCCCCCTTCGCCCCCAAACCCCTCCGATGTTGCTCGCGGCTCTCAATGCGATTGGTTCCACCTTTATTGGCCAGATGTCCTATCTGGGAAGGCTCGCCTTCCTGATGCGGGACACGCTGGTCTCGCTGCGGGTGGCTCCGCTGCGCTGGGGCCTGCTGATCCACCAACTGGTCGAGGTCGGGTTTCGTTCGCAGCTGGTGGTCGTGGTCACCGGGGCCTTCACGGGCGCGGTCTTTTCCGCACAAACCTACTTTCAGTTCCACCGGCTGGGCATGGATTCCGCAGTTGGGTCGGTGGTGGCGGTTTCGATGTTCCGCGAACTGGGCCCGGTGCTGACGGCCCTGATGCTTTCAGGCCGAGTGGGCGCCTCCATCGCGGCGGAAATCGGCACCATGAAGGTGACCGAGCAGATCGACGCGCTCCGGGCGCTGGGCGTCCATCCCATCGACTATCTCATCGTCCCGCGTATTATTGCGCTGCTCATTTCCACTCCCCTTTTGGTGGCGGAATGCATCGGCCTGGGGATTGGCGCGGGCTACGTGGTTGCGACCAAGGTGCTGGGCATTTCTGAAGCTTACTACGTCAAGAACATGCTCGCATTCACCACGGGTAGGGACATCAAGATGGCCCTGATCAAGGGCATGGCCTTCGCGGTGTTGATCGGTTTTGTGGCCTGCGAGGAGGGCCTCAAAACCTCGCAGGGCGCCGCGGGCGTGGGCCGCGCGCCGACGCGTGCAGTCGTTGTGGGCTCCCTGACGATCCTGATCTCGAACTTCTTTCTCTCCTTCCTCCTCAACATCTTTTTCCCGGCCGGGACCTACTGACCGATGATCGAGGTCGTTGATCTTCACAAAACCCTCGGCACGCAGGAAGTCCTGCGCGGCGTCAGCATGCGCATTTCCTCGGGACAGACACACGTGATTTTAGGACGTTCGGGCTCGGGCAAAAGCGTGCTGCTCAAACATCTGGTCGGTTTGTTCCAACCGGACTCCGGCCGGGTGCTCGTTGACGGCGAGGACATCGCCAGCCTCCACGAGCGACAACTGGGACCCATTCGCAAAAAAATCGGCATCCTCTTCCAAAGTGCGGCGCTCTTCGACTCCATGAGCGTCGCCGAAAACATTGCCTTCCCCCTGCGCGAAAGCGGAATGAAGGATCCGGAGACCATCCGGGTGCGGATCGCCGAGGCGCTGGAGATGGTCGATCTGGCCGGCGAAGAGAGTAAGATGCCCGAGAACCTGTCCGGCGGGATGCGCAAGCGGGTGGGCTTGGCGCGCACCATTGTTTCGCGGCCTGCCTGCATCCTCTACGACGAACCCACCACGGGACTCGATCCCATTGCCACCGACTCGATCAACCACCTCATCCGCCGGCTGCAAAGACGGCTCAAAGCCACCTCCGTCGTAGTCACCCACGACATGAAGACCGCCTTCCACACGGCGGATCGCATCGCCTTTCTCCACGAGGGATCCATTTACTTCGAAGGCACCACCGCCGAACTCAAGGATTCAAAGGACCCGGTGCTGGTCGACTTCATTGAAGGACGCTCCGGTGAAAGTGACTGAACACTCCGCAAAATCCACCTAACCTCCGTTCCGGGAGCCCGCCTTCCCAACCGTTCTCAACACACCCCTCACCTCATGGCAAAAGTAAAATTCCGAGCCACCGAAACACTGGTGGGCCTGTTTTTGTTCATTGGCCTGGGCATTCTGGCCGTGCTGGTGGTGACCTTTGGCCGCATGGGCACCACCCTCAACAAGCCCTACGAGCTAATCGTCATCTTCAACAATGTCAGCGGCCTGTATTCCGGTGCGGACGTATTGCTGGCCGGGGCGAAGGTCGGATTCATCGCCTCCCAACCCCAGCTGATGAAGGAGTCCTATCGCGTGACCGTGCGCCTGAAGATTGAAAACCAGATCTCCATCCCGCGCAAAAGCCGCTTCATGGTGGGAAGTGCCAACCTGCTTGGCGACAAATACATTGACGTCATCCCGGAATCCGACATGGACCCCTCCGACGTCCTCCAGGGGGGCGAGGTCATCGAGGGAAGCCGCGCTGGCGGCTTTGACGAGTTGACGCTGCGCGGCACCGAGGTGCTCGACCAGCTTTCCATCGGCCTCAAAAACATCCAGACGCTCACCCAGACCCTCAACGAGAAACTCCTCAACGAGCAGAACGTCCAAAACCTTCAGGAGACCATTTCCAACATCAAGGAGACCTCCTCCTCATTCAAAAAATCCTCCGTCACACTGGACAGCGTGCTCAATAAAACCAACGAGACGATGAGCGACCTTCACTCCGTTTCGGAAAAAGCAGGCAAGGTGGCTGACTCGATCCAGAAGCTCAGCAAGAATGCCGCCGACGGGAAGGGCCCGCTTGGGATGCTCGTCAATGACAAGGAAACCGCGGACAATCTCAAGGCGCTCATCTACAACATGCGTAAATCCGGCGTCCTCTTCTACAAGGACCGCGCCGTGTCGGAATCCGAATCCAAAAGCCGCAAAACCCCATGAACCGGGTTCTGCGGACGTTCCTCCGGACCGGCGCGCTACTCCTGGCGGCGGCACTGCCTTCGCCGCCTGCCGCGCCGGCGGAGGAACCCGCCCCCAGGCACTGGACGCTCGCGGACTTTGGCGGCGTGCTTTCCGTCGGCCTCGAGGGGCATCGCAACTACCAGACCGGCCTCGCCCACTACCGCAACCTCTGCGCCGGTTGCCACGCTCTGGGCAACCACGGCGACGGCCCGGCCACCGACCTCACGCGGCACGGCCTGACCTACACCCCCGAGGAATTGCTCGGCCACCTCCTTTCCGACTCCAAACACTCCAAGCATGCGCCACCCAAGCGCGGGTTGATCGATTCCCTTACACAGGCGGGTGTGTTGGATCTGCTTGCCTTCGTCCTTTCAGGTGCGGACCCGAAAAGTCCGTTTTTTTTCAACCCCTGAGGGCGTTCTCTCCCTCTCCATGCGCCCGCCTCGAGTATTGCTACCCCTCCTGTGGTTGCTCACCGCCTCCGCTCCGCGTGGCCGCGCTGAGAACGCTCCGTCGAAGGAGCCCCCCCTCGTCACGCTCGAGCACGCCTACGACATCACCGCCAAGTCGGACCAGACCATCCGCATCGCCCTGCAGGAAGTGCGCAAAGCGGAACTCCTCCCCTGGAGTGCTCTCACCCGGATGGGACCTGTCTTCGGGGGCGGGCTTGAACACCGCCGCATCGGCACCTCCCTCCGCGACCCCGGCACCAGCACCGGCACCTTCTCCCTCGAACAACCCCTCTTCGATCTCTCGGTCTTTCCCGCACACAAACGCGGCAGGCTCGCAGCAGAGTCGAGCAGACTGGCGCGCAACTTCACGGTGCGCGAAACGCTTTTCGGGGTGACCTCCGCCTACTATGAAGTGCTCAAGGGCGAACGGCAGGTGGAGGTCAACCGGCAGTCCCTGGAGCTGGCCTCCGAGCAGGAGGCCCTCGCCCAGAAAAGGGCGGTTGTCGGTGAAGTCACCCGCACCGATGTCCTGCGCGCAACCGTCAGCAAGGAGGCCGCAAGACGGCTGCTGATCACCTCCGAAAACGCCCTCGAATTCCGGCGCAATACCCTCCGCAACATTCTCAACATGAGACCGGAAACGCCCTTCCGCGTCGCCGAACCCCTCCCCTGCCACCCCACCGTGCCCGACTTTGCCAGCCTCTTGAACAAGGCGTACGCCCAGCGCGAGGACCTGCGGCAGTCCACCCTTGTCGTCCAGCAAGCGGAACTGCGCCGGCAGGAGTTCCGTGCGCAGTATGCACCCTCCATCGTGGCGAAAGGTTCCTCGCGGTCGGCGCCCCGCAGCGTGGCTGAGACATGGAGCGCATCCATCGCGGTTCAAGTCCCCTTTTTCACTGGTGGCCAGCGGGAGATCGAGCTGGTCAACGCCCAGGCCGAGATCGAGAAGGCTTCCCTCCAGCGCGAGTTGCTGCTGGAAAAAATCGAGGCCGAAGTCAAGCAGGCCTGCCTGAATGTCGAAACCCTCAAGGGTTCGCTTGCCGCTGTCCGCGCGCAGGTGGCCGCTGCCGAACAAAGCTACAAGGACCTTCAAAACCAGTACGCCGCCGGCACCTCCAGAAGTGTGGACGTCCTCTTCGGCCTTCAGGATCTGAGCACGGCCCGGTTGGACCTGACTTCGCTGAGCCTTGATTATCAGGTAGCACTGCGGGCGCTGGAACGGGTCAGCGGCACCTTTCAGGAACTTCGCGTCAAGACGGCCTACCCCAGATAGAGCGCCACGCGCCCAGCCAACCTCCACCCCGCCCGACGATGAGACGCCTTCTTTTGCTACTGGTACTGCTTGGTGCAGCAGGAGGCGGCGGTTGGTGGTACTACAAAAACCGAAAGCCGGCAGCGACCGAGTACAACACCGAAACACTCGCCCGAGGGGACATCACCCAGGTTGTCACCGCAACTGGTTCCCTCAAGCCGGTCATCAACGTCACGGTGGGCTCGCAGATTTCCGGAACCATTTTCAAGCTCAACGCCGACTTCAATTCCATGGTCAAGGAGGGACAGATCCTCGCCATTCTCGATCCGGCCACGTACGAAGCGATCGTGCTGCAGGCGCAGGGGGAACTCGCCAACGCCAAGGCCACACTCGAACTGGCCGAAATCACCGCGCGGCGCAAGGAAGAGCTGCTCAGGCAAAACGCCGGAACGCAGGCGGATCTGGACACCGCACGGGCCAGCCTGCGCCAGGCCCAGGCAGGCGTCCGCATCAAGGAGGGATCGCTCAAACGCGCCGAGGTCGACCTGAGCCGCTGCACCATCTACTCCCCAATCAACGGCACCGTGATCGCGCGTTCCGTCGACATCGGCCAGACGGTGGCCGCGGCCCTCAGCTCGCCCAACCTCTTCACCATCGCCAATGACATGACCAGCATGCAGATCTCCGCAGCGGTCTCCGAGGCAGACATTGGAAACGTCGCCGAGGGACAAATGGTTGAGTTCACCGTAGACGCCTTCCCGTACACGTCCTTCAGCGGAAAGGTCGAACAGATTCACAACTCACCGGTCACCGTCCAGAACGTGGTGACCTACGACGTGTTGGTGGCCGTCGCCAACCCGGAGCTCAAACTCAAGCCGGGCATGACCGCCAACGTCTCCATTGTCGTTGCGCAGCGCAGGGGCGTCCTCCGCGTTCCCAACGCCGCGCTGCGTTTCAGGCCCCCCGAGCCCCTGGGCGCCGCCCGTGCCGCCGGCAGCGGAGGCGGCGGGGGAGGCGGCGCTTCCGAGCCAAAAGCGCGCCCGGGCGGACGGCCCGCGAAAAGCGCGCGGCCGGACCGGAAAGTGCATCAGCTCAAACCAGGCGCCACCACCCCTGAGCCCGTTCAAATCAAACTCGGCATTTCCGACAACCTCCACACCGAGGTGCTCGAGGGACTTGAGGAAGGAGCGAACCTCGTCACCAGCGTGAAAACCCCGCCGACCGCTGTTCCCAAACCCGCCTCCAACCCGATGAGCGGCATTCCCATCCGCACCCGCTGAGGAGTCGCGCCGCAACGCAACCCGCCGAAATGCTCCCGGTCATCCAACTCGATCATGTGTGGAAAACCTACCACACGGGCGACTTCGACCTACACGCGGTGCGGGACGTTTCCCTCCAAATCGAGCACGGGGAATTTGTGGCGGTCATGGGCTCCAGCGGTTCAGGCAAGTCTACGATGATGAACATCATCGGCTGTCTCGACCGGCCCAGCGCGGGCCGTTACCTACTTGACGGGACCGACGTCTCCACGCTCAACCGCAACGGCCTCGCCGACATCCGCAATCAGAAAATCGGCTTTGTCTTCCAAGGCTTCAACCTCCTGACGCGTACCTCGGCGGTCGAGAACGTGGAACTGCCGATGATGTATAACCGCACCAGCATCAGCTCACGGGAGATGCGGCGGCGTGCGATGGAAGCGCTCGATCTGGTCGGCCTCTCCACGCGCTACGATCATCATCCCAACCAGCTTTCCGGGGGCCAGCAGCAGCGTGTGGCCATCGCGCGCGCCCTCGTCAACCAACCCGCCCTGCTGCTTGCCGACGAACCCACCGGCAATCTCGACACGCGCACCTCCATTGAGATCATGGATGTGTTCCAGACGCTCAACAGCCGGGGCATCACCATCGTCATGGTCACCCACGAGGCCGACATTGCCCGCTACAACAGGCGTTGCATTGTCATGCGCGACGGTGCTGTGCGCAGCGACTCCCGCGTGGGGGACCGCCTCGACGCGCGCGAGCAACTGGCGCATTTCCACTCACAAACCGCCGTGGAGCGGGCCCACCCATGACACCGCTCGCCACCTTCCGCCTCGCACTACGCGCGCTGCAACGCAACAAACTGCGCTCCACCCTGACCATGCTCGGCATCGTCATCGGCGTGGGCGCGGTGGTCGCCATGGTCGGCATCGGCAACGGCGCCAAGGCCCAGGTGGAAGCCCAGATCGCCACGCTCGGACAGAACGTGATCCTCATTTTCCCAAGCAGCTTCTCGAGCGGCGGAGTGCAGTCGGGCATGGGCGGCGCGGGTACGCTCAAGCTCGAGGATGCCAGGGCGATCGCTGCGGAGGTGCCCGACGTGCTAGCCGTCAGCCCGGGCACCCGCGTTTCCGCCCAGCTAGGTTTTGGCAACCAGAACTGGTCCACCTCGGTCACTGGTGAGGCACCCGAATACTTCGAGATCCGGCAATGGGAACTAACGGCCGGCGCAGGTTTCTCCGAACAGGATGTACGCTCCGCGGCGAAGGTTGCGGTCGTCGGCGCCACGGTCGTCAGACAGCTTTTTGGCGAGGAGGATCCGCTGGGGCAAATCGTCCGAGTGCGGCATGTTCCGTTTCAGGTCATCGGGGTGCTCAAGGCCAAAGGCACCTCCGTGATCGGGACCGACCAGGACGACGTGGTGGTTGTCCCCTACACAACCGTGATGAAGCGGCTCAGCGGCGTGACGACGCTGCGGATGATCTCGGTGCAGTGCGCCAGCGAAGAGCGTTCCGCGGCTGTGGTGCAGGCCATCACAGCGCTCCTGCGGCAACGTCACCGACTCGGCGGCGATCGCGAGAATGATTTCATGGTCCGCAGTCAGCAGGAGATCGCGGAGATGGCCACGGCCACCTCCAAAATCATGAGGCTGCTGCTGGGTGCGATCGCGAGCGTGTCGCTTGTAGTGGGCGGCATCGGGATCATGAACATCATGCTCGTAAGCGTCACTGAACGCACCCGCGAGATCGGCATTCGCATCGCGCTTGGCGCCCACGGGTCGGACATCCTCACCCAGTTTCTGATCGAGGCGGTCGCCCTCAGTTCGCTCGGCGGCGTGGTGGGCATCCTGCTCGGGCTTGGCACCTCGACGGCGCTCTCCCAGATCGCCGGATGGCCGACCCTCACCTCGGTGGATGCGATCGTGGCCGCCTTCCTTTTCAGCGCGGGTGTCGGCGTTTTTTTCGGTTTGTATCCGGCGAAAAAAGCGGCGGCGCTGGATCCGATCGACGCGCTTCGTTACGAGTGAGCCAGCCACCGTGGCCGGTCCGCCATCCCCCACGCCATAATCACGACCCGGTTTGAAAACGCAGGTTTTTTCTCGGCTTTGGGGCACCGGAATCTTAGTGCTTTACCACGGTACTGGGGGCCGCCCACGGGGCCAAGGGCTGTTGACGGGCAAAAAGCGCCGCGTCCTCGCGAGGGTCGGTGACGTCGCCGACGGGGCGCCCTGTGCAGACACATCCTTCGCAACGGACGCGCCAGACGGTGCTGCCACCACCCGACCATGTCCGTCCGCCGAGCCCCACCTATCCGGCCCCTTTGCGGTGAGTAGTTTTTGGGAATACAAATTCCTGTCCACCGCCCCTCAGCGCTCTGCCGCGCGAGTTCAAGAAGAAGAAAGCAATCGGAAACGGTGACAGCCACCGAGGGAAGATCGGATCTCCGGGGGAAATTCATGTTGAAATCCGCTTTAGAGCCACTTGCCAAGCGTGACCTTACAAGTCAAGAAAGCCGCCGCACCGGAGTGGTATATTCTGAGTCGAGAGTCGATGGTGAAGCTTGAAGTGACCGACGACACACACAAGCTACGGCCCGGCTCCTTAAATCACGTTTAGCATAAAAATACAACGCTCATGAACGAACAACTCAGCAGCCTTCTTCAGAAAGGCACTTCATTCCATATCACGAATAAATTTCAGGAAGCGCATGATTGCTATAAATATGCGATAGAAGCTTTCCCTCTGTCGCATCATGCGCATCACTTACTTGGGCTCTTGTATTTACAAAATGGATTCATTGAACAAAGCGAAATCCATTTTGAGAAAAGCCTAGAAATTAAACCTGATTATCAAGAGGCACTACGCAACCGATCGATTTTCAAACAATCATCAAATTCAAAGGTTGAAATCGAATTTAAGCATGTAAAGAAAAACGAAACTTATCAGCCATTTCAAGAGTCCACCGTTGGCGCTTGGAGGTTTACGCGAATGGTTGACTTTGTTTCATGCTTCGCGAACAGCAAAGACACTTGGCTTACCATTGGAGACGCTTACGGCCATGATGCGTACCTGTTGAAAAAAGGCGGTGTAACGGATGTCACCGCATCTAACCTTGAGAGCTCAAATTTAGAAGCTGGTTTCAAAGCGCAGATAGTCGACAAATTTTTAACTATCAACGCTGAATCCATACCGCTGGAAAACGAATCTTTCGACTATGTGCTATGCAAAGAGGCGCTTCATCACATGCCCCGACCCATGGTGGCGATCTATGAAATGCTAAGGGTTTCCAGAAAAGGCGTTTTTTTCATAGAGCCTCAAGACCAAGTGATCGATTGGCCTGTCGGAAGAAATGAAAACTTCTACAGAGAAATTATCCCAGCCGATGCAGTCGGCGAAAAAGTGTCTATCAAGAAATCTTCGACACATGAAGAGATCGGCAGCAGCTATATCGACTGGTGGGAAGATCAAGCTTTTAACTACGTGTATACTTTTTCGAAACGCGAAATCAGGAAAATGGCTTTGGGGATGGGTTTACCGTCTTTCGCAATCAAGACCTTCAATGACTTCTACAACCCGGAGTGGAACGCTCAAGAATGTCGACCTGGTGTAGAAGGTTTTGACAAGACCGTTGAACAAATTCAAATGCACAACACCGTCTGTGAAATCACTGGCAAGGCCTATTCCTACATTACGGGCATGCTCTTTAAAGAAACGCCTGCTTCTGAAGCACTTAACAGATTGATACTCTTGGGCTACCAATTTAACTTCACCCCCACTCGGTACCTGCCGATTGCATGGCCAAAGCTCGACACATAGACAATGCACCAGCCACGCTCGCACTCTCCGCCTGAAATCCGGTCCACAAACACTGTTGCCGGCACGAAGATATGGCAGATTCGGGTGATTTTGTTTGATGCGGTGATCGGAGACCACCTCTGTGTCGCGGCTTGAGGCAATTTCCCGCCCGTCTGCGGCGGGCAGATGGAAATCGACCTCTGGATAGACGCGAACTTTTCGAGTTCCGCGCGCGACATCAGGCCACCTCGGCCCGCCAGAAATCAATATCCAAGCCCCCCTCGTACAAGATCACCCGTTGCTAACGCAGTGAGATCCGAAAGAACGGGGGCAGCCTTCAGAACCGTAGTACCTGGTCAGGCGTGTAGCGGCCGCAGACCGTGGTCGGAACAAACCAAAAAAATTGCAGCCCCCCGAGGCCATCTGGCACTCGGAGGGCTGCTGTTCCCCCCAGAACGATTTCAGAATCGCACGATGCGAACGGGCACGCAACGACTTTTTGCGAAAAACGCGTCCCACACTCAAAAAAATCAACCTCTCCTCTGAGGAACACACCCACCTTTCCCGCCTCCCTTGGAAAGCGGGTCAGGTTCCGAACATTGTCCACCCAGCAAGAGAAGCCACACGATCACCCCGCAGAAGCCCCTCCTGATGAACCTTTTCCATGGAAAGGCTGGGTTCGCGCGCCGGCTCGCAA
>JBILKV010000062.1:0-21859 GCA_044376515.1 Chthoniobacteraceae bacterium | reverse complement strand
CGATTTATCGGGCGATTGAGGAACCGGCGCCCAGCGGCGAGATGTTCGCGGATGGCATCCGCATGGAGGGGCTCCAACTTCTCGCGCGGCACCACGTCGCGGAGGGAATCGCCGCCTGCGTCAAATATGCCCGGGCCCAAAATCCGTGGGCGAGTCAGAAACGGACACCGGAACTGATGAAGATCCTCCTGAGCTACGGTGTCCACGCCAAGGAAGCCATCCCGGAGCTTCAAAAGGTCGGCGACTACTTCGAAAAGGAGGAGAAGGACTTTCCCAAGCAGCTGATGTTGATGAAGGCCAACAGTGTCCGTGAAACCATCGCAGCGATCGAGGCGGCGACCGAGAGGCCTGAGCTGATTCACCTGCCTGCAAGTGCTCTCTAAAAAACTTTTCGATCCACAACCCATGAAGCCGTTCGCTGCATTTCTCTTTGCCCTGCTCCTGCCCGTGCTCCCCACGGAGGCCAAGCCCCTCAAAGTGTTCATTCTCGCGGGCCAGTCCAACATGGAGGGGCACGCTACTGTCGAAACCTTCGACTACATCGGTGACGACCCCGCCACTGTGCCGCTGCTCAAGCAGATGCGGGGCCCCGACGGCAAGCCCGCCGTTGCCGACCACACGTGGATCTCCTATTTCACGGGGCATTACGAAGGCAACGCGAATGGCGAGGGCACCGGCAAACTCACTGCGGGATTCGGCGCCAGAGGCTCCAATCCGAGGCAGGACGGAGGCAAGATCGGCCCCGAGTTTACCTTTGGCCTGACCCTCGATTCCGCACTCAAGGAACCGGTTCTCCTCATCAAGACCGCGTGGGGCGGCAGGAGCCTCAACACCGAATTTCGGCCGCCGAGCGCAGGGCCCTACGTGTTTAGTGAGGCGCAGATTGAGCAGATGAAAAAACAGGGCAAGGACATCGGGGTCGAGAAAGCCAAAAAGGCGGGTGAAACAGGCCGTTTCTATCACTTCATGATCGACCATGTGAAAAGCGTGCTCGCCGATCCCAAGCGTGTTTGTCCCGCATATGATCCCGCCGAGGGCTATGAAGTCGCGGGCTTCGTCTGGTTCCAAGGCTTCAATGACCTTGTGGACGGTAACACCTACCCGCTGGGACCGGATGGCAAAACCAGGGATTACTCGAAATACAGCGAGTGCCTGGCCCACTTCATCCGGGACGTGCGCAAGGATCTGGGTGCGGCAAAGATGCCCTTCATCATCGGTGTGCTTGGGGTGGACGGTTTGAATGCAAAGGCGAACACCATTTCCTTCCGCGAAGCCATGGCCGCTCCAGCCTCACTGCCCGAATTCAAGGGCAATGTCACTGCCGTGCAAACCGCACCCTTCTGGTCGGAAGAACTCGCGGCCATCGATCAAAAGCACGCCACGATAAGGCAGATGGGCTACCTGCTCCGGGTGAGGGACAAGAATGGACCCAACAAGGATGGCTCGATGAACGAGACCCTGCAGAAAGAATACCTCAAGAAATTCGAAGCGGAAACCATCAGCCCGACGGAGGTAGCACTTTGGAAGCGGGGCGCGTCCAACGGGGGCTACCACTATTTGGGATGCGCCAAGACGTTCGCCCTCATTGGGAGGGCCTTTGCTGAAGCCAACCTGAGCCTGTTGAAACACAACGCCCCGTAGCGGCCTCCGGGCGGTTCCTGTTCAACGTCACCCACACCCCCCAAACTCATGAAAAAGGCCATTTTCTGCCTTGCGTTGATTTTTCACATTCCTCTTTGCCTGTGTGGGAAGGATGCCTTTCTCGTTCAGGGCGGCCAGCCTCATGCAGTGATTGTTGTGGGCGAAAAGCCGCACCGCTCAGCCCGTCTGGCAGCTCAGGATTTGCAGAACTACATCGAGAAAATTTCGGGCGCACACCTTCCGATTGTTGCCGGCGCTGACGCTCTAAAAAAGGTGACCAAGATCTTTGTGGGTGCGGGTGAACACACCCAACACCTCGGCCTGGAGACGAACGGTCTCAAAGACGGAGCCTACCGCATCGTCGCCGGCGAGGACTGGCTCGCGCTCTACGGCCACGATGACGAGTTCAAGCCAATAGAACCCTGGGCCAAAAGCAACGCGGAGATCGTCAGCCGAAAAGTCCAAAAAGAGTGGAACCAGCTCACCGGTGCCCACTGGGGGGTTCCAAACCTGCTTATTTACAAGGACCGCTTCACGGTACCCGGGGAAACCGGACTTCCCGACGCACTTCGGAAGCCCGGAGCCAATCTCCCGCCGCTCGAACTTTGGGGCCATGACGAGCGTGGTTCCTTCAACGCAGTGTGCGGTTTTTTACAAGGACTGGGTGTGCGGTGGTACGCCCCCGGCGAGCTCGGAGAAGTGGTGCCCTCCCTCCGGGACATTCCACTGCCTCGCGTGGATCAAACCGTCCGGCCGGACTTTCCAGTCCGGAGGGTCAACATCCGACCGGGTGTCCACGGGACAAACCTTGCCTTTTGGAACATGCGTCTCGGCGCGCGCGACCCGTACGGAATCCAGGCCGCGCACGGCATGGACGACATGACGCAAACGCCTGAAATCTTGGCGGCTCATCCGCACTGGTTTGCACTTTATGGGGGCAAGCGCCACAACCAGACAGGGCAGCGTCTCAACCAGTTGTGCTACTCCAACCCGGAACTCTTTGAGGAAACCGTGCGCAACGTCCGGATGCAGTTCGACCACTTTAAGATCGAGATGGCCTCGGTGATGCCGCCCGACGGGTACACCGCCGTCTGCCAGTGCCCGCTCTGCGCCGGAAAAGAAACGCCGGGGCGAGGGAGCCGCGGGCGAGCGTCCGACTATGTGTGGGACTTTGTAAACCGGGTCGCCAGAGAGGTCCGTAAGACGCACCCCGACAGGAAGATCATTAATTGCGCGTACGGGATCTACTCGCTGCCGCCGCTTGAGATCGAAAAGTTGGAGCCCAACGTGGTGGTCTCCATTGTCGGTGCCAGACGCCCGGTGAACAACCTCCCGGCGGAGATCGAAGAGGCTCGCCAGTTGCGGGAAAGCTGGCTCCCCAAAACACACAACCCTATCATCAACTTCGAAAACTATCCCTTCACCGACAGGGGGTGGTATCTGCCGGCCTTCACCCCCCATGCGATGGGCTCGGGCATCAACGCGCTCAAGGGCGTTTCCCAAGGGGAGGACGTCTGGTTGAGCATCCGGCAGGACTTCGAAAAGACCGGCATGGGGCTCAACCACTTCCTCGTTTACTTCACGCAGTCCATGTATTGGGGCGGCCGTGAGCGCGACATCGAGCCCCTCTTTGCCGAGTACTGTTCCCTTTTTTACGGGCCCTCTGGCGCTGCCATGCGGGCGTTCTTTGACTACTGCGAGGCACACTGGCAGGAGATGGAAAAAGACAAGACAGCGGCGGACCATGCGCTGTCACTCTTCGACCGGGCACGCGCGCAGGTGGAACCGTCCACCCTTTACGGTCGGCGGCTTGCGGTCATGGACGAGTACCTCTCGGGGCTTCGCAACAAAAGCACGCAACTCGGCCGCAAGCGGGGACCGGTTCCGGTGCTGAGAATGGTCGGAGAGGCGCGCGGACCGATCGTCGTCGACGGCAAGTTGGATGAAGAGCCGTGGGTGAATTCCTTCCCTTCTGCCACCGGCAAACTGCGCGAGATCCAGACCGGACGCAGCCCCCTTTTTGGCACGACCGTGAAAACGCTTTGGCGCGGCAACGACTTCTACGTCGCCGTGCATTGCGAGGAACAACCTGGACAACGGCCCCGCAGTGCGGCTGACAAACACGATGATCCGGCGCTCTGGTACGGGGACGCCGTCGAGGTCTTGCTGGAGACGGATTCCCATTCCTACTACCAGATCGCAGTGAGCCCCTCGGGAGCGGTCGTCGACATGGACCGTTCCGCACCGCGGGCTGCGTGGTCAAGTTGGAACGCGCAGGCCGAAGTGGCCACCCACGTGGGTGACGGCTACTGGGATGTGGAAATCCGGTTGCCGGTGACCGCAGACCAAAACGACCCCCTGCACCAGGTGATCGGAAAAAAACCGACCCGCAGTCTCCCCTGGCACATCAACGTCTGCAGGCAGCGCGTGAGGGAGGATGGTAGTGAGTATTCAGCGTTCTCCCCGACAGGAGTAGATCACTTCCACAAGCCGCTGAAGTTCGCCACATTGTACGATGGGAACAGTTTTGAGTTTCCTCATGACGCACCCGAGGACGACTTTCTCGAAGCGCAGCGCGTTGCCACCGAACTCATCCGCAAGGGACGCCGAGAGGAGGCGCTCGTCTCATTTACCGTCGCGGCCGTGGGACCATTCACTCCATTCCAAAAATCCGTCGCTCTGGAACAGGCCGCGGCTTTGGCCAGGTTTCTGCGCAGGTTTGATGAGGCCACAGCGCTGGCGGAGAGGATCCCGCTCGAGCCGGTGAAGAAAACAGCGCAGATGCAGAACCTTTTGGATCAGGCGCAGTCCGGACAGTTGCTCTCCCGGTTTGGGAACGAGAACATTGCGGCGTGGGATTTTTGGAAGCGCGGGGAGGGTTTTTTCGCCCGCGGTCGCGCACACCTGCTTACCAAGAACGGACCGCTAGCCGAAGCGGACCTCCTGCGGGCTCTGGAGTGGACTTCAGAGCCTCGGAACCGGGATGGAATCCTCCTCTGCCTCGCCCAAAACCGTGAGACCAACCTTCAAGACGAGGACGGGGCACTGACGCGCTACCGGGCGATTATTGAGGCGTCCCGTTCCCTGGGGACGTCGGACCAGTACTATGCTCTCCACGGAACCGCCCGTTTGCTCGCGAAACGTGGACTGACCGGGGAGGCGCTTGCAATGCTGCACAGGGTCGACGTGGAAAAACTCCAAGGGGTCTGGCGCACCCAGTTCCAGTTGTGGAACGGCGATATTTTTGCCGACGGTGGCCGCCATGCGGAGGCACGCGCACTGTACCAAAAAATCGAGGCAGATCCCGCGGCCGAAGCTCGCTTCAAAAAACTGGCGGCGGAAAACCTCGCTAAACTCCCCCAATAACCGGCCGGGTGTGCGGCCCTGACTTGGGGACGCTCCGCGGAAGTGTGCTTCCTGATCTTGACACACTCCCTCAACGGCGCAGCGCCGTCATAAAGCCGCGGGCGGCTGCCGTATCTTCGTGGGGTCCGGGGATAAACCCAGCTTCTTCCAACAATGCAGCGTACTCGCCCGTGCTGTAACATTTTCCCTGTGTCGAATGCATCAGCAGACAGGAGTACTCCGCAACGTGCAACGGACCGTCCTTGGCATGGTTGATGAAGGCGTCATGGATGACCAGCAGTCCGCCCGGCGGCAGGGCATTCCGGGAAACGCCCAACAGCTTCCGAACCTCCGGAATGCCCCAGTCGTGCAGCACATTTGAATAAAGATGGACGTCGCAGCCTGCAGGTAACCCGGCAAACATGTCGCCCGCGGTCACCCCTACGCGGTCCGCGCATCCCCGTTCCGCGATGAGCTTGGCGGCGATCCGGTCGACGGGAGCCTGGTCGAACGCAACCGCCGTGAGGTGTGCGTTCCGGGCCGCGAGGGAACACGCATAGATGCCGCTGCCCGCGCCGATATCGAGCAGCCGGCTCCGCCCGGACAAGTCGAGTTTTTGAGCGAGGGCCTGAGCCAGATAACGTCCCCGGCAGTCCATGGCCGCTGTGAACTTTCGCGCAAAAGCCTCCTCCTCCATGGCCTTGTGCCAGTCGGCTGCGTTCTTGTCGCCGCTCCATCCGGCCGGTCGGTCCGTTCTGAGCACTTCCAAAAAGTCACGCGCGACTGGCCGATCGTGCAGGGAGGCGTAGTACGGCCGCAGGTCCCAGACGGAATCGGAACACAGATGCTCCCTGCCAAGCTCCGTGACATGAAAGCGCTCCTCCGCCTTCCGCACCCAACCGTTCGCTGCAAAGAGGGTCAGCATTGTGTCTGCAGGGCGCTCTTTAAAACCGAAGTGCTCGCAGACCCCGTCGAGGGTTGCGGGCGTTGTCTGCAGCCATGTGAAAAAATCGAGACTGAGCGCGGCGGTGATCAGATCCACCGCGTACAGGCCGTCCCGGTACCGGTAGATGTTGAGGGGATTCGAATTCGGGGCGTCGGTGAGTTGATTAGGCATGGTGAAACGGAGGGCTGCGGACAGTGGCCATGAAAAACCACCGCTTGGAAAGCAAGAGGTGGCCCGGGTGGCGACGGCGCCGGATCAGGATACCGGCCGGCAAGGAGCGGGCAGTCAAAACCGGACAAAAGCAGACCGTTCCAAGGGAGCTCATGACGCGGCGCAACCTCTCAGTCCGTTCGGAAATGTGATCCGGTGCTCGGACGGGTCCGACCTTCGTGAGGATCGAGCCAACCTCTAAAAAGCGCCCGGGGTGTTTAAGCACCCTTGGACGCTGCACAGGACTAAGGCTCCCCTCGATGAAAATCAAGGATCGCGAGGTGGAGAAGATAGTCGTACCTCGACACAGCAAAGGCTATTTCGGCGGCGGTTTGATTCAGCTGGGCCTGTCCCAGCTCCACTATAGAAGAAGAGCCTAGTTCGTAGCGAGATTGAGCAAGGCTGAAAGAATTCTGAGCATGTTTCAGCAGCTCCTGTTGGAGGGCATATTTCTTTTTGGAAAACGTCACATTCTGATACGCGATTTTGAGATCACGAATAATTTGGTTTTCCTCATCCCGCAGATTGGATTCCGTAATGCGGACCTTGATTTCCGCTTCAGAGCGTCGCGCCGAATTCAGACCGCCGGCAAACACTGGGACGCTTACATTCACACCGGCTGCCGCGTAATTCTGGGGCAGCCTTTGATCTCGGACCGGAATGTTTCCGAGACTCGCGAAGGCGGTGACAGAGGGTCTGGAAAGCGCCTTTTCCGCGCCGGCAGAGTGGCGTGCGGCTTCGACCTCGAGGCGCAGGCGTGATAGCTCAGGGCGGTGGTCGAAAGCGCCGGAAATCAACGTTTCCATGGGAGCCATTTCCTCAGACGAGCCGGCCTCTTCGACGAGTTCGTAATTCCAGTCGTCCCGGAGCCCCAGCACCGCGATCATCCCGAGTTGGGCCGCTTTCAAATCATTTTCGGATTTCGCCAGCAGCAATTCAGCTTCCTGATAGTTCACCCTGGCAAAGCTCACATCCAGCTCCGACTTCAGTTGATTCGATGCGAGTCCGGAAACCTGTTCCAACACGGCCCTTCGCGTGGAGACGGTTTTCCGGGCCACCCGGAGAATTTCCTGTTGTTGAAGCACCGTATAAAAATTCGTGGACACCTGCAGCAACAACAGATTCCGTGCCGCGCGGGTGGCCTCCGCTTCAGCCCGCGAACGCAGTTTGGAGCCTGCAAGCTGATGAAAGGTGCGCCCAAAGTCGGTGACCAGTTGATTGACGGCGACTCCGACAGCGACCCGGTCGAAAATGACAGGGTTGTTCATGCCTCCCGCCCCAATCCGCGTGTTTTCCGTGAAGGATTCAACCTTGGTCAAATTTGCATTTACCAGAGGAAGTAAGGGGGCTCTGGCTTGGAAGACCACCGATTGCGCAGCAAGGGCTTTCAACTCCGCAGCCGAAATACGCGGGTGATTTGCAAGCGCGCGCGCCCGGGCGTCGGACAAGCTCAGTTGGGTGTCTCCTCTTTGCTCCGCAAACACTGAAAACCTCGTTGCAAGGAGCAGGAAAATAAAAACAATTCGGTTCATTAGATTTCGATCTTGAACACCAGATCTCAAGGAAAAGCAGGATTCTTTCAAAGAATCAGTTAGAGCGCATACGATGAGGGCTAGATTTTATTCTCCCTCATCACCCGAGAAATCTGATATTTGGCATTTTTCATAAACAATCGCCGCCCTTTGGAACGGATCTTTACATGCAAGAGCCGGAGCTGTCTTTCCCAGCCGATCAGACGGACACGGGGTTGGTTTTGCCCTCCGTCGAACGGCCAGCGCGCCCGTTCCTGCCTTCGACAAGAAGATAGGCCGCCGGAACCACAAAGACGGTCAGTAAAAGAGAAACCGACAAACCGCCCAGAATGGCAGTGGCAAGCGGCGCGTAAGACTCGCCGCCTTCTCCCATTTTGAGAGCCATGGGAAGCAACCCAAAAAGCGTCGCGAGCGATGTCATTAAAATTGGCCGGAGCCGCTGGCTGGAGGCGGTGGACACCGCATCTGCTAATTCCCGTCCCTCCTTACGCAGCCGGAGGATGCTTTCCACAATCAAAATACTGTTTGAAAGTACAATCCCCACCATCATAAGGACGCCCATAAGCGACATGACATTGAGCGAAGTGCCGCTGATTTGAAGTGTGAGGATGACACCCGCAATTCCCGGCGGCACGGCAAGCATGATGAGCAGCGGTGTGAGGAACGACTGGAACTGCGCAACCAAGATCAAATAGGCCAGAAGAATCGATAAAATGAGTCCGAGGGCAAAGCTACGGAAAGACTCTTGCATGCCCAAAACCATGCCTCGTACGTGAATCCGAACCCCTTCAGGCAGGTTTGTTTTTGTGATTATTTTTTGAATGTCGGAATAAGCTTTTCCCAAATCCTCTCCCTCGGGCGCGACAAAGACATCAATGATGCGCCGTAATTGGTAGTGATTGACTTCCGTTGGTGCGCGGGAGGCCGTGATTTTGCTTACTGCGTCCAACCGGGTACCCTGCTTTTGGCCCGCGCCCCGGAGCGGAATCCCCAAAAGGTCATCAAAACTTTCGATGCGGTTTTCGGGATATTGAACCGTGAGCAGGTAATCATTCCCGCTCTTTGGGTCTACAAAGTAACTGGGAGCGATCATGGCTCCCGAAGTGAGTGAGGTGATCACGTTCTGGATGACTTCCTTGGAACTCAGACCCATTTCAGAAGCTCGGGCCCTGTCCACCTCCAGTTTGAGGGCTGGATAATCGACGTCCTGAGGAACGAGTACGTCGCCGATCCCGGGGAGTCTCCGAATGCTCATGGCGAGTTCGGAGGCGATCCGGTGGGTAGCCTCCAGGTCGGAACCGGTAACCTGAATGTCAATGGGCGCCGGAAGTCCCTGATTGAGGACTGAGTCGACCAACCCGCCGGTTTGGAAGTAGGCACTCACTTCGGGGACCTGGGCTTCCAGCGCCCGGCGCACCCGGTTCATGTAGTAAAAACTGTCTCTTTTGCGCTTCTTTTTCAGGCTTACTTGGAGCGTCGCCGTGTGTTGCCCTGAGTTGCTCGTGTACATCGAACTAAAACCAGGTTGAACACCGATGTTTGCAACGAGCACGTCAAGATCCTGCGGGTCGACTTGCTCCCGAATCAATGACTCAATACGCGCAATGTATTGCTCCGTGAGCTCGATACGCGTTCCCGTGGGCGCTTTTACATTGAGTACAAACTGGCCCGGATCCGTTCGGGGAAAATAGGCGACCTTGAGAAGCGGAAACAAAAACAAGCTGAACACGAAAAAAACCAAAGCCAACCCCACGGTAAGCGCCGGCTTTTGCAGCGAAACTTGAAGAGCCCTGACGTACTTTTCCCGCACTGCATGAAACTGGCGGTCGAACCATTTGACAACCGTGCCACCTCCCTGAGCGCCGTTTTTGTCTGATTGCGCGGAGATGAATTTTGCACAAAAAAGAGGCACGGTCGTCATTGCGACGACATAGGAGGCGAACATGGAAAAAACCACTGCGAGCGCCAGGGCTATGAATAAAAAACGGCTCACTCCGTACAACAGCGTAACCGGGAAGAAAACAACGACGGTTGTGAGCGTCGACGCGAGGACGGGAAGGGCCATTTCCGTGCCTCCTTTCTCAGCGGCAACCTGAGGGGAGGCGCCAGTCTCGAGGTGGTGGAAAATGTTCTCTAGCACCACGACCGAATTATCAATGAGTCGGCTGAAGGCCAGCGCCAGGCCGCCCAGAACCATCGTATTGACCGTGGCCCCTCCGGCGGCAAGGCACAGCATGGCCGCAAGAGCCGAGAGTGGAATGGACACAAACACCGCCAGGGTTCCGCGGAGGTTTCCCAAAAACAAGTAGATCATCAAACCAGTCAAGAGGAGCCCCAACAGCCCTTCGTGAAGCAGGTTGGCGATAGCATCCCGGACAAAAATGGACTGGTCGAAAACAACCTGGGCCACGAGTTGTTTCGGGACATCGACAAGGGTTCGCAAACGTTCTCGAACCCCTTCGACCACCGCGATTGTGTTGGCATCCCCACCTTGCTTGAGTACGGGGAGATAAACGGAGCGTTGACCATCGACCCGGACAACGTTTGCCTGCATCTGCGAGGCATCCTTGGCGGTTCCTACGTCCCCGACCAGAACCGAGGAACGTCCAACGGTTTTGAGCGGCAAACGGTTGACGTCCTCAACGTCCCGGAGTTGGGAGTTCGCATAGACGTTGTGCGTGAAAGGACCCACCCGCACATCCCCCGCGGGAAGGATCAGGTTCGAATCGTTTACGGCCCGTACCACATCCATTACGGAAAGCTGATGCGACTCAAGTCTCAGCGGGTCGACGTACACCATGATTTGGCGGTACTTCCCTCCAAAAGGCTGCGGAACGGACGCCCCGTCGACGCCGGCGACTTGATTCCGGACTGCGTATTGCCCCGCGTCGCGCAATTGGGTTTCCGTGAGTCCTTCTCCCTTCATCGTGATGAGACACACGGGAAGACTCGATGCGTCAAACTTCAAAACAACCGGGGGCATGGTGCCGGGGGGAAGCCGGCGCAGGTTTGCCGAGGCCAGGTTTGCGATGGTGCTGACCGCCGTATCCGAATTCTGCCCGGGTTTGAAAAAAACCTTTATTAAACTTACCCCGGGAAGAGAGCGGCTTTCGATATGATCAATTCCGCTGGCCAGCGTAAAAAAACGTTCAAAGCGTCCGGTGATGTTGTTCTCAATCTGTTCGGGCGGCATTCCTGAAAAAAACGTGGCAACCACCACGACCGGAATGTCGATCTTTGGAAACAAATCCACGGGCATCCTCAGAAGACTGGTCACGCCGACGAGGACCGTGAGCAAACATCCGACGATGATAAAATAAGGAAACCGCAGAGAAAACCGTGTCATTATCAAGCGCGAGTTGACGATTCAGGGGGGGAAGCGGAACCGCGTGGGGTGTCTTGATCTCGAGTGGATGAATTTGCGGGTCGTGTTGAGGAACTATGAAGCGTGCCTGCGCTCGAATTTGTCACTGGCCATGATCCTTTGGAGCGTCGCCGCAGGCTGTTTTTGGGAACCATACGAGCCAGTGCCTTTCGGAAACAAACGGGGGTATGTCCTGCGGATGAAACGACTGCACCCCCAGCTTTTACCTGGGTTTCAACGCCTGCACGATCTTGGTTTCTACCGCCTGTCCCAGTTGAAGTTGGGACCGGGATCCCAGAACCACAAGGTCGTTCTCTCCGATACCTGAAACAATCTCGGCCGCCATGGCAGTCTCCAAGCCAAGTTTCACAATTCGCTCCTCCAGGACTCCCTTGGCAGAAACCAAAGCCACCGTCCGGGGGGTACTCCGAGAGAGTGCGGTTTGCGGCACAGCCAGAACCTTCTCTTTCTGCTCCAGAATAAGCCGCACGTTCGCGTACATGCCCGGCAGAAGGCTGCCATCGCTGTTTGGCACCTCGGCCTGCGCCTCCATACTGCGCGTCGCTGGGTCAATCTCTCCGGCCACCCGCGAGATGGTGCCCGATAACTCTCTCTCCAAATTCGGAACGTAAATAAGAACGGGCGTCCCGACTTTGACGTTTGAAACATGGGAGGAGGAAACGGCGAAGGCCAGTCGCAGCTTGTCGGTGGCCACAAGCCTCACCAAAGGAATTGCCGGGCTGCTGGGCGACAGACCGCCCCGAATGGAATCGCCCACATCCGCAAAACGCTTGGTGATGATGCCGCTAAAAGGAGCTGTAATGCGCATGAGTGCGCGCTTCGCCTCCAAACGGGTCACATCTGACTGCGCAATCAGCACGCCTTGTTCTGCCGCGTTCGCCGCCGCTTCCGCCGCAGCCGTGCCCGCCCGCGAGGAGGCCTCCGCCGCCCGCGCTTCTTCGACCGCCGCCGCCGCCGTCTGCTCACGCGCTTCTGAAACATCAAGCTCCTGTTGGGCGACAAGCCCGGGCTTCACAGCATTCACAGAAACCAATCTCTGGTAGGTTTTGACGGTCTCGGCGTACGCCGCTTCGGTCCGCCTGAGCGCCGCTCCACATCGCGTGATCTCGGCGGCAGCCTTCTTGATGTCCTCCCTGGCTTTACTCAAATCAGCTTCCGCCCGACTCTTCACCGCAAAAGCTCGCTGAACCTCCTCCTCAAACTCGGGTACCTCCGTCTCTGCAATCACCTGCCCCTCGGTGACACGATCCCCAATGTCCGCCCGCATATTTTTGACGAAACCCGCCACGCGCGCATGCAATTCAACGTCCTGACTGGGGCGAAATTCCGCGTCAAAAACAATCTCCCGACGCAAATTCTCCCGAGTCACCTGCGCCACGGCCACCACAGGTCCCTTGCCTAAATTGTTGCCGGAGGGTGAAGCCACTTCCTTCCCTGACCTGCCGCATGAAACCGCCAGCAGAGCCAGAACGCTGCCGAGGACTCTGCCATTAACCATGGGGTGCCTTTTCTTCGTGTAAATTTCACCTTGCATGCACCAAATAGTTCCGGATCAGGTTCGTGCTCACTCGATAACGCAACTTCTCTCCTGCCTCATAACTTATCGTGGAGAAGTTTGATAACGCAACTCACGTTTTGTCACGGCCGTGCGACGAATATCCCGCAAGGTTCTCGCGAATTCACCGTTCCATGCCCCTGCACCGAGCCTAGTCACGGTAGCCGGTAAGATAGGACGTCGCCCGCTTCGAGCACTGGGGCAAACGTGCAGGGAAACCTGGTGGTCTCGCCATCGTTTCAGCAACAATTCTGGAAGTAATGGACAGGGATGCAGTTCCTGACACGCATCTCCGTACTTCGGAGGGGTTGCAGGGCGCTGCCGAAAATCCGCAGAGCACAGGCAAAAGGCTGAGGGTCCGCTCAAAGCGGTGGATGAAGGGATCCGTTACTTCGAAAGCGTGTCCACGAAGAGGTCGTCGAACCAGACGAGACCGATCGTCTTTTTATCACCGTCGGCCTCCAGACTGAGGCTGCGCAGGGGTTGGTGGTGCGGCAGTTTCAAAGTCACTGCCTGTTTTCCATCCAACGAAGCCACGGCTTCGTTGTCCTTCACTTCCAGCACCAGGGCGTGCCATGCGCCGGGAGTCACCCCGCCGGCGGCCTTTTCCTCCAAAACAGTGTTCCGGTACTTCCGCGATTCCTTGTCAGGAGCCGGGCCGGTCAGCTCTCGGTTGCCGTTCCAGAGGCGCAGTCCGGCGACGGACACATCCAGCGCGAGCACGTGGTTGTCCGTGGCGTCCTTGTCGTGGGGGCTGGTGGTCAGGCCGAACAAACGCAGGGTGCCCCGGCTCGTTTCGGTGACCTTGATGCGCCAGGAAATGCGAGCGCCGGTTGCAGCCAGTTTTGCCTGCGGGAGGTGGTCTTTGCGTGAAATGCCCGCCGGGTGCTTTTCTTCCGGGAAGTTTTGCCCGCGCAGCGTCCCGTCCTCCAGCGCCCACCATTCGGTCCGGGCTTTTTCAACGCCCTGCGCCCAGGTGCCATCCGCGAGCCGGCCGTAGGGCACCCACGACTCGAAGACTTTATCTGCGGCCGCGGAGAAATCTTCCTTCAAGTCGGCCAGTGCAGCCAACGGCATCAAAACAGCAGCGGTGAGAAGGAGTTTCATGTTATTGATTCCTTTTTCTTGAGAGACGGACGTGTTCTTTACTTTTCCGCGGTCAGAGGTAGCGGGCGCGGCAGGAGCAGGTTTTTGTGGGCCTGCAGGGCGGTGTGGGCTTCGATGCTGAGCTTGGTGAGGCCGGTCAGGTGGAGGCGCCCCGGGTGTTTGGCGAGGGCGACGGCCGTGTCGGGAATGAGCTCCGTGATCGCCTTCAGCACGAGCTCGCCGGTGAATACAGCAAGAGCCGTGGCTGACTCCGGCGAGAGATGTTCCAGTCCGTTTAAAACGAGCGTGCCGGTGCGTTTTGAGGTGACGCTGGATCCGTTGGCGCGGACTGCGTTGCTGTTGCCAACCCGCTTGGCAAGCGAAGTGGCCACCGCCGGAAGCAAGCTACTGAGCCCGTTGAGTACGAGCACGCCTTCGTGGTTAGCCAAAGCCTCAGCGACCTCCGGTGTGAGAGACTCGAGGTTGTCGAGTCGCAGGATGGAGGCTGCGCCGTCCTGACGCCGGAAGATGACGCCGGGCCGGGTCTTGTCCTCCTCGGTGCCGCGGTGTTTGGAGAGTTCGGCGGCTATGGGGGGCGAAATGTCCGTGATCCCGAGGCGCAATTCCCCCCATTGGCGCGCGAGTTTTTGCGCGAGCGGGAGGGAGTCGAGTTTCTCCAAAGAGTAGAGCAGCACCTTGCCCTGATGTGCGGCGAGGGCCTCAGCGGCTTGGGGGGAGAGGGTCTTCAAGCCGTTGAGCCGAAGATCTGCGACGCCGAACTGCTTTCCGGGCGCATGCTTCGCCAGCACCGCCGCGACTTCAGGCGACAGTTCCGTGAGGCCGTTGAACGACAGCGCACCCTCGTACTTCACGAGCACCTCCGCCACCTCGGGCGTGAGCGCGACAAGCGCGTCGAAACTGGCAAAGCCTCCATCGATCGAACTGACATTCACCGGCTTCTTGGCCATCACCTCGTGGGCTTGATCTACGTTGAGGGATGTCAACTGGCTTGAGTCCTGGGCAAAAGCCGAATGGAGCAAAGACGCAATGAGGGCGATGACGGCGGGAAGCAACAGACGGCGGGGGAAAATGGAGTGCATGACTGGACGCTTCATTTCCGGGTGATGAGTTCACTCTCGCAGCAGAGCAGTAGCAGATCGCGCAGACGGTAGCCGCTGCCAGCGGCTTTTTCTACAATCTGGCGGATTGCAGGGCGGTCGGCTGCGGTCAGATCACGGCCCAACGCGTGCACAAGGAGCTTCTCCACAAGGCACCGCGCAAACTGGGACTGGCGCTGCAACAGCGCTTTCTTGAAGCCGATCACGTCTTTGAATTCGTGGCCGTTAAATTGGCCGCTCGGATCGACTGGCAACACCGTGTTGTTGACGAGATTGTAATGCCCGCGCCAGCGCCCGATGGCGTCAAAGCTCTCCAGCGCAAAACCGGGCGGATCAATCTGCCGGTGACAGCCGGCGCAGGCCGCATTCTCCCGATGTTTTTCGAGCCGCTGGCGCAGCGTCGTCGTGCCGCGGATATCGGGCTCCACCACGGGCACATTCGGCGGCGGAGGCGACGGCGGCGCTCCAAGAATATTCTCCAGCAACCAGATGCCACGAATCACAGGAGAGGTGTCCACGCCGTTTGCGGTGAGTGTGAGGACGCTTGCCTGCCCCAGTAGCCCACCGCGACGCTTATCGGTGAGCCTCGCGCGTACAAATCCCTGCGATGGGGCGTCACCGGCACCGTCCGGTTGGAGGTCGTCCCGGGTCAGGCCGTCCACCGGTTTCCCAAGTTCCGCCTCGATGGTTTGCCAATCGAATCCGTACAGCTTGGCAAGACCTCGGTTTGCGAATGTGTAGTCGGAGTCGAGCAGGTCCGCAATCGGGCCGTTTGTGTGGAGTAGTCGCTTGAAGAAGAGTCGCGTCTCGGTGCGCATCGCCGGCTCGAGATTGTCGTCGTAATAGATGCCGAAGCCGCCGCCCTGCGGCTTCATCGAACCCAGCTTGCGCATCGCAAGCCAACCGTCGAGAAACTCGCTCACGAAAGTATCGGAGTGTGCGTCGGCGAGCATGCGTTCCGCCTCTTTGCGCCGGGCCTCGGGCCGGGTGAGAGCGCCGGAGGCAGCCACGGCTCTGAGGGCATCATCCGGCAGCGAGGACCACAAAAAGTAAGAAAGCCGCGACGCAATCTCGTACCCGTCTAGTTGCGGCAGACGCTCTTCGCGGTAGAGAAACTCCGGGGTGCAAAGCACCGCTCGGATGCCTTGGGTGATCGCGTTCTGCGCGGCTTGTTCGGAGGTTTTGCCGGCCTTGGTGGCGGCCATCTCGGCGTTCCGTACGAGCTGCAGGATGGGCTCCAAATCTCCGAGGGTCACCGGTCGCCGCCAGGCACGCTCGGCAAAGCCACGCAGCACCTCGCCGGCCTTGGCCGAGGCATAGGGCGTGTCGCCAAAGATGGCTCGATGGCTCGCCGGCGGCCACTGCTCGTTGAGGGGCCCCTTCACCTCTGCCTTGTGCAGGCGGATCCGCGGCGTCTCAAAAAAAATCAAATGCCCCCAGTCACCCCCCAAATCCGCAGCCTCGTAAGCGGCCAGCTGCTTCTTGTCGAGCAGGGTGTATTTGTTGTCTTTAACGAAACCGGTGATGCGGTGGTTGCTGGCCGAGGGGCCGTTTGGAAAAGAGAACTGTGGGAACTGTCCTGCCTCCAGCCATACGCGGCATTCCAACCAGGAGGGCACATCGTCGGGCACGTCCCAGAGCGCGACAGTTCGGCCACCCGAGCCAACCACATCGCCATAGGCTCCGATGAGCGCATCACGGACGGCATCCTTGTTCGCAGGGTCCACCCCGACGAGCGTGCTGAGTGTCAGCGCCAGCCGGTGCGGCTGGCTCGGATCAATGAGCGCAGTGCCGCCGAACATCTTCTTTGCGTCCATGTCCGCGTAACGAAACTTTGCCTCGGCCAGCACGCGGATGGAATACCAGCCCGCCACCGGCACGCCATCGCGCAACTCCTCAAGCGGCACACTGCTGTCGCGGTACTCAAGCGTCTGGTAGGGCTGAGGTTCGCGGAGACGCTTCGCATACCACTCCCGCTCGGAATGCCGATGACCTCCCGCTATTTTCTCGAAAGGGGCCGAGAGTGACCAGGTGCGCGTCTCGGGCTGCGTTTCAAAGTGAACCGCGCTGTTCACGACATCCTTCGCTGCGGTGAGGTACTGCCGCATCAGGTAGCTTGAAGTCACCAACCTGCCTCCGTCTGAGGTAAAACCGTGCGCGCGGTTGTCCTCGGGAAACTCGCGGGTTGGATCGCGCCGGCTCAAATCAAGGTGCAGCAGGTCTTCGAGGGTGCGTCGGTATTCGGTGCGGTTCAGGCGGCGCAGCACCGCAGTGTCGCGGGCAGGCAGGCTTGCTGCATGGGAGGCGACCGCATGCTCCAGCGCCAGCACGATGCGCTCGCGCTCTTCCGCTGCGGGTTGTTTCTCTTTGGCCGGCGGCATGGTGCCTCGCTCGATCTGCTCGAGCGCGTGCAGCCAGCCGGACGCGGAGTCTGCCGCCACGGATTCCCCGAGCGACTCCAGCGACACCCTGCCTTTGCGCGTGGAGTCATCATGGCAGTCGAGACAGTGTGTGGAGAGGAAGGAGCGGACCTCCGCGCTGATTGCAACAGGACTGCCTTCCTTTGCGGCCATCGTCGGAACCGATGCAAGCAGCAGCAGCAGCGGGACCTCCATCCCACGAATTACGCGGCTCCGTCGGTTCATGCGAGCCCTCCAAAGGTCCCCTTACTGCGGCCAAACGAGTTGGCCTCGACGCCGAATCGCTGCGCCATCGTCAGGTAGAGGCTGCACAACGGCACGCGCTTTTCCGCCGGGTCCGGCAGAATCAAGTGGGTGCGGTGTTTGTAGCCGCCGCCGGCGAGGAGCACCGGTAGGTTCTTGTTGGTGTGCGCGCTGCCATCGCCCATGCCGCTGCCAAAAAGCACCTGCGTGCTCTCGAGCAGTTCCCACTCCTGCAGCTTGGCGAGGAACTTCGCCAGATGCACCATCTGGTAACGCTCCACCTTCCGCATCCCCTCCATGAGCACCGGGTCTTTGCCGTGATGCGAGTAGCCGTGGTAGCCCTTTTCTTCGATGCCCATCGCGGAGGTGTCGAAAGAGCCGGGAACCTCGATGGTAGCCACGCGTGTGGAATCGGTCTGCAAGGCCAGCGCGACGAGGTCGAACAGGATCGGCAACTGCTGGCTCACCGTGCCGTCCTTCGGTTCCTTTGCCTCCACCTTCGGTCGCTGGCGAGAGAGCCAAGCCTTTTCCTGCTCGAGTGATTTTTCCACCTCGCGGATGGCGGTGAAATACTGGTCCAGCTTCTCACGATCCCTGCCTGAGACGCGGCTGCCCATGCGTTTCGCCTGACCGTTTACCGTATCTAGAATGGAGCCCTGTTGTTCATAGTCCATTCCAAGCGCGGCGGACAGCTCTGCGGGATCGTCCACAAAGAGCATCCGAAACACGCGCGACACCTGCTGCACCGGCGGCACCATCACACCGGTGCGCGTCCAGCACAGCTCCACTCCGCCGCCCCCGACCGGACCCGCTGCGGTGTTCAGCACGGGAAACCGCGTCTTCCCCGCCACCTGCCTTGCAAGAAACTGGTCGAGTGAGATGTTTCCATCCGGCATTGAAGATGCCTCAGAAGATTTCACTCCCGAAAGGAACATGTGGGTGCCTCCGTGGCCGCCGTTGTTGCCATGGTCGGTGTTGGAGAAGACGGTGAACTTGCCGCGCAGTGGTTCGAAGGCCGCGAGGTTCACCGGCAGGACGGCCTCCAATCCCTCTTCAGTGGGAAAGAAGGCGTCCTGGATCATTCCGAACGGATTCGCGACGCAAACGAAGCGCTGCACGGCCGTCGGCGACGCGGCCCGCGAAAAAGTCTCCAGCCAAGGGAGCCCGACGGTAACGCCCGCTGCACGGAGAAACTGTCGGCGACTGAAGGGAGGTGTGTTCATGATACTTCGGGTTCGTGAGATGCTGCGGTGTTGGAGCGTTGAATCTTTACTTCACGAACTTCACCTCCGCCTTGGGGAGAAGGGCTTTTATCTTGGCCTGTGTTTCGTCGGAGTAGCCTTTGCCGTAGCGGACGAGCGTGAGGGCATTGAGGTGGGCGAACGCTTGTAATTGCGGCAGACGGTCGTCAGGCAACTCGAGGCCTGAGAGCGAGAGCTCCCGGATCTGGGTCACGCCAGCGACGGAATTCAGATCGGTGTCGGTAAACGCTTTGGCATCGAGCGAGAGTTTGCGCAGCGTGGGGGTGGCTTTTGCGATGGCGATCGCGTCGGCGGCAGGAGTGCTCATGCCGGATTCGAGTGCGATGTACTCCAGAGGCAGGTCGCGCAGGTGTTTGACGAGGCCGGCGGTGGCCTTCGCACAGCTGATTTCAATGCCTGTCAGGTGCTTGAGTTTTTTGAAGTGCTCGGCAGCGGAATCAGTCAGGTTTTTGGAGTGCCAGAGCTTGATGAACTCCAGCTTTGGGAACTTTTCACACACGTAGCCGAGACCCTCGTCATCAAGGCCGTTGCTGTGGAAGTTGATCCGCTTGAGTTTGGTCCAGCCCTCGAACTTTGCAAAGCAGTGCCCGGGATATCCTGCGCCCCGTGGGGTGAACGACTCCAAGTTCCTCAGGCCTGCCAGGTTTTCCCAACCCGCGTCGGTGGCCTTGGCAAAATAGGCCAGCTCGAGGTTGGTGAGATCAGGACACTCGGTGAGTTGTTTGAACCGGGACAGGCTGGCATCGCCCAGTTTTCCAAAGCCGTTTACGCTCAGGCTTTTCAACTTCTTGAGCTTGAGTAGAGGTGCCAGCCATTCGTCCTGGATTCCGGAGGCCTCCAGTTTGAGCGATTCCAGCGACGGAATGTGTCCGAGGTGCTCGATGAAGGCGGCGTTGTAGGGGTCGTCTTTCTCGTTACGATGATCGTGCGCTTTGCCTGCCAAAATGTTGGTGCTGACTTGGGTGAGCGTGTCAAAGAGCGCAAGCTCGCCGCCTGCGGCCGTCTTGAGCGCCTCGGGCGTGGTGTTGATTTTTGTGAACGTGCCCGGCGCGCTTTCGATCGTGCGGATGACCGCCTCGACATGCCGATGCTGCTCTGCGGCAAGCAGGATCTCTGCGGCGTGCGCGGTGAAGGTCTGCTTCAAAGCCGGATCTGTTGTTGCGGCGATGACGGCATCAAGATCGGCCCGAGAGTTGAGCTTGGTGAGATCGGGAGCGGCGGCATGCAGTGAGAGCACGGGTGCCAGCAGCGCGGTAATGATTACGTGGGTGGTTTTCATGGGATAAGCGTTAGGGGGATCAGGGAGTGAACTTCACCTCGACCTTTGGCAGAAGAGTTTGGATTTTGGTCTGGATTTCGGCGGGGTAGCCATTTTTGCGGTCAACGAGTTTGAGCACCTTGAGGAAGGCGAAATCCTTGAGGACGGACACGCGCTCCTCAGGGAACGGGACGTCGTCAAGTTCGAGGCTCTCGATCTGCGACAGACCTGCAATCGTCTTCAGCTCGGCATCCGTCACCTTCGCAAGGTGGGTGATCGTAACGCGGCGTAGCGGGTCGATGCGCTTGACCAGCGGGACCGATGCCGCGGTGGCGAAGTTGTCGCCGAGTTCCAAAAACTCCAGAGGCAGCTTCGTTATGTGGACCAGCGCCTCTGGCGTGGCCTTGGAAGATCCGATGTCGAGGCCCTTCAATTTGGTGAGCTTCGCGAGGTTCGGTGCGCCGGCGTCGGTGAACCTGGCGTGCGCGAGGCTGATGTATTCCAAGTTTGGCAGATGTTCGCAAAGCGCCTTCAAGCCCTCATCATCAATGCTGCTGCCGCGGTGGGTGACTTTCACCAGCTTGGTTAAAACATCAAACTGGGCGTAGGCGCGACCGGTGATGGCGGTGCCCACGAAGGCGAAACTTTCCAAGCCCTTCATTACACCGGCAAGTTGCAGCATGCCCGTATCCGTGAGCTTGCCGTTGTTGGTAAAGCGAAGCGTTTTGAGGTTCGTGAGCTTTCCAAGTGGCGCGATCCATTCGTCGTTGGCCTTGGTGGAGATCACGTTCAGCGATT
Organism: Chthoniobacteraceae bacterium; assembly: GCA_044376515.1. GTDB lineage: Bacteria > Verrucomicrobiota > Verrucomicrobiia > Chthoniobacterales > Chthoniobacteraceae > Chth-196. The sequence continues at coordinate 1,060 of JBILKV010000062.1, read as the reverse complement.
CGAGTGTGGTGATGTGGCTCAGATGCTCGAAGAAGGCGGCGTCGTAGGGATCGTCCTTGCGCTGGTCGTGCGGACCCGTGCGTGGCACGGCGAGATCCACGAGCTTGAGGCTTTGGCCGTCCTCGGTCTTTTCGACTTTGCCCTTGGCGCCTTCAACGGTGCGGATGACGGCATCGACATGGGAATCAAGGGCGAAGGCGATGTTCGTGATGAACGCGAAGGTGAGGAATGTGAGGAATGTGAGGTGGGGTAGTTTCATGTTTTTGGTTCCGGCTTGGGGAACGTCACCGGAAGTTACTCGCTTCCCCCGAAGCGTTCTTCCTGCGGCAGGAGCATTCGAGCTTTATCTCGCATTGGATTTTGACCCGAACGCGGCTGCAGCCCGGTACTACTGCTTCAAGGAAGCCGCCGCCCGGCTGCAAATCAGCTGCCACACCGCCGAAGATTACATACGCAAAACCATGGGAAACCCCACTTTAACAAGCAAAGCGGAGCCGTGGCAAAGGCGCTACAGGAGCGGTTGTTGTGAAGAGGAGGTGGTCAAGAATCGCACCCTGATCTTGTTTGTCACCGACCCCGTTTTCCATTTCTGGGTGTCTGGTGCTGTTGAAGCAGGCGCTCCAGGGCGGCTTGGCGTTCCCGGTCCAGCGCGTAGCGTTGTGCGACCATCTTCCGCGGACGCAGGGGAGGCAGAATCGGCAGGGGCGCAATCGGCATCCCCAGTTTTTCCATTGCGAAAACCGCGGCGCCGCGGATGGAGGCCTCGGGTTCGGGGTTGGCGTGAAGCGGTTGATTGAGCACGTCGGCCAGCCGCTGGAGCGCCGACTTCGAATGCTGGATGCCGCCGGAAACAAAGTATTTGGGCGGCTCCTGTGTCTGGCCTGAAAGCGCCTCGGCGATTTGGGCGATCCGATGAAAGGTGGCCTCCGTGACGGCCTGAAGCAGGTCGATGGCCGAGGTTGCCTGTGTGATTCCAAGGATCGCGCCGCGCAGGTCCTCGTTCCAGGTGGGTGCCCGTTCGGCCGTCCAGAAGGGGAGTACGGTGAGGCCGTGGTCCGGG